>CAIOGM010000051.1 GCA_903857795.1 uncultured Geobacter sp.
AGAAAAGTGTTTTCCAGCCTCAACAAATTCCGCCGTCCGACTGGTTTGCATCGGCCAATGGGTCACACGGCAGGCCGGATCAAGCGAAGCGGATCCGGCGGGGTGGCTTCTGATTCCATCGACAAAAGCGCCGGTTCCGCTGCGCTTGAACCGGCCTACGAGTTTTCGGGTAAACGCATCGTCACACAACACCGTGGTCAACGAGATGATAAGGGTGGATGGGTGGCCTGCATCCAGGAGCGCCTGATTTTGCAGAATGAGCACCGGGCGCACCCTGCCGGGTTCCGTGCCGCGCCCCGGATTGAGATTCGCCAGCCAGATCTCGCCTTGTCTAACCCGCCAGTTCACTCTTCATCCTCGCCGGCAAACAGCTGCACCATATCGTCATGGCTGATAGCCCGTGCTGGATCAAAACTTTGCAGCCTGTCACGGACCATAAGCTGGATATGGAGATCATCCAGCTCATCCATCAGTGCCTCGTAGACACTCACCGGCATCATCACCGCCGCAGGAGCATTATTCCTCATCACCACATACTTTTTCTGCGTGCCGCTGGAGAGACGATCAAAAATCGTCTTGGCGGAGCGCGAGACCTCGGTGACGGACACGGCCTGACTGGAGCGTTCAAGAAATGCGTTCATGGTATAGGCTCTCCTCTATCAGAAAATAATATGATTATCGCCTGATTTTTATCAGTCGAGTCAAGGGGAAATGTCAGGGTGGAAGAGGATCAGATCGACCGCACCGACCCGTTCGCCATATTTCTCTACTATCCTTACAACAGCCCCTTCAGCTCCTCTAACCGCTTCAGCGCCCCCCGTTTATCCTTGAGCATCTGCCGGTACTATATCTGACCACCGTATCGATTGCCGTTACTGCAGGTCATAGGGCTTGGACATCTCCACCGTCCCGCGTTCCCATTTCGACACCTGGGACTTGTCACAGTGCATATGTCTGGAAAAATCCGTCCCCGACCAGCCGAGGAATTTTCGGAGGAACACGATCTCTATCAGTTTTCCCTGACCTCCACCAACTCGGCCTGCTCACAGTTTCTGCAGATCATTTTTCTCTCCATGCGGTCACGACTTCCAATAGATCCTCTGATTCGAACCGGATCACGATACACATCCGGATAGTGGGTGAGACGATTTTTCAGCTCACGAACGCCTAAAATTCAACGCTTCATGACGCCATGCAGAAAAAATCCCTTGAATGTCCGCTACGTGAAGTTGTCAGAGAGGCACTGCAGAGCTACGGTCACAAGGAGTAGTGTGGAAATACCTTGCCGCCATCCTCGCCCCGTGCCCCTTCATCTCCTCCCTCACCCCTTCCATCCACTGTAAACAACAGTCGATACTACTGCTTGACAGTACTACCGCCTAACGTTACCATGCCGCCATGATTACATCCTTTGCCTGCAAGGAATCGGAGAAACTTTTCCACGGCAGATTTTCAGCTAAGTTGCCTCAGGACGCACAGCGAACTGCACAGCGCAAGCTGAAACAGCTTCATGGAGCGGCGACTCTCGACTTCCTCCGCGTTCCGCCGGGGAACCGCCTCGAACCACTTACCTGCAATCGAGCAGGGCAATGGAGCATCCGCATTAATGACCAGTGGCGCATCTGTTTTCGCTGGCAGGACGGCAACGCCCATGATTGTGAAATCGTCGATTACCACTGAAGGAGATATAACCATGGAACATCGCGACCTTCCGCCGGTCCACCCGGGAGAAATTCTCCTGGAAGATTTCTTGATACCGCTCAACATCACCCGTTATCGACTGGCTAAGTCCATCGGGGTTTCACAACGTCGAATCGACGAGATCTGTGCCGGTAATCGAGCCATTACCGCTGAGACAGCTCTGCGTCTGGCCCATTTTTTCAACACCGACGCTCAAACTTGGCTGAATCTTCAGGCGCATTATGACTTGGAATGTTTGGAATTGCGAATGGCGGAGCGGATCGAACGCGAGGTCATTCCCTTCAAGAAGGCGGCATAGTGCACGAGATATAAGGTCAACAGGATTATCTGTTTTAAGCCGCTCGATCCGGTTGGTATTCAGTAATTAATTATCCTAAAGATATCGGGCTGTTACTCTGATGGCCCAGTTTGATCTTTACAAAAACCCCGGTTCACGCACCAGCAAGCAGGCACCGTATCTGGTTAAAATGCGGGCAATGATAATCCTCTGCGGGCATGGTCAAGGTCTGACATACAAATCCCTCCAATTCCGAAGAGGTTTGCCGTATGCTCGGCGACCTGTTTGACGGAGCGGCGACCGATCTTGAGCGGCTGTCACAAACCCATGAATGGGGCTACTCACTCTGCTCCCTGGCTGGACCTTCCACAAAATGTTCAAAGACAATTACTTACTGCTGCTGCCCGCGATGCTCTGGGGGTGGCGCGACGTTCATACCTCGCTATTGACACGGTGTCAGGGAGCAGTTGGAACGGCTCACCTCCTACGGTACGTTTGACTGGGTCGAGTGGCAGCAACAGGTGCGGTTTGACCTCGACTGCGATGTGCCGTCGGCGATAGTAGCTCGACTGGAATTGGTGGTAAATGCACGCGTGAGACGAAACCTCTTTTGGCTGCGTGCAGCCATCTTCACGGCAATTCAACCTTTCGGCACTAAGGCTGAGCTGAAACCGCCCGGTTAGTTTGGAGCCACATTGACCAAACAAGAGTTTCTCGATAAATGTCTGTTACTGGATCTCGAAACCGATGGGAGCAAGCTCTATCACATCGGTGCGGTTTACTCCGGTCGGATCTTTGAACGGAAAGGACGTTTTGACCTCCAAACGATATTGAAAGAGCTGGATCTGTTTGCCTCGGGAGCAGAGTTTATCCTCGGCCACAACCTCCAGGGCCATGATTTGCCGGTCCTCGAAACCATGGCTCCCAAACTCCACCTTCTCCACAAACCTGTTGTGGATACCCTCTATCTCTCCCCCTTGGCCTTCCCTGAAAATCCTTATCATCATCTGGTGAAAAATTATAAGTTGGTCCGTGATTCCATCAATGATCCCGTTGCCGATGCCCGGCTGGCAGCAACGGTTTTATCAGATCAATGGGAACGCTTCACTACTCTCTCAATAACCAAAGGGGAGATTCTGGACTTCTATCGGTTCTGTTTTGAGAATAACAACAACGCCTTCATCTACAATAACGGGTTGAAAGATGTTTTCAGCGCCTTGGGGGCACGCATCATCTCCGACAGCGAGGCATCTGCCATCTTTCAAAAATATTCCAGCGGTCGGGGGTGCAAGAGCGCCTTGGCTCTGGTTGCATCCAGGTATCTTTCGCATCCGGAGAAACGACCGGCTATTGCTTACTGCCTGGCATGGCTGATGGTGGCAGGGGGGAATTCTATTCTTCCACCCTGGGTGCGCCACCGGTTTCATGAAGTAGTCCCTATTTTACGTGAACTGAGGGATGTCCCCTGCAACGGCCCTGACTGCGGCTGGTGTCTCGCTATCCACAATCCGGTTCAACAACTGCAGAATTTTTTCGGATATCCCGCCTATCGCTCAACTCCCGTGGCAGCTGACGGCAGCAGCCTGCAAGAAACTATCGTCCGCTACGGCCTGGGGGATAAGGCACAACTGGCCATACTCCCCACGGGCGGAGGAAAGTCCCTCTGTTATCAGATACCGGCCTTAGCCCGTAATTTTCGCCGCGGCGTTCTCACCATTGTTATTTCACCACTGCAGGCGTTGATGAAGGACCAGGTGGACGGACTGGCGGCAAAGACCGGGACCATGTTCTCTGCTGCTATTTACGGCATGCTGACTCCGCCCGAGCGTGGCGAGATCCTGGAACGGGTGAGGCTGGGTGATATTGCCATCCTCTATATATCTCCGGAACAGCTGCGCAACAAATCTCTTGCCGACGCCATCAGTCAACGGGAAATTGGGTGCTGGGTTTTTGATGAGGCTCATTGTCTTTCAAAATGGGGACATGATTTCCGGCCAGACTACCTCTTCGCAGCCCGGTTTATCCGAGAGTTCGCCCAAAAACAGCAGAGTCCTATTCCGCCGGTTGCCTGTTTTACCGCAACGGCCAAGCGTGACGTGGTGGAAGAGATCATTGAGCATTTCACCAAAGAACTGGATCAAAAACTGGAACTGTTCGAGGGTGGCGTTGAGCGGCGGAATCTCTCCTTTGAAGTCCAGCTGATTCAAGGCGCCGGGAAGTATGAACGTATCCATGAAATTCTGGCCGAGCGTCTCCCGCAACAGAAGATGGGATCTGCGATTATTTACGCGGCAAAAAGAAAAGAGACTGAAGAGATCAGGGATTTTCTGCTCAAGAAGGGATGGCAGGTCGATGCTTTTCATGCCGGATTGAAAACACCGGAAAAACATCGTGTTCAGGATGATTTTATCAATGGTGCGACGCAGGTTATCTGCGCCACCAACGCCTTCGGCATGGGGATCGACAAGGAAAATGTCCGGCTGGTAATCCACGCAAATATTCCCGGTTCACTGGAAAATTATATTCAGGAAGCAGGACGAGCCGGAAGGGATACCAGGGAGGCCGAATGCATTCTCCTCTACAGCGAGCAGGATATAGAGACCCAGTTTCAACTGGGCGCGCTTTCGGAATTGTCGCAACATGACATCAGTCAGATTCTTTGGGGGCTACGCCGAGCAAAACGGAACAAGAACAACGAGGTAGTTATTACCGCCGGAGAGTTGCTTCGGGACGAGCAGGTGCATGCCGGTTTCACCAATGAAGATCAAATGGCCGACACAAAGGTGAAAACGGCAATATCCTGGCTGGAACGGGCGGAACTGGTGGAGCGGAACCAGAATAACACCCGGGTATTCCAGGGACGACCGTTGGTCGCTACTCTGGATGAAGCAGAAAAGAAAATTGCCACGTTGAACCTGCCCCTCCGGCAAAAGAAGCGGTGGCTGGCGCTCCTGATGGCGCTGTTTAACGCTGAACAGGACGAAGGATTGAGCGCCGATAGCCTGGCGGAATTGCCTGAGTTCAAGGCAGAGCCGGGTGATAAAGAGAATCAGCATTCCGGCGCCGCCGATTCCCAGTCAGTGCTCCGGATGCTCTACGAAATGACCGAGGCGGGGCTGGTTAAACAGAGCGTCAACCTCAATGCCTTTGTCCGGTATAAGGTCGTCGATCACTCCCGCCACCGTTTTGAAAAAGTTTGCTCCCTGGAGCAGGCCATGCTGAAGATCATGCAGGAGAGTGAGCCGGATGCCGAGGGGTGGCTTGATCTATCACTGAGGCGATTGAATCAGCGTCTTATTGATGGCGGCCATGAAAGTATTCCGGAGATGCTGCAGGATCTGCTCAGGAGTCTCTCCATGGACGGCAGAGGATTGGCAGGGAATCGTGGCAGTATTGATTTACGGTATCTGGGGCGGGATCACTACCGGATAAAATTGAATCGTAACTGGATCGCTCTCATTGCCACAGCCGGATTGAGGCGTGACGTGGCGCGTGTGGTCTTGGAGACCCTGTATGCTAAAATTCCACCCGATTCCCCCCCCTCCGCGGAACGGTTGGTGGACTTTTCACTGGACGACATTGCCACGGCACTCCGTGGCGAACTGCTCCTTCAGGGGCATATCCGCGATATTCTTGCCGCCATGGATCGCGCTATCATGTTTCTTCACGAGCAAAAAGTTATCATTTTGCAAAAGGGTCTCGCCGTATTCCGGCAAGCAATGACGATCCGAATTTTCCCGGACAAAATCAAGGAGTCAAAAGGGTATACGAAAACCAGACATTCTCAGCTGGAGCAGCATTACAAGGAGCGGATTTTCCAGGTCCACGTCATGAACGAATATGCACGCTTGGGAGTGGAAAAAATTCAGCAGGCGATCAACCTGGTATCGGCTTATTTCTCCATGGATCGCAGCAGTTTTGTGCAGCGCTATTTCCCCGGGCGCAAGGCGGACATCGAACGGGCCACCAGCCAGGCCTCGTATCGCAAGATTGTGGATAGCCTGAGAAACCCGGTGCAAGTTGACGTGGTGGCGGCACACCCTGATGAAAATATGCTTGTTCTTGCCGGTCCCGGGTCCGGGAAGACACGAGTCGTCGCTCACCGCTGTGCCTATCTCCTCCGTGTCAAACGTGCTCCACCGCGGAGTATCATCATCCTCTGTTTTAACCGTAACGCCGCCACTACCTTGAGGCGTCGTCTTCACGGTCTGGTCGGTCCCGATGCGAAGTGGGTAACGGTACAGACCTATCATAGCCTGGCTATGCGACTTACCGGATCATCATTTGCCCAGCGGGTGGAGAGTAGACGAGTCGATGGCGATGATTTCAAGACAATAATTCCTGATGCTGTTCGTCTTCTGAACGGCGAGGTGGAGTTCACCGGCTTGGAACGGGACGAACTGAGAGAGCGACTACTGGCCGGGTATCGTCATATTCTGGTGGATGAATATCAGGACATCGATCAGGACCAATACGAGTTGATTTCGGCCATTGCCGGCAGGACAGAGAGAGATACTGAAAACAAGATGTCGCTCTTGGCGGTTGGGGATGATGACCAGAATATCTATACGTTTCGCGGCGCAAACGTGGAGTTTATCCGGCGCTTTCAGTCGGATTACCAGGCGAAAAGTTACTTTCTCGTGGATAACTACAGGTCAACGGCTCATATCATTGCCGCGGCAAACTGCCTGATTGCCCATAATCACGATCGAATGAAGACGGAGCATCAGATTCATATCGACAAAGATCGTGTCCGGCTTCCGACAGGCGGCCTCTGGAAAAACCTTGATCCCGTTGCTCAGGGTCGCGTTCAGCTGTTGCAGGTAGGCGGAGCAGCAGATCAGGCTCTGGCTCTCACCGGAGAATTGGCACGGATCAAACGGTTGAATCCTTCACTTGACTGGTCTGATTGTGCGGTATTGGCGCGAACCCGGGATGAACTGGCACCCCTGCGGGCGCTCTGCGAGCAGGAAGGGATTCCCATTATCTGGGGGATGGATAAGGGGAAAACGCCACCTCTGTACCGGATTCGGGAGGTATGTCGCTTTCTTGCCGAGCTGAAGGCTCGACACGACGAGCTCCTATCCGCGAATAATCTCTTGTCCCTCCTGGACGAACTGGCCGGTGAAGAGCGAAGCTCCATCTGGTGGGAATTGCTGCGAGAAATAGTTCAGGAGCTGCCAGACGAAATCGGCGAAGCCCAACTCCCCATGAGCTATTTTACGGAGCATGTTTATGAATCTCTCGCGGAACAACGGCGGGAACAATCGGTGGGTGCCGGAGTTTTTCTGAGCACGGTCCACGCAGCTAAAGGAATGGAATTCACCCATGTATTTGTTCCCGGCGGAGGGTGGACGCAAGGAAGGAACCGTCAGGAGTTGGAAGAGGAACGCCGCATCTACTATGTGGCCATGACACGAGCCAAAGAAACGCTCTGTCTCTTTGCAAGAGCTGATATGCCCAATCCGCACACCGGGCTCATCAGCGGCGACTTCCTGCTGAAGCGTACCCCTCTTTTCGACGCACCACCGGACGACCAAGTATTACGCCGACGGTATGACATTCTTGGGATGGGAGATCTGTTTCTGGATTTCGCCGGACGAAAAGAGAAGGGAGACCCGCTGCATGAACATCTTGCCGCGCTCAGTTCGGGGGATTCCCTGATTTCGGTGAAGAGAGGAGAGGTCATAGAATTACAAACTGAAAAAGGAATTACTGTCGCCCGGCTCTCCAAAAATGCGGCAATCAGTTGGCGGGGTAGAATGAACCGGATTCAGCGGATAACAGTGCTTGCCATGGTGGAACGCCGTGCCGAGGATTCTGTCGAGGAGTATCGATCGCTGTGTCGAAGTGAGCGGTGGGAAGTTCCAGTGTCCGAGGTCGTTTACACTCAACCAAGGTGACCCGCATAACGGGCAGGTGGAACACTGGCAGAGATCATGGGGTTACTTCATGAGATCGGCTGGCCGGGTTCCGGCAGCGAAGATCATGGCAAAGGCGACCAGGAGCAGGGCTACCGCCGAGCAGAGATCGGGTTCTCTCTGGAGTAGCAGCAACAGGATAATCAGGGCAGTGTTAATGCCAGACCACGCGTCTTGAGTGTCAAATCGATGAGTCCCTGGAACTAATAACTCTCGTCGTCATAGGGGATCTCCTCCGAAATCGTGGGCCCATACTTAGCCGTTGCCAGCGCCTGGTAGAGGAAGTGAGCGAACAGGTCCACGAGCTTCTCGTTGTTACGAAGCTTGTCCTCGTTAAGCAGGAAGAAGATCCAATGAGTCAACTCGTGAAAAAACGCCTGCTCCACCGTCTGCCGGGGGGCGGCGCTTGTGTCGAGCCTGATCAGCTGCTGAGCGTAGTGGGCCTCTCCAATCATGCTCTTGGTACGCACCATGGTATCGTCTCGCACCACATCGATCGTCAGACCACCCAGCATGAAGGAACTGGGGATGAGGGCTGACTCGAAGCAGGTAGTAGTTGCGGCGCTGGGTTGGGTTGTAGTTTCGATTCTCCTGCTGGCGTCACGCATAATGTTTCTCCATCTTCCAGGTTAGTTGCCTACCTACCCTCTTGGACTCGGCCACACCGTAAATATTTTCAATAATTCTTCTTCATTTTTCTTTCTGGTCTTGGATGGTTAATTCTGATACATACAATAAAATAAATTTTTTGAAACGTGACTGATACCAGAGGGGCATGAATGGACGGAAACGCGAGAAGAAATGGTGATCCGTTCTGGGAGCTACAACAAGATTACCGGCAGAAACAAAGTTTCCCGGATAATTGGGAACCGCTCTATTTTTTCAAGTGGATCAGTGATAAGAATCTTCTGCAGGCGACATGCAGAAAATTCCCGAGCGGCAAGCCGACGGAAAACCTTTCCAATCACCCGATCTTTCTTCTGAAGCGAATAGGGAACTTCAGTTACCGCTTCTGTCCCTGTTCGACCAAAAACCATAATAACTACAGCTATATTCCTGCCGCCACGAAACCCGAACTTGCACCTGAACCATTCCCTAATAACAGTTATATTTGCCACGATATCATTTTTTCTCTCCTACCTATAAACCACATGGTCGGTCCGGAGAATTTTTACGGGATTGTCCGGGAGAGCGATATCATCGGTGATCAATACCAAGAGGGGATGCGATGAAGAGCGGGTTTGAGACATGGCTGAATACTCCTGAAGGGAGTGCCACCATTCTGGAGTGTGCCCGCACAGTGCAGCAGCAGGCACGCCGGAGTTCTATTAACCTAGCCCAGATTTTCCGGGAAGAGTTTGTCGACGACTCACAGGAACTGCGCCATATCATCGCTAGTGAACTTACGGCATATCTTCTGGAGCATCACACTGTGGTTGCGCAAGACATAGCCGATGATCTCCGTATTGGAGATATCTCCGCTATAACCGCAAAAATCACCACAAAGTTCATGAACCATCTGCTTGATCAACGCCGGACGTATCACATAAGCCCCTTCCACGCCTACCTCCGCCACTTGCGCAAGGTCATATCCCAGGCAACTAATGTCCGTTATCTCCCCACGGATTCTGGCTCCTTTTTCGCTTACTCCACTGATGATTCTCTGGTATTTCTGCCTCATGCCTGGTGCGGACTGCCGTTTGATGGTTGGCCCTCCCCATCTCTGCCGCTCTCCGAGATTGAAAAGCAAGCCGGGATGATCCATCTGTCACGCTTCTACTGGGATGAGGCGACATGCAGATACGAAACGGAATATCTGCAGCCGCTTCGGGAGTTGACCCGGTTCGTTTTCGCCAAGTATACAGTTGTGGCCCGGCGACAGGATATGGCAACCGGTTGCGACAGTGGACTCTCCGAGTCCGAGGCGTTTGATCTGCTGCAGACGGTCAATCTGGCTGGTGACCCGCTCGGTCCACGCCAGCGACAATCAGAGCGTCTCGATTACGACATCATTGAAACCGAACTCTCCCGGTTGGCCGGACACTGCCTGGCTGGTCTGGATGAGCGGCAAAGAGAAATGCTCTGGCGAGCTTCGGAAGGAGAGAAGCTGGATGACATAGGGCAACTGTTGGGAGAGAAGGGAGCGAGCACTATTCACTACCAACTCAAAAAGGCGAGGAATCATATCCTCAAATTCTGGTCTCTCTGGGGGAATGCGCAACTGCCCGGATTCGCTGAAGAGGATGAAGAAGAGCAATTTATCTTTTTGGAAAAAATCGTCCATCTTTGTAAAGAGCGAAACGGGGGCCGTGAAACTCTATGAAGACGAGGACACCGATGGAATCGACAAATAGGGCACTCACAATGAAGCTCGCATGGCAGGAAGCCTATCGCCTGCGGTCATGCCCCGGTGATGATATGCTGCTAGCCGAACAGCTGACAGCAGAGATCACGAGGCATCTTCAGCTCTGTCCGGCGTGCAGCGATATCAGGAGTTCCGCTCCCCAGTCGCGGGAGGCTTGGCGGAAACTCTCCGACAAGCTCTATGACGGGTTCGTTTCACACCGGGCTACCGATGTCAAACCTGAAGAAGGTCAGGTATGGGCGTTGCGCGATGATCTTTCTCATTGGGGCAGCGACGGCAACTATTACCAGCCCCCGCACGTGCTGCTTCTTCGTACGGACGGTAATGCCCTTACTGTGGCTCAGACCTATCATGACTCTGTCTTGGCGGGTGATGGCGATATCGTGCTGACAGAGTCGACCTACGGTTTTGCCGAGTCATGGAACATCTATACCATCCATCGTGAGATGCTGGCTCACTGCCGGGGAGCGGTAAAAAGCGATGAAGTCCGGGCGGTCCAGCATGAAGCCGGGCAGCCGCGGGCGGAACTCGACGAAGACAGTATTCTCTACTGGTTCCGGAACACGGAAGTTCAGGTAGGAGCGGAGATCGCTGTGCCGGCGGTAGCGCAGGTGCTGGTGGAGTTGGAACGCCGTTCAAAGAATGAAGTGGACCTCCAGAACATCTTTGGTACCCTGGAGAATCTATATCGTAAACTCGTTAATTTCACTCGGCCGGAATTATCCGCTTCGCTCTTGGAACTACTGGTCGGGATCCGTGACCCTCAGGCGGTTATGCCCATTATCGCCGCCACAAGCACCCCCTTGCAGGTAAATGTCGTCATCAAGCAGAGTGACGGTAGTCTGACCCTCAAGACTGTTGGCGCAATCTTAACAGAGAACAATTGGGAGGATGGCGATTACTACGTTGCAGGCAAGCTGAAAGAAGCTCAAAACGAAGAACTTTTACTGGTGGCGTCGCTTTATTCCGGGCGCACCATCGTCTGTGAGCATCAGCGCCGGGTTGATAAAGGGTCGCCATATTTCCATATCATCTTCCGTTCCGTGCCGAAGGAAGTATGCACGCTGAAACATCTCAGGTTCATTCTGGTGAAGCCATGACGGATTTTACCTGGGAACTGGGTCACATATCCGATGCCCTCAAACAAGGACTGGCCGACAGGCAGAATTCAATCCTGCTGCGACCTCATGGCAACATCTGGGGAGACAAGACCGGCAATTTTGAGCAGGTGGCGGATAGCATCCTGGATCGGTTGCCTACAGAGCAGGTACGCCCCTTTCTATCCGTATGCCTGGGGAGTTATCTGCTTGATCCCCGAAAAGCGCCAGCTTTCTTTCCCACCTGGATTCAGAGACACACGGCGGTTTCCGAGATACTTGGAAGTGATGTCTTGCTGGAAGATCTGAAAATGTGGCGTTGGGGAAGAGCCGCCTTTCCGGTGGTGGATGAGCTTGAAAACGGTAAGAATGACACCATCTACTATGCCCTGGTAGCCGTATCACCATCAGCTATACCGTCGCTGGTGCCATCGTGGAGTGCCACGGTACTGAATGCTGATGCTCTGGATGCCGTGACAATTGCGGCTGAGCTGGTGCAGAAAGCCCATCCAGAAGCACATTTCTACTTCTGGCCGTTCATCAACCCCAAGAAGCCGACCCATGATCGTTCTCTTGGTTTACCAGTGTATTTGTCACTCACGTCATTGGCAATAGGCAAACAAATTCCGATGTTTATAGCTACCGGTGAAATTGACTGCCAAGGGCTGCTGCATCCGGTTCAGAGGGTCCTTGATAAGTGCAGTAAAGTTTTCAATAAAAACTATAAAAAATTCATCTACCCAGATGATGGTTCTTGTCTAGAAAGTCGGAGAGAGCAAAAAGCTATTGGTGTTGTTACTCTTTTAGAGTCAGAGATCCAATGGGGTATTCGAAAGAAGACGACGGTAATAGATGATAAAGATAAAGCAAGCTTAGTAATATACTTGCATACGATATGTTTAACAATTATTGGTAGCGACAATATGCCTAACGTATTAATTTCTGCTTTTGACACAAAAAATGAAGAACTTCCACCGAATATTATTGCGACCCACGAATACATGATAGTTGTTGATCTTACAAAAGTAAAGTGCGTAAACCCTCGGGTAAATGAGGCTTTTGCATCTTTTCTCGGTAAAAAAATTTGTTGCCATAAGACAGAATCATTGAATTGGCTTTACTGGGGCGAAGGATATAACCTCATACAATAAATAGTTTATTATTTAGGAGGCAGATCCGGTATGTCAAAACTACCATTTTTTGTGAATGAAGATGAGCTTGATGATTTCCAAGTTCAATTACTTCAAAAGAGAATTGATCGTTCAATGGTTGTTTCTGGTTGCGCCGGAAGTGGTAAGTCTATTATGGCACTCTGGAAAGCCAAACAGATTCAAGATGCAGGTTATTCATATAAATTCATAGTATTAACCAATGCATTACATAAATTTATGTCAGATGGTATAAGATCTATAGGACTCAATGATCAAAATTTCACAAATTATTATAAATGGTGTAATGTACAAGGATGCCCATCTGCTGACTTTATTATTGTTGACGAAGTACAGGACTTTGAGCGTGAAAAAATTTTACAATTAAAGAAAGCTGCAAAAAAGTCTTTTTTCTTTTGGGGAGATAGTGCTCAGTCTATCTACAAGGGCTTTAGAGATACACAGAGTATACTTTCGATTGCTGTAGATGCTGACATTCAGCCTGAAACTCTTGTTTTTAACCATCGCTTGCCAAAAAAAATTGCGCGATTCGCCGCCAAAGTTAACCTAGACGAGGAACTAGTACAGAGATGCAGGAAGGAAGGGGAAGATATACCCCGTATCCTTTGTTACGCTACCTTCGGAGAACAGCTCGATGCTATAATGCAACAGATTAAAAATAGACATATTAAAGATGCTGCTATTCTGCTGCACAATAATGAATGGGTTCAAAACGCTTATGACTATTTGAGAAATAAGAAATATGCAGTTGAGGCAAAGATTGGACAGACCGTATTCGATCTTGATTTCTTTAGTGACAATCCCAAGCTCATGACGTACCACAGTGCAAAAGGACTTCAGTTTGAAGCGGTATTCCTACCTCATTGTGAAGCGGGGTTGGAGCTTTCGGGTAATAACACTAAAACCATGAATTCCAATTCGCTATATGTAGCAATTACTCGTAGTTATCGCTATCTTTTTGTAACGTATACAAACAAACTGGTTAGTTTCTTCGATACTGTTCCGAAGGAACTCTATTTGACTTCCCTTGAGGAAGATAAGATAACCCTGTAAATATTAGGAACACAATGAAATATTTATACATACCCACATCATCATTAAATTTTAACAATATTTTATCGACTGGTTCGATTTCGCCACCAGTTGTTTATGCTGCACGCAGGTTCGGCTATAATAAATTCGAGGTTGTACCACCGAATCCATTCCATAACATACTGTTACTTTATGACCGTTATCCCGTATTTTCAATTACTGATGCGGATCGTGACAACCATCCATTAGTGCTTCGGATATTGGCTGATCGTATTTCTTTAGACCTATCTGCGAACCGTGTTATTAATGTATACGACAAGACTATATACATTGATCCTGCCTCAACAGAATTCTTGTTTAGCACTCAAGATGCAATAAGAATAACTTTAACAAAGGCAGAACCAAGCCTTACGACTAAGTTAGTCTGCCTTTATAGACTTGGTATAAATGTTGCTTGTCCTTCAAGTTGTGATTCATTCAACTGGTCACCAAATATGCTTGATAGTTATTGCGATGGACCGAACGAGGTGGCTCTCAGGAATTGTGAACCGGATTTGCGCATCAACCGGCTAAAAGGCTTTGCAACTGGATATATACTTGGAGCATATAAGTCACTAGATGAAAAGATAGCTAAATTTATATCTGTAAATAAAGAGCAACGGAATGAAATTTCAGCATTACTGAATGATTCATCCAGAGGGAATCAGGAAAGACTCCGTCGTGCCCTGGAAGCTTGCGCTAACCTAGATGAGTTGTGGTTAACAGAAGGAGCCGGTCGGCAGCGGTTTGAGCCAGAGCAAGGGGACAGAATTGTCAATAACCGAGGGAGGATAGTCGCTATTGAATATCACCATGAAAGCGACATCCAATCTTCGTTGCTGATGGTAAAGTTATTCAATGATTACTGTCTTTCAAGTGGTTTTACCGGACAGATTGATGAAAGCATATTCGATTTGGCGATGGATGGCGCTAAGGCAATAAAAAATCTCATGGGTAACGAATGGGGAAATAGCCCGACTCGGACATATATCAATGATCTGCTGAACAACATTAAAAGCGGAAGCCCATTTGACTTTAATTCATCACGCAGCCTCGCGTTGAGATCTTTTGCCGCCTTCGTTCAGAAGGGTGATGATCTTGTCAAATTGGAAACATTTTTAGTTGATCAAGGCGTCGGAGATTTTAGGATTGCTTTTGCTTTATGGGGAGCAATGTTCGGATTCTCCAAGATTCCAAAAACTGTGTACAACCTACCAGAAATTCATGGTGATTTACAGTATTTAAAGAAAGTGCACAACTACGTTCACAGTGTTGTGCATGGAATACCTTTAGCTGATCTCGAAGAAAAAAACACCCGACCAAAACAGCAGATCGTCAGTATTGGGACCCCTGTCTGTGGACAACTTCTGGAAGTGATAGAGAAGTTTAAAGAAAAATTTCCTGACTGTAGCTCTTTAGTGCCGGTATTGACTAGTCTTCTTGTGGAATGTGGGGGTATTTGTAAGGATTTCATTGAAAAACTCGGTAAAGAAAAATTCCCCCGTAAAAAAAACATACCCACAAAAAAAGACGTAGTTAGTTTTTTCAAGGACGCTCTCAAATCACAGCCAGATTCTTCGGAACAACTGCCTCTATTGGCAGTTGAGCAAAAAACATTGAAACTCTGGGATGACCCACATGCTTGGGAGGTTGTTCTTGACGCAGTACCTCATAATTTTCAGGTAAAAATCAGGGAAGATCTTACTTGGTATCAGGAACGGTTAAAAGACCCTGATAACAATCATTTCAAGCCATTTAATGAAAGGTCGAACGGTTACGCAATAGGGAGTTTTAATAAATTCTTGAAAAAAAATCGTTCGTATCTTGGGGATGACGTAATCAAGGCTATTGTTAACTTGCTGTCAAATAGATACCGTTAACCGATATAACTCAAAAGGAGTAGTCATGCTAGATCTCCATAATGAGCCTCTATTGCAACTTATTTCTAAGCTTCAAGACCATTTAGCTAACAATGAAACTGAAGTCTGTATCAACCATGACATGGCTGCTGCAGCATTCCCCCAAAGTCATATCTTTGATGATCGAAAAGTCAATTGGAATACACAAGAAGAATGGTCTGATATTAATGGATGGACTGTCCGACCTCTCACAGAAGAAACTCCTGTAGAAGACAGGCACAGGCCGTATATATTGTTCACGAAAATCTTTTAGGGGTGGCTTGTGCTTGTTCCTATTTGTCATCAGGAAAATAAAGGGACAGGCAACAAATAGACTGACCAGTCGACACCACGATCAGCCAAAGTATGAACTGACTGGCGGAAGAGGGATGAAAGGAGTGTTGTCCTGTGTCGAGTCGTTGGCAAACCGGCAATAGTCACCAGGCGGTCGGGGTGACTATTGCCGGTTTGCCCATCTCAAATGTTGGGAACAGTACAGACGAGTCGGATGCGCCGCTAAAGCCGGTAGAGAGCGTTGCCAGAGCGACTCACACTCCATTGGGTAATCTGTTTCTCGATGCGACACCGTGCGAGCCTTTGCCTATAACCATGGGGACGGCTAGGCTGAAAAGCCCGAGGACGTGATTTAACTCTTTCTGCAGCGCCAGGACTTGATTACAGGTATACCGGTAACGGAATTACCGGTTCCCGGAAATCACCTCTCTAGAATCATAAAGGCAAAAATAAGAATAAAAAATAAACGCGGCTATCCGGAAAAAGTTCGTACTATTTTTTGAAAACCACCGGACCAGCGCCGTGTCCCATATTAGAAGCCGAAAGTATCGGCAACCGATTATGGAGGCACGGTATGTTCCCCTCGCACAATCCTGCACAGCAAGTCTTCTCCTGGCACTGTCACGGCAAGAGCATCCCCGAATCCGGGCTGACCTCTGCCGCCATCAACATGCGTGAACCGGTGTCCCGGGTCAGGATGCTCTACCAACAACCGATTGGCCGTACACTCCCCTACGATAACCCCGAGTTCCGTTCGGCCTATCTCCTCGCCTACTTCCCCTACTATATTGAGCCCATCTGCCATGTGCTGGAAACAGTCAACTTTCCTGACTCGCTCTTTGCCTCCGGAACCCTGAAGGTTGCCTTCTTCGGTGGCGGTCCCTGCCCAGAACACCTTGGACTGGCGGCATATCTTCGCCGGCGTGCTCCCCGCCTGTCCCGTGTCGATGCAACGGTGTTCGACCGCCAATCCGGCTGGAACCCTGTCCAGCAGGAACTGGTGCCATCCATGCTGGAGTCATACCGGTCAGGGAGAACAACTTTCGATCTGAATAGCAGATCGTGCGATGTGGTAGAATGCCTCGCCCGCCACTGCAACTGCGGCGTGGCGGAGACGGACCTCATCATTGCCCAGAACTTCCTGACCGAGGTCTACCTGGACAGAACCCGCGCCATTGAGACATTCGAGCGGTTGATCCGGCGCTCCAACTGCCGCTACCTGGTCTTTATCGATAACACGTACGATCAGGTCAAGGAGCTGATGAACGATATCTCCGGCCACCTGTACGATCAGGGACTGACCAGATCAAGATCAATCGCAGTGACAAGATCCATCATGCCGAACTTCCGGTTACCGCCGGTCATGCAGCAGCATCTCTTCATCGGGGGAAACTTGTTGCAGCCCAAATACAAGGTTCACTTCCATCACATGGTTCTTGAGATAGCGAGGTAAGCAATGATCATCTCCGCCAGCAGACGCACCGACATCCCCGCCTTCTACAGTGACTGGTTCATGAACCGGGTGCGGGAAGGATATTTCTACCGGGTAAACCCCTTCAACAGCAACCAGGTTTCCGGGTTCAGCTTTAATCCAGCAGATGTGGACGCCATCTGCTTCTGGACGAAGAATCCTGCCCCGCTCATGAAGCACTTGAATGAGCTGAACGATCGGGGGCTCAACTACTACTTCCAGTTCACCCTCAATCCGTATGGCAGGGAGTTTGAGCCGCATGTGCCGCCGCTAGAAGAGCGTGTTGCGACTTTTAGAGAACTGGCAGGACGCATTGGGCCGGCACGGGTGATCTGGCGCTACGATCCGGTCATTCTGACCAGCGTCTCACCTGTATCCTGGCATCTGGAGCAGGCTGAGCGTATTGCCAGCCAGCTCAGAGATGCCACCTGCCGCCTGGTGTTCAGCTTTTACGATTTCTACGGCAAAGGACAGGGCCGACTTAATCAGGCACTGAGAAGCACAGGAATCATCCTGGATGACATCACCTTGCCAGAACGGTCCAAGGAACTGGACGCACTGATTCGTGGTTTCAAGAGCATCGCCACCACGCACAAACTGCGGATTTTCTCCTGTAGCGAGGACGTGGATCTCTCGACAATCGGCATCGAACATGGTGCCTGCATCGACGGGACATTGATACAAGAACTCTTCGCCGCCGCTCCCTCAATGATTAAGGACAAGAATCAGCGCCAGGCGTGCGGCTGCGTCGAGTCGGTGGACATGGGTATTTACAATACCTGCCATTTCCGGTGCTCGTACTGCTATGCCAACTTCAATGAAGCGATGATCGAGAGTAACTGCCGGAAGCACTACCCTGACAGCCCGTCACTTATAGGACGTTATGAGGGACATGTAGAAATCCAGAAATCTCTGGCTAAAAAAAAGAAGTGTGGCGGGTCTCAGCTAACTTTATTCTGACGTTTAATGCTATCCAAGGACGTACTCCTGTGATCTGGTACGGTCTGGCGACAATTCGTAAGGGCTTGTCATGGCTAGAGTAGAATTTAAAACATACCAGGAAGCGTCAATGTTTGCTAAGAAGCTATCGATAGCTATCAGTGCTACGACTATGGTGCACAGGGATGGTGAAACCTGGTGGGTTAGTGATCCAAGAATTGAAACTGTTAACTCTGATTCTGTTGCAAAATTTGCAGAACCTTCACCTGAAAAGCAACTCTACATATTTGATATGGAAGGATCTCTCGTATCAGTTTCTGAGGATGGCAGAGTTGACTCACCAGGTCACTCCGCGCAGACGTCATCAAAGCATATATCCACAAATAGAAACAGTGACTCTTTCACGGACCGCTTAAAACATCTCCAGGAGCATCTCAATAAAAACATAATTGGGCAGGAGGCCCCTATTGATTTGATATGCAGGAGGCTCCGGATTGCATCTACCAATTTATCTCATAGATCCGGACCGCTAGGGGTATTCTTGTGTATAGGTCCATCAGGGGTGGGCAAAACCGAACTGGCAAAAAGAGTTGCCTCATATCTCTTGGGAGGGGAAAAGTTCCTCATCCGCCTCGACATGTCGGAATATATGGAAGCGCATAGCGTCTCCAAGCTCATCGGGTCACCCCCGGGCTATGTAGGCTATGCCGAAGAGGGTCAATTGACCGGGAGGTTGCGTGAACATCCGAACTCTGTACTGCTTCTGGACGAGGTAGAAAAAGCCCATCCGTCTGTTATGGATATGTTTCTGCAGCTCTTTGGCGAGGGGCGTATCACCAATTCAAAAGGCGAGACTATTGACGCAAAAAACGTGATCGTAATTATGACGTCAAACATCAGAATCCAAGAAAGCAGCAAGAGCAAGATCGGTTTTGGCGCTGCTGGCACGGCAAGCCGAGCGGCGACTGAAATCCAGCTCGATTCCTTGAAAACTTTCTTTCGCACGGAGCTGCTCAACAGGATCGACAGGGTTGTCATCTTTAATACACTGGATCACGCTAGCATCCGAAGGATCATAGAGCCTCTGTTGGCGGAGATACGGACTAATCTATTGAAGCTGTACGGAACGAAATTGTTTATCAGTGATGATTTGATTGAGTTTTTGATTAATGAAGGGTATGACCCCGAATTTGGAGCACGGGAACTGAAGCGTACTGTTGAGCACTTTATTCAGGGAGGATTGGGTGAATTGATGATCCACAGGGAATTGGTGGCGGGGGATAGTGTCACCGCATACATAGCTGATGCAGCCATCGCATTTTCTTTGGATAGATGTTCTGTACCAGGGAAGCGAGATACAAAAATAAAATTATAACAAGGAGTTGAAAATCATGGCATCACTCAACAAGGCGTTTTTGATAGGTAATCTGGGAAAGGACCCCGAAGTACGGCACACTCCAACCGGGCAGACCGTCACCACTTTCTCCCTGGCGACATCTGAAAAGATCAAAACCAAGGATGGGAATTGGGAAGACCGTACAGAATGGCACCGAGTTATCTTGTGGGGGAAGCTTGCAGAAATTGCAGGTGAGTACCTGCAGAAGGGCAAGACGGTTTATATCGAAGGTCGCATCCAGACCCGAAAATGGGAGGACAAAAGCGGCCACATGAATTACACCACAGAAATTGTCGGGGAGGCAATGCAGCTGCTTTCACCGAAAAAAGATGGTGGTAAGGGGTATACGGCATCCGGTGATGACATCCAATCTGGGGGTAATTTTCCGAGAGAAATTAATGATTACGATGATATACCGTTCTGACACCGTAAAATTGGAGGGGAATATCCCCCCTCCAATTCATCATCATTCTGGATCATCTCCTGCGCGGTCAGAGTTCCTAAGATCTTTTTCCTCTTCCCTTGGTCGACTTATGGCATCTGCCGATAGGCCCATTGAGTTGTTAAGGTGATTTGGGAATCTTATTGGTGTGGTGAATACTTCTGGAGGGTCTCAAGCCACTCCTCAATAAAGAGGTCTATATACTCCCGACTGATGGCGCTGGAATGAGGCGTGATCAGGACGTTATGTTGCGCCCAGAGAGGCGAGGAGGCAGGCAAGGGCTCCTCGGCAAAGACATCCAGACCGGCCCCAGCCAGGTGACCATTCTCAAGGGCAACCAGAAGCTCTTCCTCCCGGTAGCAGTTCCCTCGTCCCAGGTTATAGAGAAAGGCTCCCGGCTTCAACGCATCGAAATGCCGTGAGGTGAAAATCCCATCGGTTCCCGTCCCGCCAGGCAGCAGTAAAACCACATGGTCGGCTTCAGACAGTTCCTCCTCCATCCTGTCAAAGGAGATCACCCTGTCAACAACAGGGCTCCCCGCAAAAGATTCCGGGTTGCGTTTGACCCCGGTGATATGCGCACCGAATGCTTTCAGCAGCTCCGCTATCGATTGCCCAAGCGCCCCGAAGCCGACGATTATTACCCGCTGGCTGAAAAGCCCGGTACAACCGCTGTAGTCAAGACGGCCCCACATCCGACGGCTTTGATCATCAAACGATTTACCAAGTCGCCGGTTGAAGTACAGCATCATGGAGAGAAGACTCTCGCGCATGATACGGCCGTGGAAACTGCCATAGAACGTCATCACCCTTCCTGACGGGTCAGCCTCAACCCAGTCACGGCCGGCGGCGGGAGTGAACAGCACCTTGAGCCTGGGGGCGTGGTCATACCACTCGGATCTGAACAGCCACACCAGGGCACACTCAGCATTAGGAAGCCTGTCCATGAAGTCGCTGTTACTCGTCGCAACGGTAATGCAAACTTCCGGGAGAGCCTGACCAATCTGCTCGATATGCCTCGGCTTCAGGGTGAAGGCGTCAATATTGTTGTGCAGATGGATAAGGAGATTGCTGATTCCCATGGCTACTTTTCGCTTTCGGGGTTCGAACTCTTCACCGCTCGGCCGGGATGTCCGTTGTGGTGACGTTCCCATTCATTTCCTGGCGACCTTGCCCACCGGGGCGATGTAGACGGTGAGCTCCTCAATGCCGTCGACAGCTACCAGTTCATCCGCCAAAGTCTGATTATAGGCGGCGATGGCGCAGGTGCCGCAGCCGATCGCTTCGCAGGCCAGGTACAGGTTCTGGCAGACATGGCCGGCATCGAGGGCGATGACCTTGTAGGATGCCTCGGCATAGCGCCACTCGGTGCGCGCCATGACCGCACTCCAGATGAAGGTTACGGCTGCTTGCCCGGCAAAGGCCTGACCGCGGCAGGCGGCGGTGAGACAGGCGGACAGATTGGGGATGTCTCGTTCATGAACCAGAGCGTGATCCAGTGGGAGGTAGCGGTACAAGCCCGGGTCAAGACCGGCAACTCCAAGGAGACCAAGGTAGGTCTCAAAGGGGTGACGACAACCGGCGGAGGGAACCGTGCGCAGCACCGCCGCTTCGTGGATTACTGACCGAACACCCTGGGTAGCCCAGAGGAGGAAGGCCAGTTCATCGAGAGAAAGGGGATCACCCGTAAAGCGACGGTGGCTCTCGCGATCGGCGATGGCTGTCTGCAGGTCATACGCCTTGACAGACCATTCCTGTGGGGACGGCAGGGAGATGACCCGGTTGCCCGGGTGCGCCGGCTTCTGGACAGGAGGCGGTTCGAGACCCGCAGATTGCCGGGTGCTATAAAAATTGACCTCTTCCCTGATCCGGTCCGTCAGGAAGTATCTGCCACTCTCAGTGGTTATCGTCGGCTTCCTCAAGATTTGCCCCCTATCGGCGATTCCGGTTATGCCATCCGGTGGACCGGAGGTGGTCCATGCTGCGCTGTCCTGGCATAGGTGAATGCCGGTTTGCCGAATGCCATAGCATATCCGACTGTGTGCTCTTCCGGGATACCGAGACGGGTACGGAACTCCGGCAACAGGTCGTTGATGGCCAGTTTGGCTAGCCCGTCCCAGACGGTACCGACCCCTAATGTCTGTGCAAACAGCTCAAAGGTGGTCAAGGCGATCAGACAATCCTCAACCGGGGTCACGATGCTTTGTGGTGCCGAAACAACCAGAAAATGCGGGGCACCCCGGAAAAGGATGTCTATACCATGTTCTTCCCAGGCTCGATAGAAATCAGCAAAAAACTCCAACCCTGGCGGCAGCTTGTTTTCCTTTATCAGCTTGCCCAGACCACGCATTATATCATCGCGCAGCAGTGCCAGTTTTTCCCGATCATCAACAATCGTGAAATGCACCTGCCGGGCGTTCAAACCGGATGGGGCGTAACATGCCACGTCCAGTAACCGCTGAAGCAGTTCCGGTTCAAGGTTCTCAGGCTTGTAGCGTCTGACTGCCCGACGTCCTTTTATAAGCAGTTCCATGTCGCCCGCATCGGGCAATACGCCGGTCAACGGCCGGCTGTTAGCCGGGTCAAGCCCCAGAATGGATACGGCTCCGGTGGGGCATACGGTCAGGCAATGCTGACACCGGTAGCACCCGGCCTCTTTTTCCGGAGGGATAAAAGGAGAGCCATCATCCATAGAAATAATGCGTGACGGGCAATCGGCGACACATGCGCCACATCTGGTACATTTTTGCGGGTCTACGTTGAAATTGATCATCGGTTACTCCACTGTTGTAATGTCTCAGGCGTGAACGATATGCAGCTTTCTTGATACCTGCCGGTCGATGAAAAACATCATGGCGAGAGTAATGAGCATTGTGCAGGCGGTGACATAGCCAACGATATCAAAATGCTGTAGCGGCGCATTTTTCGCCGGTTGGTAGACAATGAGCCCCGACACAAACGCGGCAATGCCGCCTGACACCTGTTGAATGGAAGAATTGATACCCATATATGCTCCGCGATCTTTCATCTCAGGCACCCCGGATATGAGTGCAGAAGACGAAATCATGCGTGATGAAATGCCGGTGTACAGAATAATGTTGGTCAGAATGACAACCCAGAGCGGGTTAGGTCCGAGGTTGGTGTAGATCATCACCATGATCATCGAAAGGATGCTGCCAAAAACAAACAGTCGGTATTTACCGTACTTGTCAGCCTGCTTACCAAGGAAAGGGCCGGTTACTATGGAGGCGATCCCGGTAATGAAAAAAATCTCCGAGAGCTGCGTTTCCGGAACGAGAATATTATTCACCAGAAATGCGGTACTAAAAGGCATGATCATAAAACCGCCCGTGGCAAGCAGTATCGTCGCGGCGAAACCTCTCATGTAGAACGGATTCGATGCAGTTTGCCACAGGTGAATAAACGCGTTTTTGTCATCTCTCCCCTGGAGATGCCCTGTGACCGGCCTTAGCTTAAGCGCTATGACCATCCCGATAAGCAGGGCAATTGCCGCGATCATCAGAAACGGTGCGTGCCAGTTGAGATGCGTTGCCAGATAAAGACCTACCGGAATACCGAGCACTTGACTGGCGGCAAATGCCATCTGTACGACCCCCATCACCCTGCCGCGTACCTGCATGGGGAAGGTATCGGCTATTATGGCAAACGAAATCGAGCCGATCACTCCGCCAAAGATTCCGGTGAGGAGTCGGGCATAGAGCAGTGGCAGATAACTGCTGACAATACCGCAGCAGAGTGTGCCGCCGACAAATCCGGTGTAAAAGAACAGCAGCATTTTCTTCCGGTCAAATTTGTCGGCAAATCCGGCGGCACATAATCCTGAAGCCCCGGCACTGAAGGCGTACGCAGATACGACCAATCCAAACTGCGAGGTCGAAATGCCTAACCCTGGCATGAGGATGGCCCCCAGGGGTGACAGGACCATAAAATCAAGGACGACAGTGAATTGCAATAGGGCAAGTATCGCGATGACGAATTTTTCGTAGGAGGAGAAGGTGTGTTTAGATGTATCCAACACTCCCATCTTACGCATCTTTTTCGTGGGCCTTTTTACCGTGTACTCGCTCATAGGCCTTGCAGAAAGGGCAGATATCCTGCTCAACATTCTTCACAAAGTCAAAGAGCACCCCTTTCTGATGATTACGGGCATGCCGACAAACCGGGCAGAACTCGCAACACGTTGCCAAGGCTCTATCCAGAGAGGATGGCTCTGGCTTCATAACAACTTCTTTCCGATGGTAAATGCCTTGTCCAGCAACGGCCCTACCCCATGATAACCCCTATGGGCGATATCATACACCAGAGGCTTCAGCTTGAGGATATCGGGCAGGCCGTCATCACCCAGAATCTCCCGGTCGGCCTTTACATCAACTATTTCGCCGATGAACTGAGTGTGGATCCCCAGTTCAAAAGTATGCAGCAGGCGGCACTCCAGAACTACCGGGAACTCTGCAGCATAGGGAGCATCCACCAACTCGCTGCGAACCGGAGTCAACCCGGCAACGGCAAATTTGTCAATGTTACGTCCGGAGGCGATCCCGACATAATCCGCTTCGGTAATGTGTGCTTCATCGGCAATGCCGACGGTAAAGGCCTTGCGGGAGATGATGCTGTCATAGGAGTGGCGGGATTTGCGTATGGACACGGTAACACAGGGAGGTTCGGAGCAGCAGATGCCGCCCCAGGCTGCATTCATCAGGTTTGGTCTGTCCGCCTGGTCGTAACTGCCGACCATCAGGACCGGCGCAGGGAACAGAAGGGTTTTGGGGCCGAGTGATTGTTTCATGGTCTCCTCTCATTTCCGGAATTCTTGACGAACCTCACGGATTTCTCTTTCCACCTCAGTTTTATAAATCAGAATTGTTTGGTTTCAATACTCGTATAGAGCAGACAAGTCAACGAAATATTACCATGTTGGGAGAATGTCGAGACTAGAGGATATCCGGAATTATTCAGATTTCTATCTTATAACTACACCCGGTCGGACATTGTCCGGATCGAAGTTATCGGGGGTACGATTACTTTGTAATGTCGGAGGAAGATTGTCCGCGCAGAAGATGTCAGGAGTATAGTAAAATGCAATAATCCACTAAATCTGCTGAATATAGGTTACAGTCCACTGTACAGCTATCAGACTTTCGTATGCATTCTTTGACATTTTTGATAGACTTGACCTGAGATGGGACCTGCCGAGAGTATGGGGGAGGAGGTGACAACGAACGAAGATGGATGAATTTGTCCAGTTGACCTCCCGCAGCTGAATTAGGAGGAACCAATTCATGACAACGGCACGTACACAGAGGTCAACGGCGATAAAATTAAGGGGGCGCGACCGAGATGCGAATATTGGATGGAACTACCTTGAAAAACTTGATTTCGGTGTTGATTACAGTTGTCGCGGCATCTGTTGTTTCATTCTTCACAATACAAGCGGAATCGTGGGGAGAGACAAAAACTCAGCAACCGGGCCAGGTAATATTGGAGAAGGCAACATTTGCCGGTGGATGCTTCTGGTGCATGGAGCATCCGTTCGATGAACTTTCGGGTGTTGTTTCCGTTATCCCAGGATATACAGGGGGCCAAAAGAAAAACCCGACCTATAAGGAAGTATCAGCGGGTGGGACCGGTCATGCCGAATCGGTGCAGATCATCTATGACCCGGCGAAAATTAACTATGAGAAACTGTTGACCGTTTACTGGCACAATATCGATCCGACCGTGAAAGATCGCCAGTTCTGTGACGTTGGTAACCAATATCGTGGCGCCATCTTTTACCACACGATAGAACAGCAACAACTGGCTATAAAATCAAAAGAGAACCTTGAAAGGGAAAAAAAATTCAGCGTCCCGGTTGCCACCGAAATAATAAAGGCTAGTGATTTTTACCCGGCAGAGGAATACCATCAGCACTATTATAAAAAAAATCCGATCAGGTACAAATACTATCGTAGCAGTTGCGGCCGAGATAACAGACTCAAAGAGTTGTGGGGCAGCTCGGCCGGACACTGACGACACCAAGGAGCTTAATATGCTATCACGCAGATTGTTTCTTGTGGGTGGATTATTCAGCATGCTCGTAGCCTGCAACAGCAGGACAAACAAACCTGAGATGTTAGCAAAGCCCATTAACTCTGTACCGGATCTCTCTTCAAAAATCCGGTTATATTCCGCAGCCCAGAAAGGATATTTTATGAGCGATAAGGTCGTCAAAACTGAAGCTGAATGGCGCACATTGTTGACGCCAGAACAGTACGATGTCACCCGCGAACAGGGTACGGAGCGTGCCTTCACCGGGGTAACGTGGAATAATCATGATCATGGCGTCTACCAGTGCATCTGCTGCGGAAACGACTTGTATCTCTCGGAGCATAAATACGAATCCGGCACGGGGTGGCCTAGCTTCTGGCAACCAATCGCCCCAGAGAACATAGCGACCCGCGAAGACAAAAGCCTTTTTTCGAAGCGGACCGAAGTCCGATGCTCCCGGTGCGACGCTCATTTGGGGCATGTCTTTGATGACGGCCCCAAGCCGACCGGGCTACGCTACTGCATGAATTCGGCAGCGATGAAATTCGTGAAGATGTCGTGACCTCTTCGCTGACGCTACAACCTGACACCCCAGAGAATAGAGAACTGCGAGAAAACGTCCACCCCACAGGCTGGATTAACCCTCAGCCGACGGGCAGATACAATCTGGTAGTGATTGGAGCGGGAACAGCCGGGTTGATAGCGGCAGCCGGCGCCGCAGGGTTGGGAGCCAAGGTTGCTCTGGTCGAACGTCACTTGATGGGCGGTGACTGCCTCAATGTCGGCTGTGTCCCATCCAAAGGGATGATCCGTGCCTCCCGAGCTCTGTTCGATGTTCGGCACAGTGCCGAATTTGGGGTGCAGGGCTGCAATGATTTCGATTTCAATTTTTCAACGACAATGGAAAGAATGCGCCGATTGCGTGCTGAAATCAGTAGTCACGACTCTGCAAAACGTTACCGGGACGAACTGGGTGTCGATGTTTTTATCGGGCAAGGGAGCTTTGCCGGAGCTGATTGCATTGAGGTGGATGGCAAAAAACTCCACTTCAAAAAGGCAGCCATCTGCAGCGGTGCCCGCGCTGCCACGCCATCCATCCCTGGTTTGGCAGAAACCGGGTACCTTACCAACGAAACCGTATTCTCCTTAACCGAATTACCGTTGCGCTTGGCTGTAATCGGAGCAGGGCCCATCGGCTGCGAACTGGCCCAAGCGTTTGCCCGCTTTGGCAGTCGGGTGACTCTCATCGAACGTAGCCCGCGTATCATGGAGCGGGAAGATTCCGATGCCACTCGGGTATTGCAGGCAGCCTTGGTGCGTGAAGGCGTCGACCTGCAACTGGCGGGAACGATTCACTGGGTGAGGAAACGAGGCAATGACAAGGTCTTGTGCCTGGAGCGGGATGGACTGACCGTTGAGATCATTGCCGACGAAATCCTGGTTGGCGTCGGTCGGACTCCCAATATCGAAGGGCTGGCCCTTGAAAAGGCCGGGATACGTTACAACAAGGCGGGTGTCACGGTCAGCGAGACCCTGCAGACCTCAAATCCCAATATCTACGCCGCCGGCGACATCTGCTTCCCCTTCAAATTTACCCACACTGCCGACGCACTTGCCCGGATTCTGATTGCCAATGCCCTCTTCATGGGGCACCAGAAGAGCTCTGCCCTTACCATTCCCTGGTGTACCTTTACTGATCCGGAGATCGCCCACGTAGGGATGTCTGAACAGGGAGCACTAGCGAAGGGGCTTAACGTGTCAACACTTACCGTTTTGTTGTCCGACGTAGACCGTGCAGTGCTTGACGGTGAAACTGAGGGCTTTGCCAGGGTTCATCTGCGCAGGGGAACAGATAAAATACTTGGTGCCACCATCGTGGCTCGTCATGCTGGAGAGATGATCAATGAGTTCTCCCTCGCAATTACCTCCGGCCTTGGACTCTCCGCCATCGGGAAGACCATTCATCCCTATCCGACCCAAGCCGAGGCCATCAAGCGCTTGGCCGATGCCTATAACCGGACACGGCTGACCCCGTTTGTGCAAACCCTGCTGTCAGGCTGGCTTAAGTGGCAGAGGGGAGGGAATAAGTCGGTATTATAACTCCAAGGGGGCGAAATATGAAAATCTGCAGGGAGAGTTGACTTTCAGCCAAAAGGCTATCTGAAGCCCAAGGTTGAATTCACTGCAGTTATTCCCAAAGAGGCTGCCCCAACAGGAAAACTGACTCTGATAGCACGCCAGCGCTGCAATCTTCACGGTAGGGTATTATCGGGTAGGGTTACGGGTATTCAACCCTTGCATTATGGGTATTATTGGGTATGATTGCGGGTAGGGGGGAAGGAAATGATTAGCCTCGATACTATCACGATCGACTCAACTGTGCTGAATCTCATCTCAGACCTGGATGAGTTCAAGGGCCGGTGGGACCTGCTGGGCCGCCTGGCGCCGGACGTACTGCAATCGTTACGTAAGGTGGCGACCATCGAATCGGTCGGATCGTCCACCCGGATCGAGGGAGCGCGGCTGTCTGATCATGAGGTCGAAGCACTCCTGACGAATCTGGATGTCAATTCGTTCCGTTCCCGTGATGAGGAGGAAGTGGCCGGGTACGCCGAGGCCATGGGGACGGTGTTCGATTCCTGGGAGCACATCTCCCTGACTGAGAACCACGTCAAGCAGCTTCACGGCATGTTGCTGAAGTATAGCGGTAAGGATACCTCCCACCGAGGGGAGTATAAGAATATCTCGAACAACGTGGAAGCGTTCGATGCCAGCGGCAAGAGTATCGGCGTCATTTTCGAGACTGCGGCACCGTTCGATACACCACTGCTTATGTCCCAACTGGTCGAAGCAACCCGGCGGGAACTGGCATCTCGGGAGCTGCACCCGCTGCTGATCGTGGCGGCTTTCACGGTGCACTTCCTGGCGATCCATCCTTTCCAGGACGGCAACGGTCGCTTGTCTCGCGTACTGACCACACTGTTATTATTGCAGGCCGGGTATCGTTATGTCCCGTATAGTTCAATGGAGCGGATCATTGAAGAGAATAAAGACGGGTACTACCGGGCGCTGCGGGCGTCGCAGAAAGAGATCCGGACCGACGTGGAGAACTTGGACGACTGGGTCAGGTTTTTCCTCCAGACCTTGAAGAAACAGAAGGATGTATTATTGCGGAAGGTCGAACAGGAGCAGTGTCTGGAGAAGCTGTCGTCGCTTTCAGAACAGCTGGTGGTACAGACCCGGGACCGCGGCCGCTTGACGATCACGGATGCTATCACCCTGCTGGGTGTCAATCGGAATACCGTCAAGCTGCACCTGCGCCAGCTTGTCGAGAGCGGTCACCTGAAACGTCACGGCACCGGCCGGGCTACGTGGTACACGGTGGGGAGGTAACGCGGTTAATTTCTCCTCCCCCGTTATTCGGTTCAATCGCAGTAGAAAATCTCTAATTCCTGAGGTTAGCTATGGGGATTCTACTTCATAAAGCACTTGGCCCTTGCCGGCCACCAGAGTTAAGAGCACAACCAGCACCGGTGTGGCGCATGGAGAAGATATGACCCCGAATAATAGTCCGAGGAGGAACGAACCACAGATCCCGCCCTGTTTAGGCTTGAAATCCCGTTTGATCGGCACCTGGACCTCATAGAGCCCCATCATCTGCCCACCCATCGAATCGCGGCGTCCGGCAGAATCCTGCGGTAGGGACCAACCATCTGTTCAGCACCTGTTTACCTCGGTTGGCCAAGGCGATGGCGGTTACCGAGGCAGTGGTAGTTTTGCCGACGCCCCCTTTGGCGGTAAAGAAGAGATTTTTCGGTGGTGAAAGCAAACATAGATGGGATCAAGATCACTCCTTATGCCTGAACCGGAAACCAGCGCCGCTGGAACCAGAAGGCCACATGGACCAGCCCGATCATGACGGGCACTTCCACCAAGGGGCCGATGACGGCAGCGAAGGCGGCCCCGGAGTTGAGCCCGAAAACCGCCACGGCCACGGCGATGGCCAGCTCGAAGTTGTTGCTGGCGGCAGTAAAGGCCAAGGTGGTGGTCTTGCTGTAGTCCGCCCCCATTTTTTTACCCATCCAGAACGAAACCAGGAACATGACGATGAAGTAGATCCCCAGTGGAATGGCGATGCGTACCACATCCAGAGGCAGTTGTACAATCAGGTTTCCTTTAAGGCTGAACATGACCACGATGGTGAAGAGCAGGGCAATAAGTGTGAGGGGGCCTATTTTTGGTACCAATTCACGGTGATACCGTTCTTTACCCATGATCTTGACACCAATCAAGCGCGTCATGGCCCCGGCGATACAGGGGATTCCCAAGTAGATGAAAACGCTCTGTGCGATCTGGCCGATGCTGATATCCACGGCCATCCCCTTGAGCCCGACCAGTGGTGGCAACACGGTGATAAAGAACCAGGCGTAGACACTGTAGAAGAGTACCTGGAAGATACTGTTGAAGGCCACCAGCCCGGCGGCATATTCGGTGTTCCCGTTGGCCAGTTCGTTCCAGACGATAACCATGGCGATACAGCGTGCCAGGCCGATCATGATCAAGCCTACAAGGTACTCCGGTTTATCCGGCAATAACAGCGCCGCCAGCACGAACATCAGTACCGGGCCGATAAGCCAGTTCTGAATCAATGAAATGCCGAGGATTTTCTTATTTTGGAAGACCTCGGGCATATCCTCGTACCGTACCTTTGCAAAGGGCGGATACATCATCAGGATCAGTCCGACGGCAATGGGGATGTTGGTGGTCCCCACTTGAAAGCGGTTGATGAACTGCTCCACGCCGGGGATGAAATAGCCGGCTCCGACCCCCAGAATCATGGCGGTAAAAATCCAGAGAGTGAGGTAGCGGTCCAGGAAGGAGAGTTTTCGGGTAAGGTGTTCGCTCATGGTTCGCCTCCTGTCAGAAAAGCGGTAAGTTTGTGTCGGATCTCATCACGTACTCGCCGGAATTCCGGCAGCAGCTCTTCTGGTGTTCCGGGTAAACTTGACGGGTCGTCGAAACCGATGTGGACCCGCTTCACCCCGCCGAAGAATAGGGGACACTTTTCGTTGGCAGAGCCGCAGAGAGTGATGACGCAGGCAAACTGCTCTCCAGCGAACTCATCAAGCGTCTTGGAGCGGTGGCCGGATATGTCGATGCCCAGTTCTGCCAGAACTTGGCTGGCCAGAGGGTTGACCCGGGTAGCCTCGGTACCAGCAGAAAACGCCTGGAAACGATCACCCAGATAGTGATTGACCAACCCTTCGGCCATTTGCGACCTGCAGGAATTATGCGTACACAGGAACAGCACTTTTTTAGTCATAGACAATATCCTTTCAAGTTATCCGCATAAACAGATATAATAAAGACAAAAAATCAGGCACACTTTCTTTCTGTGGTGGAATCGACCAATCGCTTTCGATCTTCGCCTGCAACTGCGACTTCCGGCAAGTGTGTTCCGAGCAGCTTAGATACCTCTTGTTGAAAGGTGCTCCCTGCGGCTGTAACTTTATAATGAACCCAAAGCCCCGAACGCCGATCATCTACCCATCCACTATTACGCAAGTAGGCCATATGTCGGGAAGCAGTCGATTGGGGCAGATGCAAAGCTGCCATGATATCGCAGACACAAAGTTCACCTTCGCTTAACAGGAGCCCCAGAATACGGAGGCGGGTTTCATCGGCTAACGCTTTGAACATTCGGGCAGTCTGTTTCATGGATGCAATATAGCCGGATAAGCGGATACTGTCAAGACCATAAATAGCCCAATGAAACGGCCTTCCGGGAATATCTCCGGGAGGCCGTTGTTGTCTCTGATAATGCTGCTGCCGTGATTTTACAAGGAGACCACGACGATCCCTGATTCCGTGATGGAGTACCCCTGTGCCAGGTCCGCCACCGGGTCGTAGCCGATGGAGGTCCCATCGGGGATGGTGATGTTCTTGTCGATGATCGCCTTCCTGATCCTGACATTCCTGCCGACGGTGACGTTTTCAAAGAGGATCGAATCCTCCACGAGGCTGTAGCTGTGGATCCGGCACAAGGGGCCGATGATCGACCTCCGGACGGTGGCGCCGCTGGTGATGCAGCCGGCGCAGACATAGGAGTCGATGTTCTGGCCGCGCCGGTTATCGTCATCGAACACGGTCTTGGCCGGCGGATAGTTCCCTTGATTGGTGAGGATCGGCCATTTGTAGTTGTAGAGGTTCAACTGCGGGGAGACATGGATCAGGTCCATGTTGGCGTCATAGTAGGAGTCGATGGTCCCCACATCCTTCCAGTATCCCTTCTCCTCGGGTTTCATCCCGGGGATCAGGTTGTCGTTGAAGTTGTAGGCAAAGACCCGGTCCTTCTTCTTGAGCATCATCGGAATCACATGTTTACCGAAATCCAGGTCTTCATAGAGTTTCTTCCCCTCCTGAAGGATCTCGATCAGCTTTTTGGTGGAGAAGATGTAATTACCCATGGAGGCGAAACAGGTCTCTCTTCCGGGAATCGTCTGGGGGTTCTTGGGCTTTTCGGAAAAAGCGGTCACCTGATACTCATCATCCACCGAGAAGACCCCGAACCTCCTGGCTTCATCCACCGGCACCTCAAGGGCCGCCAGGGTGATGTCCGCGTTGTTCATCCGATGGTAGTCGATCATCTGGCTGATATCCATCCGGTAAATATGATCACCGCCAAAGATCGCCACATAATCCGCGTCGGTGGCTTCGATGAATCGCAGGTAGTGATAGATGGCGTCAGCGGTCCCCTTGAACCACTCCTCCCGGTCGCTGCTGGTCTCGGGGGTGATGGCGACGAAGAACTCTCCCAGGCCGGTCCATTTGCCCCACGACTCCCTGATATGTTTCATGAGAGAATACGACCGATACTGGGTCAGGATATAGACCTTCTTGATCCCCGAATTGAAGAGGTTGCTCAGGACGAAATCGATGATCTTGTACTTCCCGCCGAAGGCGACTCCGGGTTTCGGCCTCTTGAGAGTTAGCGGACTGAGTCGCTCCCCCTTCCCCCCCGCCAGAACCATGGCGATCGTGTTTCTCCCGACATTCCCCGGTGTATACATATGAAAGCTCCTCGAATAGATAAATAATGCGGCAGCACTCAGATACCACATTCCGAATACATAATAAAGGCTCATTTTGCCTAACGGTTCATTTTACTGCAGCAAACCTGATTTTTGGGCTCTCGTCGCCGTTTAGGGTTGAAATCGAACTCTTCTTATACTACCCTGTCCGCCGCTGTTCATCTCGTCGCAAAGACGGTGGTCAGCCAGGGGGGCGTCACCAGGCACATCCCGACACCACTACTCAAACTACTCTCTACAGGAGGCATCATGGCACCACGGCAGAAAACAGTAGGTATTCTCACCGGCGGAGGAGACGTACCCGGTCTCAATCCGGCGCTCAAGACCCTGGTTCACCGGGCGGAAGAAGACGGCTACAAGGTCGTCGGCATCCGGCGCGGTTGGGGGGGACTCCTCAACTACAATCGGGAAGACCCCGAATCCCACGACCACAACATCGTCCCCCTGGACAAGATGGCGGTCAGGACCGTGGACCGCTCTGGCGGGACGTTCCTCCACACGAGTCGCACCAACCCGGGTAAGGTCGCCAACGCCGAGGTTCCGGAGTTCCTCCGGGGAGCGGATTACGATCCTGCCGCCACCTGCAAGCATGATTTTACCAAGCATGTCCTGGCCAACCTGGCGCATATCGGCATCGATGCCCTCATCCCCATCGGCGGCGACGATACCCTGAGCTACGCCGAGCGGCTTCACCGTGAATCATTTCCGGTGGTGGCCATCCCCAAGACCATGGATAACGATGTGTATGGCACCGACTACTGCATCGGCTTCTCCACGGCGGTGACCCGGAGCGTCAACTTCATCCACAACCTCCGGACCAGCGCCGGTTCCCATGAACGGGTCGCCGTCATCGAGCTGTTCGGCCGGAACTCCGGTGAAACCTCCCTCATCTCCGCCTACCTCGCCGGTGTGGAGCGCTGCCTCATCTCCGAGGTCCCCTTTGACGTGGAACGGCTCGCCGGACAGGTCAAGCTCGACAAAAAGTCCAATCCCAGCAATTACTCCATGGTCGCCATCTCCGAAGGGGCCACCATGCTCGGTGGTCAAATCATCGAATACGGCCAGGAAGACGCCTACGGTCACAAGAAACTGGGCGGTATCGGCGAAGTGCTCAGCGAGGCGCTGAAAAACCTCACCGGTTCGCACATGATCTATCAGCCGCTCTCCTATCTCATGCGTTCCGGCGCACCCGACTCCCTGGACCTGATGGTCGCCTTCAACTACGCCAATATGGCCATGGACCTGGTGGCGGAGGGGATGTCCGGGAGGATGGTGGCGCTTCAGGGGGGGACCTACACCCATATCCCTTTAAGCTCCATCATGGGAGGGCTCAAGCGGGTAGATGTGTCGGAGCTCTACGATGCTGAAGAGTACCGTCCCAAGATCCGTCACGTCCTGGGCAAGCCGATGTTCCTCTACTGACAACCGGCGTCGCTCCGTGGTCCGGAGCCGACTTCACAAAAAAGCCTCACAGATACCTGGCGTTTCAGCTCTCTGTGAGGCTTTTTATTAATCAGGGGTGGCGATTGCCGCCGCGCCGGAGCTCTCCTCAACCCGGCAGAGGGCCCGGCCGCGGTGCAGGACGATCTCCAGCCGGGCTCCGGGCACCAGCTCGCCACCGTCTCGAACCACCCGGCGACCAGGGAGAATCCGCGCCACGGCATATCCCCGCGCCAGGGTCTCCAGAGGAGAGAGGGTCTGGAGTCGGGCGGCGAGCACCGCCGCCTCTTCATGACGACCGTCCAGGAGCCGCCGCACCCCCTGCTCCATACGGGCCGAGTGGGTAAGAATCCGTTCCCGGCACCGCTCCACCTGGAGAGAAGGGGAGAGGATCCGGAGGTGACGGATAAGGGCGGCGACCCGCTCCTGCCGTCTCCCAAGCGTTGCCGAAAGCGCCAGAGAGAGCCGCGCCGACTGATCATCCAGGCGCTGGGCCAGACGCCCCAGGAGCAAGGTGGGATCCCGCAGGAGCTGGCTCTGCCGCTCCAGCTCCGCCCGTTTCCCCCTGAGGAGCTGCGTCATTTCCCGCACAAGCCGATGGGCAAGGGATTCCACCTGGCTCTCCAGCTCCTGCTTGCTCCGGACCACCAGCTCGGCCGCGGCAGAGGGGGTGGCGGCCCGGAGATCGGCGACGAAATCGGCGATGGTCACGTCGATCTCGTGCCCCACCGCCGAGATCACCGGTATCCGGGAGCGGCTGATGGCCCGCGCCACCACCTCCTCATTGAAGGCCCAGAGATCCTCCAGAGAGCCCCCTCCCCGGCCGACAATCATGACATCCACGCCGCCGTAGCTGTTGAGGTCGTCGATGGCGGCGGCGATCTCCGCAGCCGCCCCCTCCCCCTGCACCCGGACCGGGACGATGAGGAGCTGCACGTTGGCGAAACGCCGGTTCACCACGGTGAGGATATCGTGAATGGCGGCGCCGGTGGGAGTGGTGACCACGCCGATCCGCTGGGGAAGAAGCGGAAGCGGTTGCTTGCGGGATGCGTCGAAGAGCCCCTCCTTTGCCAGCCGCTCCTTCAGCTGTTCGAAGGCCAGCTGGAGCGCCCCGATCCCCAGCGGCTCGGCATACTCGGCCACAAGCTGATACTCCCCTCGCTGCTCATAGACCGAGAGCCTTCCCCGCAGGATCAGCCCCATGCCGTCCTTGAGCCGGAACCGGAGGTTCTTTGCCGCCCCCTTGAACATGACGCAGCGAAGCTGTGCCCCCCCATCCTTGAGGGTGAAGTAGAGGTGCCCGGACGCAGGGGTCCCCAGGTTGGAGAGCTCTCCCTCCACCCAGAGCTGGTCGAAGTTCTCTTCCAGGGTCGACCGGATCAGGGCGGTGAGCCGGCTGACCGTCAGGATTCGCTTGTCGCTAAAGATGTCCATGGGGGGCTCCGGCGCCGTGATCCACCAGCAGCGCCGCAGGGATCAGGGTGTCCCGCTGCGCAGTAAAGATACCGGTCGCCAGGAGGTTGAATTCAGCCACGAGGGAGGTCTCCTGGCTGAGAATCTCCGTGAACTCCCCCCGCAGCCCGGTCAGCTGCAGCGGCTCCTGGCCGATGAAGTTCAGCGTGCAGCAGGCGTCATCATGGAGTTCGCCCGTGAGATCCATCAGCGGCAGGCCGTGGAGCCGGCAGGTCATGGGGCGATACGCGTAGAGGAGACAGAGCCCCTTCGGGTCGAGGAGGAGGCAGGGAGAGTCGTCGAACTCGGCCAGCAGCTCCAGCCACCCCTCTTCGGAGAGGCCATCCAGCAGGTAGGGGGGGACGAACTCCGGCCGGCGCATCCGGAGCGCATCGATCCGGGCCTGGGCCTGGGCGGTGAGAGCCTCCCGGATTGAGGAGGGCAAGAGATCGAATCCGGATTTGAGCAGGGCCGCGTCCGGCAGCGTGATGTCGAACAGTCCGCTGCAGCAGGCCGAACAGCCCCGATGACAGGTGATGTCATCGGGGTATGCGGCCAGAGCACCGGCGAACCAGGCGTCCACCCGGGCAAGGAGTGCGGCGTACTCTGCGAGGAGCTCGTTCATCCCCTCTCAGCAGACCAGTTCCGAACGGGTGAAGAGGGCACGGAGCCAGTACCCCTCCTTCTCGATGTTCTCTCTTCCCCCCTCTTCCCGGTCCACCAGGGTGACGACCCCCAGGACCACCAGCCCCTCCTCCTCTGCCCGGCGAACCGCCTTCATGGAGGAGCCGCCGGTGGTGACCACATCCTCCACGATGACGACCCTGGTACCGGGGGGAAGATTCTTGCGCCCCTCCAGCCACTGACCGGTGCCGTGCCCCTTGGGCTCCTTCCGGATGATGAAGGCGTGCAGCTTCCGGCCGTCCAGATGGGCGGCGATGGAGGTCGCCGTGGCGATGGGGTCGGCCCCCATGGTGATCCCTCCCACCGCCTCGACCCCGGCCACATCCTTGATGCAGTCGTAGAAGAGCCGTCCCACCAGATACCCCCCCTCGGCGTGGAGGGTGGTCTGCTTGCCGTCGAAGTAGAAGTCGCTCTCCCGGCCGGAAGCCAGGGTGACCTTCCGTTTCTCGTAGGAAAGTTCGGTTATGATCCTCTTGAGCTCCTCGCGTTCCGTCATTGTGCTGCCTCCTTGTCAAAGAGTTCCATCTGATTGTCAGGCTTGGTGGAAGGGAAGCCGATGGGATAGGCGCCGCTGAAGCAGGCCTTGCAGTAACCGGTGTTGCCGGTCCCCACCGCCTTCAAAAGCCCCTCTTCCGAGAGATACCCCAGGGAGTCGGCGGTGATGTAGCGCCTGATCTCTTCCAGGGTGTGGGAGGCCGAGATCAGCTCCTTCCGGTTGGGGGTGTCGATGCCGTAGTAGCAGGGGTAGCTGGTGGGAGGGGAGGAGATCACCATGTGGACCTCCCGGGCCCCGGCGTTGCGAACCATCTTGACGATCTTTCGCGAGGTGGTCCCGCGCACGATGGAGTCATCAATGACCACCACCCGCTTCCCCTCCAGGAGTTCGCGAACCGGGTTCAGCTTGATCTTGACGCCGAAGTGGCGGATGGACTGCTGGGGCTCGATGAAGGTCCGCCCCACGTAATGGTTCCGGATGAGCCCCAACTCGAAGTTGATCCCCGACTCCTCGGCGTACCCCATGGCCGCCGGAACCCCGGAATCGGGGACCGGGATGACGATATCGGCCTCCACCCGGTGCTCCCGGGCCAGCTGACGCCCCAGCTCCTTCCTTACTGAATAGACGTTCTTGCCGAAGATGCAGGAGTCGGGGCGGGCAAAGTAGACGAACTCGAAGATGCAGGGACAGGGGGTCGTCTTCTTCAGGGGGAAATAGGAGGTCATCCCCGAGGCGGTGATCTCCACGATCTCCCCCGGCTCGATCTCCCGGATGAAGGTGGCCTCGATGAGGTCCAGGGCGCAGCTCTCCGAGGCAACCACATAGGCCGAACCGAGCCGCCCCAGACACAAGGGGCGAAATCCCTGGGGATCCCGGGCCGCGATCATCCGGCTTTCGGTGAGGAAGAGAAGCGAATAGGCCCCGGTCACCTGACTTAAGGCATCGGTGAGCCGGTCCAGCAGGGAGTTGGCCTTGGAGGTGGCCAGGAGATGAATGATGATCTCCGTGTCCATGGTGGTCTGGAAGATGGAGCCCCACGCCTCCAGTTCGTCCTTGATCCGCTGGGCGTTCACCAGGTTGCCGTTATGGGAGACGGCGATGGAGCCCCGCGAATAGTTCACCATGATCGGCTGGACGTTCTTCAGCACCGACGAGCCGGTGGTGGAGTAGCGGACATGGCCGATGGCGGAACGGCCGGGGAGCTTCTTGAAGATCTCCTGGTTGCCGAAAACGTCGGCCACCAGCCCCATCCCCTTGTGGGCATGGAGATCATGGCCATCGGAGGAGACGATGCCGCACGCCTCCTGTCCCCGGTGCTGGAGGGCATAGAGCCCCAGGTAGGTAAGATTCGACGCCTCCTGGTGGTTGTAGATGCCAAAGATGCCGCACTCTTCGTGGGGGCGATTCAGTTTCATGGAGGCTCCGTTTTCACCGGTGGGGGCTTACAGCAGATGCTTCTTCACATAGTCGGCCGCGTTGCGGAACAGGATCAGCCCGTCCCCCTCCACTGGCAGGCTCTCGCGTGTCCAGCGGGGGTGCTGCGTGTAGTGAACGAAGGCCTCGGGGTGGGGCATGAGCCCCATGATCCGGCCGGTGGGGTCGCAGAGCCCGGCGATGGCCTCCTGGGAGCCGTTGGGGTTCAAGGGAAACTCCATGGCCCGGGTCGTATACTCCCCATCGGAGTAGCAGAGTGGCGCCAGCCGCTCCCGCCTGATCCGCTCCAGGGTCCCTTCCGAGTCACAGACGAACTTCCCCTCGCCGTGACGCACCGGCAGATAAATCCCCTTGTCGATCCCCCTGGTGTAGATGGAGGGGGAGTCGGGATCGACCTTCAGGTAGCTCCACCGGTCCTGAAACCGGCCGCAGTCGTTGTGGGTGAGGGTGACACTCTGGGTCAGGTGGTCGCCGTCGAAGCCGGGGAGCATCCCCATCTTGACCATGAGTTGAAACCCGTTGCAGACCCCGAGAATCAGTTTCCCCGCGGCGATGAACCGGCTGAACTGCGCCACAAGCCGCTCCCCGGTACCGGCCACGACGGCATGTTTCAACCGGTTGGCCTGGGCCTTGGCGCTCCCCAGGTCGTCTCCATCCAGAAATCCGCCGGTGAGGTTGAGGAAATGGAAGTCGTCCAGGGTGATCTCGCCGGAGATGATCTCCGCGATATGGGCGATCACCGCCTCGTCGAACCCCCCCAGCCGGCAGGCGTGGGCCGCCTCCGTCTCGCAGTTGGTGCCGTTGCCGGTGATTACGATTGCACGTGTTCTTGCCATACCCTCTTGCTCCTCGCTGGTTCGCTTACTTATGCAAAGACTTCCCCAAGTTCGATGATCAGATCGCCGAGCAGGGTTGCCGGAAGCTGCTCATCCGCGGCATACAGCTCGTGTCTGCCGAACGTCCCCTCACCGGTGAGCCGAAACACCATGAGCGTCCGGTCGACCGGTTGCACAACCCAGTACTCCCGGACCCCGTGCCGCTCGTAGAGGGAAAATTTCCCCCTCAAGTCCCTGCCTGCCGTTCCGGGTGAGAGGATCTCCACCACCAGATCCGGCGCACCGCGACACCCCTTCTCGTCGAGCTTGGAACGGTCGCAGACGATCACCAGATCCGGCTGCAGCACCGTGGAGATCTCGTCATCGGCCTGCTCCGGAAAGTCGGGCAACCGGACATCGAAGGGAGCGGCAAAGGCCTGACACGGTTTTCCCTTGAGATAATTACCGAACTGCCTGCAGAGCTCGAAGAGTATCCGCTGATGAGTCAGCGAAGGAGCCGGGCTCATACAGTAGGCTTCTCCCTCCATCAGCTCCCAACGCTGGTCATCATCCCAGGTACGGTAGAGGCCATAGGTGAAACGATCCGTCAGCTGTTCGCTCCGTTGTGCCTGCGCCATATCGCCCCTCCCTTAGAGCTCCCTCAGGGTCTTCTGCCACGCTTCCTTCAGCTCCGCCAGCCCTGCCTTTACGACAGTGACGCCATTTACGCCGGTGATGACCAGCTCCGCACGTTCCGTCACCACCCCCACCATAGCGAGAGAGTGGCCGGACATGATACGCTGGAACTCCTCCCGTTTTTCCGGATGAACGGTCACCAGGTGACGGGAGGCCGATTCGCTGAAGAGGAGCGTGGCGTCGTTGCGCCCGGACGACTCCCCCTGCCAGGGGACGGAAGAGAGGTCCAGCGTGATGCCGAAACCGCCGGCAAAGGCCGACTCCGCCGCCGCCACGGCCAGGCCGCCGTCGGAAAGGTCGTGACAGGAGGCCACCGAGCCCGCCAGGACCGCCCGGTGATACGCCCCATAGCGCCCGTAGGCCCGGGGCGGATCCACCACCGGAACCCCGTTGCCGACCCCCCCCAGCAGGGCGAAGTATTCGGAGCCCCCCAGTTCGGCGGCGGTGCTCCCCAGGAGATACACCAGATCCCCCGGCCGCTTCACGTCCATGGTCACGCACGTGCGGCTGTCCTCGATCTTGCCGATGACCGAGAAGAGGAGCGTCGGCGGGATGGAGATCTTCACGGCGCCGTCGTAGAAGTCGTTCTTCATGGAGTCCTTGCCGGAGATGAGCGGCAGGTTGTACTCCATGCAGACATCGTAGAGCGCCTGGTTGGCGCGGACCAGCTGGGCCATCTTGTAGGCACCGTCGGGACTCTTCTCCGAGAGGACCGGGTCGCACCAGCAGAAGTTGTCCAGGCCGGCCACCAGCTCCAGAGAGCCCCCCACCGCCACGTAGTTGCGCAGCGCCTCGTCCACGGCGTTGGCCGCCATATGGTAGGCGTCAAGGTCCGAGTAGCGGGGACAGATGCCGTGGGCCACCACCACCCCCTCGAAGGAGTCCAGGATGGGACGGATCACCGCCGCATCGGAGGGGCCGTCGTTGGCCACCCCCATGAACGGCTTCACCACCGATCCCCCCTGGACCTCGTGGTCGTAGCGCCGGACCACCGACTCCTTGGAGCAGATGTTCAGCGCCCCGAGGAGCTTCAACAGATCATCGGTGTAGGATTCCTTAACCTCAACCTCAACCTCTTCCTGCTTCGGCGGTGTCCACTTGGCCGGGAGCTGCAGCGGGGGGAGCCCCTCGTGCATGAACGCTACCGGCAGCCACGCCACGGTCCGGTCGTGATAGAGGATATGGAAATAGCCGGAGTCCGTGAACTCACCCAGCACCGTGGCCTCCACGCCGAACCGCTGCGCCATTCCCAGGAATTCGGGGAGGTTCTCCGGCTGCACCGCCAGAGACATCCGCTCCTGGGCCTCGGAGATCAGGATCTCCCACGGGTTAAGTCCCGGATACTTGAGCGGCGCCAGGGCCAGGTCAAGCCGGCACCCCCCCACTTCACCGCACATCTCGCCGATGGAGGAGGAGAGACCGCCGGCGCCGTTGTCGGTGATGAACCGGTAGAGCCCCTTGTCCCGGGCCCGGATGAGGAAGTCAAACATCCGCTTCTGGGTGATGGGATCGCCGATCTGCACCGCGGTTACCGGCGAATTCTCGTTGAGCTCCTCGGAGGAGAAGGTGGCGCCGTGGATGCCGTCCTTGCCGATCCGGCCGCCGGTCATGACGATGATGTCTCCGGGAAGGATCGACTTGTCATGGGACGGTTCGCCGTTGATGGTGGCGGGCATGATCCCGGCGGTGCCGCAGAAGACCAGCGGCTTGCCGCAGAACCGCTCGTCGAAGACCAGAGAGCCGTTCACCGTGGGGATGCCGCTCTTGTTCCCCCCATGCTCCACCCCTTCCACCACCCCCTCGTAAATCCGGCGGGGATGGAGGAGCCGGGATGGAAGCGCCTTGTCATAGAACGGATCGGCGAAACAGAAGACGTCGGTATTGAAGATCAGCCGGGCCCCCTTGCCGGTGCCGAAGGGGTCGCGGTTCACCCCCACGATACCGGTGAGCGCCCCGCCGTAGGGGTCCAGTGCCGAGGGGGAGTTGTGGGTCTCCACCTTGAAGACCAGGGACCAGTCATCGTTGAACCGGATGACCCCGGCGTTGTCCTTGAAGACCGAGAGGCAGAAGTCCCGCTCCCCCAGCTTCTCCCTGACATCCTTGGTGGTCCGCTGGATGAACGACTTGAAGAGGGATTTGATCTCCTGCCGGTTCCCCTCCTCGTCCTCATACTGCACGGTGCCGGAGAAGATCTTGTGTTTGCAGTGCTCCGACCAGGTCTGGGCCAGGCACTCCAGCTCCACGTCGGTGGGCTTATGGCCGAGCCCCATGGTGGCGCGAGCCGCCCGCACCTGGGGGTCGCGGTAGTGGTCCTGGATGATCTTCATCTCCTCCAGGACCAGGGCCAGCACCCCTGCCCGGCTGATCCGGAGCAGTTCCGCGTCGGGAACCTCCAGATCGATCTCCTGTACGGGCGACCGATCGGTCGCCCCTACGTTCTCGGCGACTCTGGGGACCGCCGCCGGGAAGCCCCCTTGCGCCTCAAACTCCGCGGCGGAGAGGATGGTGAAGCGCTGGATCAGGGTGTTGCAGAGGAGGCCGGTGGTGATCCGCTCCACCTCTTCATGGGTCAGCAGACCGGAGAGGAGGTACTGCACCGCGGTGGAGACCCCCTCGCCCGGCTGGAACGGCCTGGCAGTCAGGTATTCGACAGCCTCCCGAGCGGTGCGCCCCACGTTGTCGGTGACACCGGGGCGAAACCCGATCTCCACGGCCCAGTCGAACTCCGCAGCAAGAGGAAGATCGATGCTCCGCTCCTGGATCACCGGATCGCACAAGGGGCCGGCGGCGGCCTGCTCCAGCTCTTCCCAGGAGAGAGCCGCATCCACGGTGTAGACATCGATGGTCCTGACCCGGGAAACCACCAGATGAAGGAAATTGTCGATTTCCCGCTTCACCCGCTCTCCGCGGGCGTCACGGACGCTGTTCTTCAGTGCTATCTCTATGCGATGAGCCATTGGTTTTTAGTCCTTATCCATGATTACCGTCCGGACGGGGAATGGTATCATGATGCCGTTTTCCCGAAACCGTCGGATGATGAGGGTGTTGACCTTGTCCGTTATCTGAAAGAGTGTTGCATATTCGGCCACCCAGAAGAAGAGCGTCATGTTCAGGGCGCTCTCGCCGAAGGAGACCAGATACGACTCGGGAGCGGGGTCGACGAGAACCTGGTCCACCTCTCCGGCCGTCGCCACCAGGAGTCGTTTTACCTGCTCCGGATCGCTGTCGTACCCTACCCCTACGTTGATCCGCCCCCTGACGCGAAAATCAGGGAACGCCTGATTGACCACCATGGTGTTGCAGAGGTCCGAGTTGGGGATGACCAGGAGCATGTTGTCCATGGTCCTGATCCGGGTGCTCCTCAGGCCGATATCCGTCACATCGCCGACCTGCCCTCCGGTCAGCTGAATCCGGTCGCCGATCCGGAAGGGGCGGTCCAGCATGAGGGTAAATCCGGAGATCAGCTGGGCCAGGGTATCCTTGGCCGCCATGCCGATGGCCAGGGAGCCGATCCCAAGGGCGGTGACGAAGGAGAGGATATCGTACCCGAAATGCTTGAGGGTGATCATCAGGGCGGTGATGACCAGGAACAGGGTCCCGAGTTTCTCCGCCAGGGGGAGGAGCTGCCGGTCGAGCCCGTCGCGCCCCTGCTCCGCCATCCGGCCGCCGTACCACTCCAGGAGTTCGTGGAGGGAACGGTAGCCGATGGTGGTCACGATGAAGATGTTGATGATGAAGAGCGTTCCCGCTGCCCCCGTATGAACCGTGGCAGGGAGCGGCAGGGAACGGACCGCCAGGTAGAGCCCGGCAAAGAGCACCAGCAGGGAGAGTGACGGGGTGATCCTGGCCAGTATCCGGTCGTCCAGGTCGGTCCTGGTGATGGCGGTGAACCGGGGGCCCCAGCGGGTCAGGAGATACTTGACCAGCAGGGATAATCCCCAGAACAGGGCCACGATGAGGAGAGCCAGCAGCCCCTCTTTGAGCAGGACGAGGAGCGTCCCCTCCCCCGCCCCGACCTGGAACAGCCGTAAGAAATCAGCCACCGAAGACCCTGGAGAAGATGGTGTTCACATGCTTCAGATGATAGGTCAGATCGAAGGAGTTACGGATACTCGCCTCGCCCAGCGCCCCCACCACCTCCGGGTCCGCCAGGAGCTCCTCCTGGAAATCCTTCCCCTGCTCCCAGACCTTCATGGCGTTCTTCTGCACCAGCCGGTAGGCGTCCTCGCGGGAGACCCCGGCCTGGGTCAGATCCAGGAGTATCTTCTGGGAGAAGACGAGCCCCTTCATCTGGTTCAGGTTCCTCAGCATATTCTCGGGATAAACCACCAGGTTCCGGATGAGGCCGTTGAGCCGGCGCAGGGAGAAGTCAAGGGCCACCGTGGCGTCGGGTGCGATGTAGCGCTCCACCGAGGAGTGGGAGATGTCCCGTTCGTGCCAGAGGGCCACATTCTCCAGGGCCGGGATGCAGAAGGAGCGGATATAGCGCGCCTGGCCGGTGAGGTTCTCGGAGAGGATCGGGTTGCGCTTGTGGGGCATGGCCGACGACCCCTTTTGCCCCTTGCTGAAGAACTCCTCCACCTCCAGCACCTCGGTCCGCTGCAGGTGGCGGATCTCCACCGCGATCCGCTCCATGGAGGAGGCGATGATGGAGAGGGTGCAGAAGTATTCGGCGTGACGGTCCCGGGGGATGACCTGGGTGGAGACCGGCTCCGGGGTGAGCCCCATCCTGGCGCAGACGTACTCTTCCACGAAGGGGTCGATGTTGGCAAAAGTTCCCACCGCGCCGGAGATGGCGCCGGTGGCGATGTTCTCCCGGGCGGCCGCCAGCCGCTTCCGGTTGCGCGCCATCTCGGCGTACCAGGAGGCAAGCTTGAGGCCGAAGGTGACCGGCTCGGCGTGGATGCCGTGGGAGCGGCCGATGCAGACCGTCTCCTTATGCTCCAGGGCCCGCACTTTAAGCGACTCCAGCAGCTGGTCCAGGTCCGCCAGCAGTTCGTCGGCAGCCTGGGTCAGCTGCACCGACAGACAGGTGTCCAGCACGTCCGAAGAGGTCATCCCCTGGTGGATGAAGCGGGCCTCGGGCCCCACGAACTCGGCCACCGAGGTGAGGAAGGCGATGACATCGTGCTTGACCTCCGCCTCGATGACGTCGATCCGGGCGATGTCGAAGTTTCCCTTGGCGCGGATCACCGGCACCACCTCTTTCGGGATAACCCCCAACTCCGCCTGGGCCTCGCAGGCCAGGGTCTCGATCTCCAGCCAGATGCGGAAACGGTTGGCGGGTTCCCAGATCTTGACCATTTCGGGGCGGCTGTAACGTTCGATCATTTTTATCTCCTAAAAGCGGGTTCAAGGTTCAAGGTTCAAGGTTCAAGGTTCAGGGTTCGGGGTTCAAAGTTCAAGGTTCAGGGTTCGGGGTTTCAACCTTTGAACCCTAGAACCTTGAACCTAGATTTTAAAACAGGGCAGTCGGCCTCTCCTGACAGCCGATGGCCATGCGGGGGGCGCAGCAGGTTGCCTTGTCCAGAACCGTACGCGCCTCGCGGCGGGCCACGTCGGGATGATTGTTTACCTCGGAAAGATGGGCCAGAAACAGGGAGTTGAAGCCGTCATGGAGCAGATCGGAGAGGAGCGCACCGGAGTCAACGTTGGAGAGATGACCGTGGCGGGAGTTGATCCGCTGCTTGAGATGCCAGGGGTACGGACCATTCCGGAGCATTTCCTCGTCGTGATTGAATTCCAGCACCAGGGAGTTGCAGCGCTTCAGTTTCTCCCGGACCAGGCGGGTGGCAACCCCCAGGTCGGTGGCGACCCCCGCCACCCCCTCGCTCCCCTCGATGACGTATCCCACCGGATCGACGGTGTCGTGGGTTATGGGAAACGGGTCGATGAGCAGGTCCCGGAAGGCAAAGGAGCAGCCGGCGTCGAACTCGATGATCGCCACCTTCTTGAGAAGCGGCGCTATCTCCCGGGCGGTGAGAGCGCTGGCGATCACCGGAATCTTCAGCCGTCGCGCCAGGGGCCCCACCCCCCGCACATGGTCGCCATGTTCGTGGGTCACCAGGATGGCGTCGAGGGTCGAGGCGTCCACCCCGATGGCGGCGAGGCGAGTGATCAGTTCAATGGCCGACAACCCGGCGTCGATGAGGAGACGGCTCTGCCCTGACTCCAGATAGACCGAATTCCCCTTGCTACCGCTGGCCACCAGACAAACCCGCACCCATCCTCCGCTGATAATGATAATTTGAGCCGCTACCGGCAGCTGCTGCCAGCCGGCTAAAAATCAACCTCGTTCTTATAACAGGAATCGTGATGACGGTTCAAGGAGAAAAGGGGATTCCGCGGCAGAGCGACGGATAAACCGCGTTCCTGACGAGGGGAGCATGCAGAGCCTGTATGGATTTAAGGAATAGAGTCTTCCCTGTTGATTGACTTTTAGCCCCGGATAGTTTAGAAACAACGCTCATCAAGAGGGAGGATACCGTGAGCAACGACAGCATCACCTATAAAGACGCCGGGGTCGACATCGACGCGGGGAACAGTTTCGTCAAGATGATCAAACCGCTGGTGAAGGCGACCCGCAGACCCGAGGTGCTGGCCGATATCGGCGGCTTCGGCGGGCTCTTCGCCCTCAACACCGCCAAGTACAAGAACCCGGTCCTCGTCTCCGGCACCGACGGCGTCGGCACCAAGCTGAAGATCGCCTTCATGGCCGACCGGCACGAGAGCGTGGGGATCGACCTGGTCGCCATGTGCGTCAACGACATCATCGTCCAGGGGGCAGAGCCGCTCTTCTTCCTGGACTACCTGGCAACCGGCAAGCTGGAACCGGCCAAGGGGGCGGCCATCGTCAAGGGGATCGCCGAGGGGTGCAAACAGGCCGGCTGCGCCCTCATCGGCGGCGAGACCGCCGAGATGCCCGGCTTCTACTCGTCGGACGAATACGACCTGGCCGGCTTCACCGTGGGGGTCGTTGATCGTGACGCCATCGTGGACGGCTCCTCCATCACCGTGGGGGATACCCTCATCGGCCTGGCCTCCACCGGCCTCCACAGCAACGGCTACTCCCTGGCCCGCAAAGTCCTCTTCGACCGGATGGGGCTCGGCATCAACGACATCATCCCCGAGACCGGCTGCAGCGTTGCCGACGAGCTCCTCATCCCGACCCGGATCTACGTCCGATCCATCCTGAATCTGCTCAGGGACTTCGCCATTCACGGCATCGCCCACATCACCGGCGGAGGACTGCCGGAAAACGTCCCCCGGATCCTTCCCAAGGGGTGCTTGGCCCGGATCCACACCTCATCCTGGGAGATTCCCGCCATCTTCAGGGTGCTCCAGCGGGGGGGGAACATCGTGGATGAGGAGCTCTTCCGGACCTTCAACTGCGGCATCGGCATGGTCCTCTCCGTCTCCGCCGCCGACGCGTCCGAGGTGCTGATCCGCCTCAAGGGGCTGGGCGAAACCGCCATGGTGATCGGAGAGATCATCCGCTGCGAATTGGGACAGGAGTGCGCCGAACTGATCCCGTAAGCGGTGTCGCGGCAGAAGGAGTGCAGCAGATGGGAATGAAATTGAAGATCGGCCTCCTCGCCTCGGGGAACGGCTCAAACCTCCAGGCGATCATCGACCGGAGTGAACAGGGGCTCCTGGACGCCCGGGTGGTCTGCGTCGTGACAAACCGGGCCGACGCCTTCGCCCTGGAACGGGCCAGGCGGCACGGCATCCCGGCCATCCACCTCAGCCATCGGGATTTTTCCAGCCGGGAGGAGTATGACGCCAGCCTGGTGAAACTCCTCAGGGAGCACGGGGTCCAGCTGGTGGTACTGGCCGGTTTCATGCGGATCATCACCCGGGTCCTCCTGGAGGCCTTCCCGGCGGCGGTGATGAACATCCACCCGGCCCTCCTCCCCTCCTTCCCGGGACTCGACGCCCAACGACAGGCCCTGGAACATGGCGCGAAACTGGCCGGCTGCACGGTCCATTTCGTGGACGAGGGGACCGACACCGGGCCGATCATCATCCAGTCCGCGGTCCCCATCCTCCCCGACGATACCGTGGAGAGCCTCTCCCACCGGATCCTGCTCCGGGAGCACCAGAGCTACTCCCGGGCGATCCAGCTCTACGCCCTGGGGCGCCTCGCCATCCAGGGGCGCCGGGTCATCATCACCGGCGAGCACGCCCTTGGGGAGTCATCCCTCAGCAACCCCGCCGTTTCTCAATAACCGCCCTCTCCATCCTCCGAAGCGCCTCGATCAGAAGCTGACGGGGAGCGCCAAAGTTGAGCCGGATGAAGCCGGGACCACCGAAGTCGGCCCCGTCGGAGAGCCCCACCCCCGCCGCCTCGAAGAATTTCACCGGATCCTCACACCCCAGCTGCCGGGCGTCGATCCAGGCCAGATACGTCGCCTCCACGTGGGTCATGGCCACCCCCGGCATCCTCCCCATCCACTCGGTCACCAGATCCCGGTTCCCCCGCAGATACTCCAGCAGCTCCTGCCGCCACCCCTCGCCGTCGCGATACGCGGCCAGGGCGGCGGTGTACCCCAGGGCATTCACATGGGGGACGATCCCCGACTGAGTCGCCCGAAAGGCCCGACGCAGTTCCGGATCGGGGATCACCGCAAAGGAGCAGCCCAAGCCCGGGATGTTGTAGCTCTTGCTGGGGGCCAGCAGGGTGATGCTGCGGCGGGCCGTCTCCGGAGAGAGCGCGGCAATGGGGAGATGCCGCTTCTCCGGATCCAGGATGAGTCCGGCATGGATGTCGTCGGAGCCGATCACCAGGTCATGACGGGCCGCCACCAGGGCCAGCGCCTCCAGCTCCGAACGGCTCCAGACCCGCCCCACCGGGTTGTGGGGATTGCAGAGGAGAAGGAGTCTGCTCCGCGGCGTGATGGCGCGTTCGAGGGCCTGAAAGTCGATCACCCAGCGCGCCCCCTCAAGGAGCAGCGGCGCCGTGACCAGCGACCGCCGCGAGAGGCCCGGCGCCGAGAGGAACGGCGGATAGACCGGGGTGAAGGTCAGGACCTCGTCCCCCTCACTGCCGACGGCCCGGCAGAGGAGATTGAGGCCGCAGACCAGGCCGGGGATCCAGAGCAGCCACTCTTTGGCGACATCCCAGCCGAACTCCCGGGAGAGGTGGCAAAGGACGGCCTCCACCAGCTCCTCCGGCGGACGGGTATAGCCGAAGATGCCGTGGCTCACCCGCTCATGAAGAGCGGTGATCACCGCCGGCGGGGAGAGAAAATCCATGTCCGCCACCCAGAGCGGGATGATATCCCGGCCACGGTACTTGTCCCATTTTTCGCTCTGGGTGCCGCTCCGGTCGATGACCCGGTCGAAATCGAATCTGCTCTCCGCCATGTTGCGCTCCCTCCCCTGCCGACTCGCCCGCGTGACAGGGCTGTTGTCTTCCGCCCTTGATGGGAGTATTCTGGCTGCTCATCAGCCCCGGCTCTCCGGATGCCGGCAGTTCGCCCTTCCCCAAAGGAGCTTCGACCATGACCGATCTCGACCGCCGCTGCATCACCACCATCAGGACACTGGCCATTGACGCCGTGCAACAGGCCAACTCCGGTCACCCCGGCGCCCCCATGGGGATGGCGTCTCTGGGGTATCTCCTCTGGACCCGGCAGCTGAGCCATAATCCCGGGAACCCGGCCTGGTTCAACCGCGACCGGTTCGTCCTCTCCAACGGTCACGCCTCCATGCTCCTCTATGCCCTCCTCCATCTCACCGGCTACGACCTGAGCCTGGACGATCTCCGCCGGTTCCGCCAGTGGGGGAGCAAGAGCCCGGGACACCCGGAGCAGGGGGTGACACCGGGGGTGGAGACCACCACCGGTCCGCTGGGACAGGGGTTCGCCAACGCCGTGGGGATGGCGCTGGCCGAGGCCCACCTGGCAGCGCGCTTCAACCGCCCCGGATACCCCGTGGTGCAGCACTGCACTTATGTTTTCTGCGGTGACGGCGACCTGATGGAAGGGCTCTCCTACGAGGCGGCCTCCCTGGCCGGGCACCTGGGACTCGGCCGGCTCATCTGTCTCTACGATGACAACCGGATCACCATCGAAGGGGGGACAGAGCTCTCCTTTTCCGAGGATGTGGCCGCCCGGTTCAGCGCCTGCGGGTGGCAGGTCCAGGACGTGGGGGATGCGGCCGAGGAGCTCACCGTCATCTCCGCAGCCATCGAAGCGGCCCGGCAGGAGGAGAGCCGGCCGTCCCTCATCATCGTCCGGACCCATATCGGCTACGGCTCCCCTCACCGGCAGGACAGCAGCGCCGCCCACGGCGAGCCGCTGGGTGCGGACGAGACCCGGCTCACCAAGCGGGCCTACGGCTGGCCCGAGGACGCCCCCTTTCTCGTCCCGGAGGAGGTCAGAAACGAGCTGCTCACCGTTCGCACAAGGGGTGAGGAGCGGGAGGCGCTCTGGCGGGAACTCCTCGACGGATATGGCAAAGCCTTTCCCGACCTGGCCCGGAGCTTCCAGGCGGCCCTGTCAGGAGAGCTCCCCCAAGGGTGGGAGAGCGGGCTCCCCCGGTTCTTGCCGGGAGACGGCCCCCTGGCCACCCGCGCCGCCTCGGGAACCGTGCTCAACGCCGTAGCCCGGCTGCTCCCCTGGCTCATGGGCGGCAGCGCCGACCTGGCTCCCTCCACCAAGAGCCTCATCACCGGCTCACCGTACCTCTCCCGTGACAACTACGCCGGCCGCAACATCGCCTGGGGGGTCCGCGAACACGCCATGTGCAGCTGCACCAACGGTCTGGCCCTCCATGGCGGTATCCGCCCCTTTTGCGCGACCTTCTTCATCTTCACCGATTATGCCCGGCCGGCGCTTCGGCTGGCGGCGCTCATGAAGCTGCCCGTGATCTATATCATGACCCACGACTCCCTGGGGGTCGGGGAGGATGGCCCGACCCACCAGCCGGTGGAGCAACTCGCCTCGCTCCGGGCCATGCCGGGGCTGACCGTGCTCAGGCCGGCGGACGCCACGGAGACGGCCGTGGCCTGGCAGGTCGCCCTGACCCGTGCGACTCCGACCCTCCTGGCCCTCACCCGCCAGAACCTCCCGGTCCTGGATCGCGACCGCCTCGCCGGCGCAGAAGGAGTCCTGCGAGGCGCCTATATCCTCGCGGCCGAGCAGGGTGAGGCCCCGCAGCTGATCCTCATCGCCACCGGCTCCGAGGTTCACCTGGCCCTGGCCGCCCGGGAAAAGCTCGCCCACGTGGGGATCGATTGCCGGGTGGTCAGTATGCCGAGTTGGGAGCTGTTTCGCGAACAGACGCAAGCGTATAGGGATCAGGTACTCCCGCCGAAGCAACAAAAGAGGCTCGCCCTGGAGGCGGGCTCTCCCCAGGGGTGGCACGAATGGGTAGGAGAGAGGGGCGCGATTATCGGCGTCGCACGGTTCGGCGCCAGCGCCCCTGCGGTAAGGCTCTTCGAGGAGTACGGGTTTACCGTTGAGAATGTGGTGGTGAAGGCGCGGGAGCTGCTGGGGAGTAGCCCCCCCGCGACACCGTATCACGCCAAACGTGGTTGAGAGATGATATCCACCGCGGCTTCGCTCCGCCCTTTGGAGGCGTGAAGCTTCGTCAGGCTTTTCCCCTTGTCATCCCCCGAGGTTACGGATCTTTTCTTGGGACTCGGTTCCGTCCCGGTTGAAGTTACCGAGACGGGGGTAACAGCCTCACCGGCCGGCACAATCAAATCCTGATCGAGGACGACCTGGTGCGCATTGTGCTCGATCAGGTCAAGCAGCCGAAGGTATTTGGCGACTTCAGCCGGTTCCTTGGTTTTTCGACCGTAATAGGTCCCCGGATGGGTAAAGACATCGGTAACCACCCGGGCGTCATACACGGCAAAGTTGAACGAGCAGGTATTGGCCCAGGTGCTTTCACCGGATGACGTCAGTTCGTCTCGGAAAGCTATCCGGACATCGATGCCGTCCAGAAACTGGCACTTCAGCACCTTTTGCGTCTCCGGATCCTGTAACTCTTCACGGTTGAGCACGAAGATTCGCAGGATATTGATCTTGCGTTGCAGGGCGCGAAGGTTCGATTGATAGAAGTTCACCATTGACCCCCGGCTGATCCACCCATGGGTCAGCGGGTCCACGGCCCGGATCTGCTTCTGGGATTTGTCCGTCGCCTTGGCCCCATAAAGATAAAACTCTGTCTCGTCCAGGGGGATATAACCCTGACGCAACAGGGCGATGGTCTTGCCTATTCCAGCCACCAGCTCCTGAGCCTTTCCCTGGCATTCAGGGTCGTTTATCTGGGCGATGGCAAAGGTCAATTCGTGGGAATGCCGGTACTGTTCGGTCAGAGTCTCCCGCACATGATCCAGATCCTCCCGTAAGAGCCAGGTGGCCAGGGACAGGAGGACGCCGATGCCGAAAATGACATAGGATGCTTCCTCATATTTCAGCACCTGGTGAAAGAATAGCCCCAGAGCGGCTCCAGTGAGGAATTCTATTAATACGGCCATATTCTGTATTCTGATTTTTATATTCATGGCAAGCTCCCGGTCATATCTGTCATTGAAACAGCTGTTTTTGATCTGATTGTCTGCAAAAAAGGAATAGGCCGAAAGATCTCGCGTGAGAACCCGGCCTCAAATAGTGTCTGTCCATCCACTCCAAAATTATATGAGCAATCTAGCAACGATCCTACTGGTTTGTCAAGAAAACAATGACGCGAAAGCGGGAACCGGTGAGCGACTGCGTAGTGCCCGGTCAGACCGGTTCCTCCGGAACGCGGTCGTTTCGGGGAAGTGATTACAGGGCAGTTCAGGCGCGCATACTGCTGGCGTGAGCTCCAGCCGATCCAGTCTATTGAACCAGCTACCCGCCGGCTGCTGCAGATGGTACAGCGCACGAGATTATCTCATCCACCCGCTTGCCGTCCAGGGTCTCCTCCAGGGTGAGGGCCCCGGCCAAGGCGTCCAGCGTTACCCGGCTGCCGGTCAGGAGCTCTTCGGCCTGCTGCTCAGCCTCGCCGATGATCCGGGAGATCTCCTGGTCCAGGCGCCAGGCCATCTCCTCGGAAAAGCTCTTCTCCTGGGCCAGCTTCATCCCCAGGAAAGGATGCTCCTCACCCCGGCTGAAGGTCACCGGCCCGATGACGTCGCTCATCCCCCACTGACAGACCATCTTCTCCGCCAGCTCCGTGGCCACCTTCAGGTCGTTCTGGGCGCCGGTGGAGAGATCGCCGAAGACGAGCCGCTCCGCCACCCTCCCCCCCATGAGCACCGTCAGCCGGGTCATGAGATAGCTCCGGGGATAGTAGTGACGGTCATCGTCGGGGAGCTGCTGGGTGACCCCCAGCGCCCGCCCCCGGGGGATGATGGTCACCTTGTGGATTGGATCGGTTCCCGGCAGGAGCCGGGCCACCAGGGTATGCCCCGCCTCGTGGGCCGCCGTGATCCGCCGCTCCAACTCCGAGAGGGCTACCTTCCGCTCCCCCCCCATGAGCACCTTGTCCTTGGCCTGTTCCAGATGGTCGGCGGTGACCTGCTCGGCGTCCTCCCGGGCAGCCAGGATGGCCGCCTCGTTGATGAGATTCTCCAGGTCCGCCCCGGTCATGCCGGGGGTCCCCCGGGCGATGCTCGCCAACTCCACATCGGGGGCCAGTTTGATCTTTCTGCAGTGAACCCTCAAGATCGCCTCACGATCCCGCCAATCGGGGCGTTCGATGACCACGTGCCGGTCGAAGCGCCCCGGCCGCATGAGGGCCTGATCCAGCACATCGGGGCGATTGGTGGCGGCGATGACCACCACCTCCTCATGCTGGTCGAAACCGTCCATCTCCGAGAGGAGCTGATTGAGGGTCTGCTCCCGCTCATCGTTCCCCCCCCCATGCCGGCGCCCCGGCTCCGCCCCACCGCATCCAGCTCATCGATGAAGACGATGCTCGGCGCCGCCTTCTTGGCCGTGGCGAACAGGTCCCGAACCCGGCCGGCGCCAACCCCCACGAACATCTCGATGAACTGGGAGGCCGAGATGCTGAAGAATACGACCCCAGCCTCTCCGGCCACGGCCCGGGCCAGGAGGGTCTTGCCGGTTCCCGGCGGGCCGAAGAGGAGCACCCCCTTGGGGACCTTTCCCCCCAACCGCTGGAACCGTTTCGGCTCCTTCAGATAGTCGACTATCTCCCGCAGCTCCTGCTTGGCCTCCTCCATCCCGGCCACGTCGGCAAAGCTGATGCTGATCTTCTCCGGCGCATACTCCCGGGCCCCCGACTTGGCGAACCCCCCGAGCATCCCCCCCGGGCCCTGCCCCTTCATCCCCCGCAGGGCGAAAAACCAGACCCCGAGGATAACGAGCCAGGGGAGGAAGGAGATGACGAGCCCCCCCCAGGGAGAGCTTTCGGTGGAGAGGGCCGTCACCTCCACCTTGTGTTTCTCCAGGTCGACCATGAGGCCGGGATCGTCGATGGTCGGCAGGGTCAGGGTGAAACCGGTCACCCTCTGCTCTTTTCCCCCCTTGGCAGTCGGCGCGAGTTGCGTCTTTTCCCGAAACTCCCCGGTTACCGTGCTCCCCTTGACCAGGACGCTCTTCACGTTGTCCCGGGCCAGCTCTTCCTTGAACCGGCTGTAGCTGACCGGCAGCGCCCCCTCCCCCTCCCGCCGCGAGAGCGTGGAGTAGAAGAGGTTCGCGAACAGGATCATGACGAGGATGGCGATGAATGGCCTCCAGTTACTCTGCCCCATGAATAGTCGCCTCGTTGGTAGGCCGGTTCAAGCGGAGCGGAACCGGCGATTGTTATCGGAATTGCACTCCAGTCAGCGGAGCTGAAACCGCCCGAAGCCCCACGAGCCCCCCTTCCCGGCATGGAGATACTCTCCCAGACGGAGGTACGGCAAAAACGGCTCCAGCTCCCCCTCCAGCAGCGCCTCTCCCATCATCCCGGCAGCGGTCATCCCGCCAGAGAGATCGAAGCGGATACGGGACTCCGTCACCCGGACCTCCCGGCTTTGATGGGCCAGCCAGCGAAAATCATCGGCCATCTCTCCGTCACCGTAGGCGGCGACCAGAGACGACACCCGCCTGACCACCCCCCGCAGAAAGAGTGAACAGTCGAAGGAGCGGAGCCCCTTCCCCTCATGAAATAAGCGCAGGGGGGTGACCAGCGACAGGGTAAGCCGCTCCCCCCCGCCTCCCCCCCCGCTTGCCACGTCAGAGAGCGGCAACAACTGCAGGTTTTTCGGCGCCCCACTTTGCCGGGCAAACTCCAGAGGGAGCCGCTCTCCGAAGAGCCCCCGGGAGACGACACCGTCAAGGGAGAGGGTGAAACTCCCGTCACCGAGGTCGGCGGCGGAGAGCTCCCTCATGGCCGCCACAAAGGCCCCGGCAGAGGCCGTGGCGCTCCCCACCAGGGTGAGTCCCACCTCCAGGTCGCGACAGTGATGCGCTCCTTCAGGGAGGAGGGGGAGATCGAAGATAAAGGGGAGCGGCGGCTTCTGGTGCCGCCGCACCGCCTCAGGATCGCTGGAGAGCGGCTGGCCGAAGAGCGGAAACCAGGGGCAGGCGAGGGAATCACGGCACTCTCCGCAGAGGAGCAGACGGCCACAGGTTGCCCGCTTCAGGGCCGAAGGAAAGCTGCGGCGCAGCGCGAACAGAGCGAACCGGTCTCTGGCGAAGCCGTCGATGGTCAGCGAGAAGCAGAGGTGGACGAGGTTCAAATCCATATCGGGCAAGAAAAGCCTAATCAGGGCGGGAGGTCAAGAAAATTCTGCAGACAAGCAGAGGAAAAACCATCCAATCAGTTTATTTTAAAAAATTAATATTTATTGACAATTAATATTAACAAATGCTAGGTTCGCCAAAATTCGTTGTATCTGTAATTTTTGACTCCCTGACCCTCGCGGCCCCTACCCGACAGGAGAACATCATGACGAAAAACATCATCTTCTGTGCCGATGGCAGCTGGAACAGCCCCTACGAGGACGAGAACGCCGATCACATCCCCGACCCCACCAACGTCTACAAGCTATTTCACTGCCTCGACGGCGCGCTGTCACCGGACTCCCTGGGTCAGGCAGACGAGCAGGAGAAGGTGCTGGCCGAAGCCGGGACGACCCGGCAGATAGCGAAATATCTCCACGGAGTCGGCGATTCCCGTAACCCCATCGTCAAGCTGCTGGGGGGAGCCTTCGGAGCAGGGGTCATCTCCCGCATCGTCCAGGGGTACACCTTCATCTCCCGCAACTATCTTCCCGGCGACAGCATCTCCATCGTCGGCTTCAGTCGCGGGGCTTACACGGCCCGAGCCCTGGCCGGGCTGATCGCCTCCCAGGGGCTGCTGGCGACCCGGTTGACCACGGAGCGGGAACGATCCTGCCGCGCCGGGGCCCAGGCGTGGTACCGCTATCGAAAGGCGACACATACGGAACCGTTGCGCCTTGCCAACCTGGCGGAAGTAGCGGCCAACCTGCCGGCGTTTCTCTCCAGCGGCGCCCTGAAGGAGTCGGATCTCGTCCCGGTGGAGAGGATCGCCGCGGTGGCCGTCTGGGACACCGTGGGGGCCATGGGGTTTCCCGAGTACGAGAACGGGAAAAAGAGCGACCCCTTCAGCTTTGCCGACACGCGGCTGAACCCCAAGGTGACCATGGGGCGCCACGCCGTCTCCCTGGATGAGCAACGCCAGGCATTCGCCCCCACCCTCTGGGACGCCGCGGATAACGTACTGCAGGCCCTCTTCCCCGGCGCCCATGGAGACGTCGGGGGGGGCTATCCGCTGGCCAACGGAGAAAGCGGCCTCTCGGATGGCGCGCTCCGGTGGATGATCGACCAGCTGCGCGGGGAGCTCTTCTTCAGCGACCCCCTCCCCTTCCCCATCACCCCCAACCCGGCGGGAACGGCCCACAAGCCGTGGGTCCATCCTCCCTGGCCTGTCTTCCCCAGTGGAGTGCGTGACTTCAGCGGGGCGGCGGGAATACAACAGGATCCCTCCATTGGGGCGCGCACGGGGGGAGGCAAAGTCATCGCCGAACCGGGGGAAGAGCCGGCTGACTATCTGCCGAAAAATCTCCCCTGAACCATCAGGAGTTGAGGTAAAGGGGAGGGAGTATGTCACCGTACAGAATCGGCTCCACAGGCGACGAGGTCCGCCGGATCCAGGAGAAGTTGCAATTGCTGGGACTCTATGGCGGCCCGCTGGACGGGGCGTTCGGCGGCGGCGCCGAGGCAGCGGTCAGGCTCTTCCAGGAGCAGCGGGGGCTTGAAAGCGACGGGAAGGTCGGCCCCCAGAGCTGGCAAGCCCTCTTCGGATCGGATCTCCCCGCAAACAACATCAGCGGCAGGAGCCTCGATTACCGCTGCCTGGCGCTCACCGGCGCCTTCGAGACCGACGCCCCCTTTCCCGACTGCTTCTCCGGACTCTCCGGCGATTTCGACGGTCAGGGGATCAGCCTGGGAGTCTGCCAGTGGAACTTCGGCCAGGGCTCCCTGCAGCCGCTCCTGAAACGGCTCTGCAGCGAGTATCCCGAGACGGCGCGGGCGCTGTTTCATGATGATCTGGCGCGACTGACGGCGCTTTTCTCCGCCACGAAGGGGGAGCAGCTGGCCTTTGCCCGCTCCATCCAGGATCCCATCAGGAAGAGGGTGAACGAACCGTGGGGCGGCAGGTTCAAGGCGCTGGGGCGGAGCGACCAGTTCCAGCGGATTCAGGCCGACGCCGCCGCCACTCTCTTTGGTGACGCCCGGCGGCTCTGCGGCGACTACGGTCTCTGGTCTCAGCGGGGGGTGGCGCTCATGTTCGACATCAAGGTGCAGAACGGCAGCATCGGTACGGCGGTTCAGGAGCGGATACGGGAAGAGTTCAGGGGGATCGCTACCACTCTTTCCCCAGAGGAGCAGGAGACAACGCGGCTCCGGATCGTCGCCAACCGCCGGGCCGAGGCGGCCAACGCCCGGTGGGTCGAGGAGGTCCGGAAACGTAAACTCTGCATCGCCGACGGCAGGGGCACGGTGCACGGCATCGAGTACGACCTGGAAGAGCAGTTCGGGATCGGCCTGGGGCGGTTCTGAGCGGCGGGGAAGGATCAGTGAAAAACGAGAGCCCCCTCCGAAGTTGGAGGGGGCTCTCGTTTTTTGGAAGAGAGGGCGCCGAAAATCAATGAACGTCATACATCTTTCTTCTCCGCAGAAACAGCGCCGCACCGAGGCCGGTGCCGATGAGAAGGAGGGTGGAGGGCTCCGGGACCGGAATCAGACGCCTCGATGATCATCTGAAATTGAGCCGTGTGATCGGTCTTATGTACCATCTTCCTTGCCATGACGGATTCCGACAACCACGACACATTTTAATTCGATGTTTACTCGATAGCGCAGAATATATCCTGATGCTCCAAACGGTATGACCAGATCCCGAAATGGTGAATCCTCCACAGAAACTCCCATCAAAGGGTGTAGCTTGAGCCTAGCGGCAGATTCTTTGAGCATCCGAGACATCATCGCGGCTGCTTCTGAATTATACCGTGCGATAAATTCCCGCAAGCGGATCATATCCGCAAGCGCTCTGGGTGTATAGATCAGACGTGGCATTTGGGCGGCTCGGCCTCTTCATTCGCCCCCCAAGTATCCAGCCAGGAGTTCATCTCCTCTTCACTGACGTGCATACCTGTCCGAACGTACTCATCCCAGCTGGTTTGAGTTTCACTACGCAACAGATCAGCTGCCGTCTCGCGTTCAACATACTGTCGCAACGCTTCTTTCATTATCCATTGCGGCTTACGCTGTTTGGATGCTGCAAGATTAGCGATCTGCCTCTGCTCCGCGATGCTGAGGCGAATTGCCGCAAACTTTTCCCGTGGCGCCAACGCAGTCCGAGCCATTGATAACCTCCTTATCCATTTTATTACCACGCGATCCTATCACGGATAGCGGCAGAATTCCAACAGTGAACCAACAACAAAACAAGCTACAACTCAGTATTTTTACGATGTGACACTTTTCATAAACGATATCCTTTAGACCTGCTCTGAAGGGACCGAGGGGGATGAGTGAGGCTGAGGGGACGCACATAAGTTCATAAAAGTAACCCTGCTGCCATCGTTCAGAACATTTTTCTTCCCGATTATATAAAGGGGAAACTTATAAACTTATGTGCGTCCCCCTGCTCCCTACTTCCAAATCGCGCCTCTGCGTCTGACTCGAGGCAGTAGCCGTACGCGTAAGAGACTAATAGCAGTGCCACATCATTTTCTTGCACATAATGCTATCATTGATTACAATGCTATCAATGACATCATCTAAGGAGCTTGCCATGGCATCCCTGACAATCAGAAACCTGGATAACAACCTGAAATCTCAACTACGCCAGCGGGCTGCCAGGCATGGCCGTTCCATGGAGGCCGAGGTACGAACAATTTTGGAGCAAACCCTTACTGCGCCAGTGATGGAACAAAACCTTGCGGTTGCCATCCACCGAAGATTCGAGTCGCTGGACCTTGAATCTCTGCCGATCCCCCCGAGACAGGCCGTGCGTAATCCGCCTGAATTTGGTGAATAACTATGGCAGCCATACTCCTTGACACCAATGTGTTATCCGAACTGATGCGCACTCAGCCGGAACAAGTGGTGATGGACTGGTTTTTGAAACGTATCGGTGATGTGTTTTACGTCAGTGCAATTACCCAGGCGGAGATCATGCTTGGCATCGCGCTGCTACCCGCCGGGAAACGACGCAATGCCTTGACTACGTCGGCCGACGGGATGTTCTCCCAGGACTTTTTCGGGAGATGCCTCTCCTTTGAGGCAAGCTGTGCCGCCCATTATGCCACTATAGTTTCCGGAAGACGTCAATCCGGTCTGGCAATTTCCACGGAAGATGCCCAAATTGCCGCCATCGCATTGGCGCACGGTTATCCTCTGGCCACGCGTAATACTAAGGACTTTTTGCGGATCAACGGTCTGAACCTGTACGATCCTTGGCAGTAAATCCACAGGTCGTGAATAGTCGAAAACACGTTCTTGCTCATATCAAACCTCCCTTTTGACTCCGAGAAACCCCGGTTCCGCCAAGACGGAGCCTTTGCCTTGGCGACTGATTTGCTATTCACCGGCCAACCGGTGATTTTCCCAGTTCACATGAAGGTAATTCATACCACATCGACCATCCCCCGATGCAATCACCTGAACAGGGGATGCCGTATCCCCTGAAACTATCAAAATAACAGTATTTATTGGGAGGTTGATATACTTTCGCACTAAAGTAAACGAAGAATAGAGTGGTGCGGTTTCAGAGGGGGTGTACTGAGAGAAGGGAGAGGAGGGAACAGTTACGCAGTCGGTAAGAAGAGCCGGGTCAGGGTTCCCCATCCTGGCTCGGAGGAGGTGCTGAAAGTTGCGCCGAGCTTTTCGGCACGGGCGGCCATGTTGACGATACCATGCCCCCCGGTGAGTATTGCATTCATGTCAAAGCCCCTGCCGTCGTCACGAAGCGAGATCGTCAGCCCTTCTCCGGTGGAATCAATGGTGAGAACGACAAGGGCCACCGCGGCATGTTTGCGAATGTTGGTCATGGCCTCCTTGAAGATCAGATGGAGGTTGAAGGCCATAAGAGGAGAGAGAATCATCTCGGCGGCCAGATTCATGAAGGTACGGATAGTCTCGATGCTGTTTTTGGCGATATCGGAGATGACTGCCAGTTTGGCGGGCAGCTCATCCCGTTCTGCCCGGGGGTTCGGGACTTCCTGGGTATCCGATGATCCTTCGGCCACCACCCGCAGGGCGCCCGATGTTTCGATGATTACCACTCCTCGCTGCGCCCCGACGTGCTGGTTGGCGATCCGAAGCGGCGTCTTGAGCAACCGCTCCAGATCAGGCGCTCCGGAAATCGCCTGGGAGGCACGCACCACCGACACCATGTCCGGATCGATGATTCCCCCCCTGGCGGGTGAGGAGTACGGTTTATTTCTCTCCCGGCGTCTGAGCGGTGGCCAGCAGCAGATTTGCCTGGGCGACCTGAAAATTGTAGATCGACTGATAATACGCTCCCTTCATCCTGGCGTAATTCTGCAGCCCCTCGAAGATGTCCCGGGCCGGACCGATCCCGAAGTCAAAATTAGCCACGGCGGTAACGGTCCATTTGCGGGCATTGGTCCAGGCTATTTTCATGTTTTCCGCACTCTTCTGCGCCTCCACCAGTTCCAGTTGATACTTCCTGACCTGGAGAGGGATATTGATCGATGCATACTCCTGTGTCATGAGAAGGCGCTGGTACTGGGCCTGCTCCGCCGCCACCTTGGCCGCGGTGATCCCGAAATCAAGGTGCCACTTGACCCCCAGGGCAACCCCTCCCCAGTTGTGCCGGAACAGGGTGTCCACCACGTAGGGGTTATTGATCTTGTCGCGACCAGGCGAATAGGCGGCGCTGTAGAAGGCGCCCAGAAAAATATCCGGATAAAATTTGGCCTGAGCCGCCTCCACCAGTGCGGCGCGGGCCCTGATCCCTTCCCGGAGCTGGCGGTATTCGGGGCGACGGTTCTCCGCGTCGGCCAGGTACACCGACAGATCCCGTACCGCCACATCGTCCAGCAGCAGATGTTCGTCGGAAATATCCAGATCCGCTACAGGGGAGAGCCCCAGCCGGGCCCGGAGCGCCGCCAGGGCCAGCTGCTCCCCACGCTCCGCCTCGTTGAGGAACTTGGCTGCCTCTCCGGTGAAGGCGTCGAGCTTGTACAGATCACTCTCGTCCACATTGGGAGAACCCTCATCCAGCAGTTTCCGGGTACTCTTCCGCGCAGAGTCGAGATATCCCTGGATCTCCTCAACCAGCCCCTTCATCTCTCTCGCCAGCAGCAAGCCGTAGTAGTATTCGCGGACCTTCTGGGCGATTTCGTTGCGCCGCTGCTCCTTCCTGGACCGATCCACCTCAATGGCAAAACCGGCGGCCTTCATGCTCTCGCTGATCTTGCCGAAGGTATAGAGCGGCTGGGTAATGAGGACGTCTCCTGACGCGAACCAGGTGAGGTGGCTGAGGCCGTAACCGGTGTCCGCCTTGCCAAAATCCCGTTTATCGGCCTGGGGAGCCGGTCCCGTCAGGGCAAGGAAGTCGATCTGGGGAAACCGGTACCCGCCTGCCTCCTTGAGCTTGGTTTCGGCCAGGTCGATATCCGCCTGGGACTCGCCGAGTTCCGGCGCCCGCGTCAGGGCGCGGCTGATCGCCTCGTCCACGCCGACGACCAGTTTAACCGGCGGCTGCGCTTCGGCGGCGAACGTCACCCCACCGAGGCAGACGAACATGACGACAACCAGCAGAGTCTGCAGAAAAGCCATCTTCTCCTCCTTGTATTACTCCACCTTCCCGTGGATATGAAGACACGCGTCCAGATGTCACTCTACTCCACCTTCCCATGGATATGAAGATACGTGTCCAGAGGTCGGTCTACTCCACCTTCCCATGAATATATTTGCTCAGCAGCTCCTCGATATCCACCGATGATTCGGTCTCACGGATCCGCCCGCCAGCCGCCAGGTACCGGTCCGAGCCTCCGGGTTTCAGCTTGATGAACTTGTCGCCAATGATCCCCTTGGTTCGAACGGCGGCGATGACATCATCCTGGAGTTTAATCCCCGAGGTGATCCTCAGGTTGGCCCGGGCCACCCCCTTATCGGGGAGGTAGACGATGGTGTCGACCCGCCCGACCTCCACCCCGGCAATCTCCACAAACGCCCCATCCTTCAGGCCGGAGACAGAATCGAACTCGGCGTAGAGCGGATAGGTATTCCCCCCCATGAGTTCCAGCTTCCCGAGTTTGATGGAAAGATAGCCAAGACAGACGATCCCGATCAGCACGAAGATGCCGACGACAAGTTCCAGGTTGCCCTTTTTCATATTCGTGTCTGTACGCCGGCGGTTGCCGGCATCCTCCTATTTCAGAAACTGGATGGGGCCGTCCAGGCTCCCGTCGATGAACTGGCGGACCACCGGATGCCGCGAGTTCCGGAACTCCTCGGTGGGGCCTTCTTCGATGATCTCTCCCTGGAAGAGCATGGCGACCCGATGGGAGATGTCGAAGATCTGGGGAATTTCGTGGGAGACGATGACCGCCGTATAGCCGAACAGCCGGTGGGTCTCGGCGATAAGCTGGTGGATCGCCCGGCGGATGATGGGATCGAGTCCGGTGGTCGGCTCATCGAACAGGATGATCTGCGGATCCAGGAGGAGCGCCCGGGCGAGTCCCACCCGTTTCTTCATCCCCCCCGAGAGTTCATCGGGATATTTGTGGTCGACCCCCCCCAACCCCACATGACGCAGGGCCTCATGAACCTTTACGCGGATCTGTTCACGGGTGAGTCGCGTCTTCTCCTCCAGCGGGAAGGCGACGTTTTCAAAGACCGTCAGGGAGTCGAAGAGCGCCGCATTCTGAAAAAGCATGCCGAACTTCTCCCGGACCCGGTTCAGTCCCGAGCGTCCCAGGCGGGTTATGTCCAGACCGTCAACGATGACCTGGCCGCTCTCGGGACGCTGCAGGCCGATCAACTGCTTGAGGAGGATGCTCTTCCCCTCGCCGCTGGGGCCGATGATCGCGGTGATCTCTCCCTTGGGAATCTCCAGACAGAGATTATTGAGGACGGTCTGAGAGCCGAATGATTTGCAGACGTTGACGAGTTTGATCACAACAGCACCGAGGTCAGGAAGTAATCCCAGATGAGGACCAGCACCGACGACATGACCACCGCCGCGGTCGTGGCCCGCGAGACCCCCTCGGCCCCGTGTCCGGCATAATACCCCTTGTAGCAGCAGACCCAGGAGATGATGAGCCCGAAGGAGACCGATTTGACGAACCCGGAGAGGACATCCTTGGCGACCACGCTCTTTTCCATCTCATAGAAATAGGTCCCGGGATTGACCCCCAGCAGCTTGACCCCCACCACATACCCCCCGAAGATCCCCACCACATCGAAGACCCCGCAGAGGAGGGGAACGGCGATGACCGCCGCGATGATCTTGGGGGAGACGAGGTACTTGAACGGCTCCAGGGCCATGGTCTTGAGGGCGTCGATCTGCTCGGTGATCTTCATGATCCCGATCTCGGCGGTGATGGCGCTGCCGGCCCGACCGGTCACCATGAACGCCGTCAAGACCGGGCCCAATTCCCGGATGAGCGAGAGGGCCACGGCGGAGCCGAGCATCCCCTCTGAACCGAACTTGGCGAGGGTGTAGTACCCCTGGAGGCCGAGCACCATGCCGGTAAAGGCGGCGGTAAGACAGATGACGAAGAGGGATTTGGCGCCGATGAAGTGGAGTTGCTTGAGGATATGGACCGGACGACCGGGGCGGCGGACGACCGTATAGAGCGCGTAGGCCAGAAAGGTCAGCATCTTGCCCATATCCCGGAGAGTCGCCAGGGTCAATTCACCGAGCTGTCCAATAAGACGCTGCATACCCTTCCCTTTTTCCCGGATGTAAAAGACTATTTACTGGTGGATATTTTCAGTTCGTCTGATTTTGTCTTGAGCTTTTTTACCAATCCGGCGTATCCATCGGCCAATATTATCTTGTTGAATTGGGTACGGTAGTTCGAGACCAGACTGACCCCTTCAATGACCACATCGTAGACCATCCATTTGCCGTTTTTGTTCAGCAGGCGGTAGTCAACAGTAAATTCGTCACGCTTGGCGGTTATCACCTTTGATTTAACCTCGGCGTATTCACCGTCTATATTCTCTTTGAGATACACAATTTTTTCATTATTATACGATTCTATTTTGCTGGAATATGAATTCTCCAGCAGAGTGGCAAACAGGTCGGTAAACTGTTTTTGCTCTTCGGGAGTGCGCTGGTTCCAGTGCTTGCCCATGGAGCGTTTTGCCATCTCGTTGTAGTCAAAGATCACACTGATGGTCATCTTGAGCGCCTGACGACGCTTGCTGTCGTTGGTTTTCATACTCTTGTCGGACACTATCCTGACGACACTGTCGACGACGCTCTTCACGTCATCAGTGGCTCCGGCAAAGGCATTGGTTGCAAGAAACAGACAGACAACCGCGTTCAAGGTGATACGTTTGAGCATGGAGGCTCTCCTTATGTACAGTCGGTCACCCGAAGGCGACCCGTGATCTGCGTGGGCCAATGACCGTTGAGGATTAGCAATGCGAATGATTCCTACAGTCGCCGAAGAACCTAGTCATTTAACCTTTGTGAGCCCTCTAGTCAAGCAATAAACCATGCGACCGGTTGTGAGGGGGGGATTGACGCCATTTTCTCCCGGTGTTAGTATCGCGTTCCTACGGCTCAACCCACAGGAGGTGCAGATGCGAAACGACGACACGAAAAGCGGAGATGACATTACGCGGCGCACATTCATCAAGTATTCCACCGGGGCTATCGCCACTGTTACCTTGAGTTCATTCACCTTCGGCTGCAGCGGCGGATCGAGTACCCCCCCTCCGGAGATGTTCGTCGGCTATCCCAACCTCCCCGACCTGATGCCGGCCGACGCCCAGATCCGGAGCGAGTTCCCCAACGTCTTTGCGCTCCCCGATCCGGTTTATCTCGGCCCCCCGCGCCCACTTGATCTGAAAAAGCCCCTGGACGCCTTCGATCATGTGGTGGTCATCATGTTCGAGAATCGCAGCTTCGATAATGTCCTGGGATATCTCCCCGCCGCTACGGCTACCAGCCCGCTGCAGCAATCCATCAACGGCGTCGCCGGGAAGAATCTCTCCAATCCCATTCCCCCCTACGCGGTGGACGCCCAACGACACATCGTCCCGGTCACTACCGCGACCAGTCTGCAGAGCCCGCTCATCGATCCCGGTGAGGAGTACGGTTCCATCAACGTCGCCCTCTTCAACCAGTTCAATCCGCACTCCAACCAGAGCGCGACCTCCGAGGCGAACTACGCGGCCCCCTACAACCTCCCCGATGATGGCGCCTACTCCCCTCCCCCCATGAACGGCTGGGTGACCATGTACATCTGGACCCTGGAGGCTGCCAACTATCCGGCGCCCACCTACGAGCAGTACTCCACCATCATGCAGTGCTTCCCGCCCAACCAGCTCCCCGCCATCAATCTGCTGGCCCGCTCCTTCGGGCTCTGCGACAATTACTTTTGCGGCGTTCCCAGCCAGACCATCACCAACCGCTCCTTCTTCCATGCGGCCCAGGCCTCGGGAACCCTGATCAACGCCCCCTTGAGCAACTGGACCGGCGGCTCGCCACCACCGCCCGTGACGGTTCCTCCCACCTACAGCAACCCGGATGGGAACACGGCGCCCACGATTTTCGATTCACTGACCAGAGCAGGACGGAGCTGGACCGTCTACTACGACGATACCGATGTCGTCTCCCTGACCTACCTGCTCCATTATCCCGTACTGAAGACGTACGGGTTCATTGCCCCTCACTTCAAAACCATGCAGCAGTTCCACGCGGAGACGGCCGCCGGCGCCCTGCCGGACTACTCATTCATCGAACCACGCCTGTTTTTTAATGACAACAGCTATCACCCTCTGGACGGCGCCATGGCCGCCAAGCGGGGGGAGGTCTTACTGAATGACGTGTACCAGTCCATTCGCCAGTCCAACACACCTCCCACACTGGCCACGCCGGCTGTCAGCAACTTTCAGAACACCCTGTTGATGGTGACCTTCGACGAAGGGGGAACCTGTTATGATCACGTCCCCCCCCCCGCGGCCACCCCCCCTTTCCCCAACAAACCGGGCCAGTTCAACTTTGCTTTCGACCGCCTGGGACAACGGATCACGACCATTCTGGTCTCAGCCTATATAGACGCCTACGTGATCAAAACCCAGCATGACTCCACGTCGATGCTGGCCACCCTGGAGCAGAAATTCAACCTGTCACCGCTCACCGGCCGCGACGCCGCCGCAACCACCTTCGCCGGCGCCTTCAACCGGACCACCCCTCGCCCCCGCCCGGAGTGGCCCAGGCTGCAAGTCCGCCAACTCACCGCGGCCGAGGCGCAGCCCAACGACCTCCTCCCCCTCAACGAGCTGCAAATCGCGCTGGTTTTGGCGGTCTACAGCATCTGTTACCCCAATAATCCGCTTCCACCCGGAGAGCTCCCTCCCGGGGTGGTCAACGTCGGCACCGCGGTAGTATATCTCCAGGAGCACCCGATCCCTTAATCGCACATCCGAACCGGGAATGTCTGAACCGGGATTTTCAGGATTCAGGGATTTTCGGGATTTTGCTTCAGAATCTGAGTAAATCCGGCAGGGTGGATACCATCCCAACGGTCACAGACAGACGAGGCCCCCTCAATCACTGGAGGGGGCCTCGTCCATTGGTTCACAATCAAGTAAATCCCGTAATTCTGAGAATCCCGATTCAGACACGCACCCACGTCATCATCCGCCACTCACTTCAAGCCGCAACCCTTCGATCTTCTCGAAATCGCGACGGTTTGAGGTAATCACCGTGTAATCCAGAGAAATAGCCGTCGCAGCGATAATCAAATCATGCGCCCCGACGGTGAAGCCGCGCTGAACCAGAGACGCCCAGATTCTAGCGTAGATGCGGGCAGCACCCGGATCAAACGGGAACAGAGGGATCACTTCGATGACCTTCTCCACGAAAGCCTGACGCCTGATTCTACGACTCTCGCTGTCTGCCCGCTCGACGCCATGGAGAAGTTCGGCCACGGTTATCACGCTGATGCCGAACGGTTCGTCTTCGCGACCGGTCACCAGGCTCTCCACTGCCCCGCGATTTCTTTCCAGCGCTATGATCTCACTGGAATCAAGGATCACTCCCATGGTGTAGCCTGCGGGACTGCCGGCTGCGACATCACAGCTGCCGTGATATCCGCCTCAAAGGCCACATCACCATCATCGAGATGTGGAAGTGTGCGGATGATCTCACGCAGGTCGGCCAGAGTGGCGCCGATGCACGCCGGCTCCACCGGGATGAGAGATGCCGTCGGTTTGCCGCCACGGATCACCGTATAACGATCGCCACGATACTTGATGTTGTTGAGCAACTCTGAAAAGTTCCTGACAACCTCGGTAGAACTGATTGCACTCGACATGGCAACCTCCGTAAAATATGATAATCACATTTTACATCATTTTGAGCCGGATCAATAGTGATAACAGCTCCGGCGACAAAACAACCCGGTCACGGTTCAGACTTCGGTTTGATGAAATCATTTCAGCCCCAACCGTAAACCGACGCCGCCTGAAAAAGTTGTTGACGGAAGCCACCAGTTTATTTTTTGATGGGAACGTACCTGACGATACCCGTGGTGATTATCACCACAAACAAAAAGGAGCTGTTATGAAAGCAGGGAACTACGTTGTCTTGGGCTTTTTCATGCTGCTGATACTGTCCGGATGCTCTTCGTCCAGAAACAGCGAACACCAGATATTCCTCAAGGAGAGGATTCCCCGGCCGGCCAACATATGGGTCTATGATTTCGCCGCCACGGCGTCCGATATCCCGGCCGAATCCGCGCTTGCCGGGAAAAGCGATGAGCATCCCGCACCTCAGACCGCCGATCAGATCGCCAAGGGGCGGGCAGCGGGAGCCCTTGTTGCGGCGGATCTGGTTTCGGAGATTCGCGCCATGGGGATGCCGGCAACGCGGGCCCCTGAGGGATCAGTCCCCAGCATCAACGACATCGTCATCCGGGGGTATATCCTCGCCATCGATGAGGGGAGCGCCACCAAGCGTGTGGCCATCGGTTTCGGCAGCGGCGCCTCGGAGCTGAAGGTGGCGGTGGAAGGTTTTCAGGTGACGGAGCAGGGGCTACGCAAGATCGGGGCCGGCAAACTGGATTCCGGGGGGAGCAAGTCACCGGGATCGGCCATGGGAGTAGCCACCCTCATCGCCACCGCCAACCCGGTGGGACTCATTGTCAGCACCGGGGTTAAGGTCTACGGAGAAGCGAGCGGCAGCAGCAAGACCGAGGGGCGAGCCAAACAGGCAGCCAAGGAGATTGCCGAACAGATAAAACCAAGATTCCAAAAGGCGGGATGGATCTGACCCATACGGGGAAAAGCAGAGAGGGCTACAGTGTTATACTGTAGCCCTTTTTTTTGTTACTTCCCCGCTGCGGCCTTCATGGCGACCCGTTCGGCGTCCGGGCAGAGCAGCAGCTCCTTGGTCAGCAGCCCCATGGTCTGGATGATCCGGGCGATACAGCCGGTCCAGCCGGTCTGGTGGCTGGCCCCGATCCCCGCGCCGCTGTCGCCATGGAAGTATTCGTAGAAGAGAACCAGGTCCTTCCAGTGGGGGTCACTCTGGAATTTTTCCGCGGTTGCGCCGTTTACCGGTCGCCGACCATTCCCATCCTGCAGGAAGATGCTGGTCAGCCGCTCACCCAGTGTTTGGGCCACGTCGAACAGGGTGAGGAACACTCCCGACCCGGTGGGGCACTCCACGGTGAAGTCGTCACCATGGTAGGCGTAGAGCCGCAACAGTGACACGTAGAAGAGGAAGTTGACCGGCATCCAGACCGGCCCCCGCCAGTTGGAGTTGCCGCCGAACATGCCGGAATTGGAATCTCCCGGCAGGTACTCCACCCGGGACTCCTGGCCGTCGTGGCTGAAGATGAACGGATGCTCCCGGTGGTGGCGGGAGAGGGAGCGGATGCCGTGGGGGCTGAAGAACTCATTCTCGTCCAGCATCCGACTCAGGATCTTGCGCAGCTTCTCCTCATTGACGATGGAGAGGAGGCGCCGACCATTGTGTCCCGGCTCAGCCGGCATATGGACGTTGGCCGCCAGTTCCGGATGCCGCGCCAAAAATGATTGCGCAAACGCCCGGAACTTGGGGAGCCGCTCCAGAGTGTTGGCCTCGAAGACCGACACCGCGGTCAGCGGCAACAGCCCCACCAGGGAGCGGACCTTCAGCCGCAGGGAGCGGCCATCGGGGAGACAGAGCACGTCGTAGAAGAAGCCGTCCTCCTCGTCCCACATCTCATCCTCATGCTCGCCCAGCCGGTCCATGGCGCCGGCGATCCACATGGTATGCTGGAAAAACTTGGAGACGAACTCCTCGTAGAGCGGCTCATTGAGCGCCAGTTCCACCGCGATCCGGAGCATCTGCTGGCTGAAGAAGACCATCCAGGCCGTACCGTCGGCCTGCTCCAGATAGCCACCGGTGGGGAGCGGAGAACTCCGGTCAAAGACCCCGATGTTGTCCAGCCCCAGGAATCCCCCCTCGAAGACGTTGTTGCCGTTTCGATCCTTCCGGTTGACCCACCAGGTGAAATTGACCAGGAGCTTGGAGAAGGCGTACTTGAGAAACTCGATATCACCTGCGCCGTTGTTGCGCTCCTTGTCCATGAGATAGATCTGCATGGTGGCGTAGGCATGCACCGGCGGATTGACATCGCCGAAATTCCACTCGTAGGCCGGGAGCTGGCCGTTGGGGTGGAGGTAGTCGTTGCGGAGCATCAGGTCCAGCTGCTCCTTGGCAAAGTCGTGATCCACGATGGCCAGGGGGAGCATGTGAAAGGCCAGATCCCAGGCGGCATACCAGGGGTACTCCCACTTGTCCGGCATGGAGATGATGTCGTCGTTGAGCATATGGAACCACTCGCCGTTGCGCATCTTCTTCCGCTGTTCCGGCGTGACGTGGTGCTCCTCCAGCCACTTGTCCACATCGTAGTAGAAGTACTGCTTGGTCCAGAGCATCCCCGCCAGGGCCTGGCGCATGACATTGGCCCGGTCCGGCTCCGCCTGGATCGCCGGCGGGGTCAGGTTCCCGTAGAACTCGTCCGCTTCGGCGATCCGGCTCTGGAAGACGGCGTTAAAACCGGCGAAGGGGTCAACTCCCGGGGCCGGGGCGCTGCGTGACAACCGCAGGCAGACCGTCCGGGAGGCGCCGGCGGCGATGTTCAGGCGATACAGGGGGGCCGCCTTGGTGCCGCTCTGCAGAGGATTTACCGCCTCCTGCTCACCATGCACGAGATAGCGGTCAAAGCCGTCCTTGACATACGGTGTGACGTTGGGGCTGTTGAAGAGCCGCTCATTGTTGGTCTCATTCTCGGTGAAGAGGAGCTCCGGCGCCCCTTCGCAGGAGAGGTAGTAATCGGCGATAAACTCCCGGAACAGGGGATCGGTGTGACAGGCATGGATGACCGGTTCCCCTTCCCCCTCCATCCGGGAGAGGAGCGGCTTGGAGCCCCCCCCTTCCCACGACCAGGTATTGCGGAACCAGAGTGTCGGCAGCAGCTGCAGGTCGGCCGCCTCCGGCCCCCGGTTGCAGACGGTGATCCTGATCAGCAGCTCCTCGGCGTCGGCCTTGGCGTACTCAAGAAAAACATCGAAATAGCGGTCATCGTTAAAGATCCCCGTGTCCAGCAGTTCGTACTCCGGCTCATCCCGGCTGCGCCGCTGATTGGTCGCCACCAGATCGCCGTAGGGATAGGCTGCCTGGGGGTACTTGTAGAGATACTTCATGTATGAATGGGTCGGCGTGCTGTCCAGGTAGAAGTAGTACTCCTTCACATCCTCCCCGTGGTTTCCCTCGCTGTTGGTCAGCCCGAACAGCCGCTCCTTGAGGATCGGGTCGCGGCCGTTCCAGAGCGCCAGAGCAAAGCAGAGCACCTGGTGGTCGTCGCTGATCCCGCCCAGACCGTCCTCCCCCCAGCGGTAGGCCCGGGAGCGGGCATGGTCGTGGGGAAAATAGTTCCAGGCATCCCCCTCGGCGCTGTAATCTTCCCGCACCGTCCCCCATTGCCGTTCGGAAAGATATGGACCCCATTTTTTCCAGGGGGTGATCCGTTCACGCGCCTGCTGAAGTCTCGATTCTTCACTCTTCATGGTGGATCTCCTTTCTTTTCCAAAAGCTCACGGAGCTCTGGCGGGTGCAACGGGAAACGCCCCCGTTGTTACTGTGCTACAGCCGGTCGGGTTGCCGGCTGCTGCGGGATCGTTCTCCCCAGCGGGAGGGTGAAGGAGAAACTGCTCCCGACTCCGTCGGAGCTCGCCACGAAAATGTCTCCTCCCATGAGAAGCACGATCTCCCTGCTGATGGCCAGTCCCAATCCGGTCCCACCGTACTTACGGGTGTTGGAGTCATCGACCTGGCTGAACGGTTTGAAGAGCAGCTCCAGTTTATCGGCCGGGATACCGATGCCGGTGTCCGTCACCATGATGGTGATGCCGCGAGGGTCCGATGAGGCGAGCACCGTCACCTCCCCCTGTTCGGTGAACTTGACCGCATTGCCGATCAGGTTGGTGAGTACCTGCTGGAGCCGGAGTTGATCTCCTTCGACGCTCTCCGGCAGATCGTCCGTCAGCGTGGCGACCAGGCGGAGCCCCTTGCGGAGCGCTTCCGGGGTCAGGATCCCCACCGTATCGCTCACGCACTTGTGCAGGGAGAACGGCGCGTGTATCAGGGTGAGTTTATGTTCCTCTATTTTGGTCAGGTCGAGGATATCGTTGATGATCCGCACCAGAGAGTGCCCCGAACTGTAGGCCAGGTCGAGATAGTTCTTTTGATCGGCATCCAACTGGCCATACTGGGTCAATTGAATCATTCCCAGGACACCGTTCATGGGGGTTCTTAGTTCGTGACTCATGTTGGCCAGAAACTGGCTCTTGGCCCTGTTGGCGGACTCGGCGGCCTCTTTCGCCTGGAGCAGGTCAGCTTCGGCCTGTTTGCGGTCGGTGATATCCATGATCACCCCGAATGATCCGAGAAAAGTACCATCATCGTCGGTCATGGGAGACGCGGTGATACTGGTCTGGATCATCCTGCCGTCTTTACGGGTCATCTCCGCATCGTACTGTTCGGATATCCCGTGGCGTCGCCGCTTAAGTTTTATAGGCAGTAATTCATGTTCATTATCCCCCATGAAAGAGGCGAACTCCAGGCCGACCAATTCGTCCACCGCATAGCCGAGCATCCCGGCCATACGGAGATTGGCGAAGGAAACCACGCCGTCCTGATCCAGGGCCAGGACCCCTTCGTTGGCCTGTTCCACCAGCCGCCGGTACTTCTCTTCGCTCTTCCGGAGCGCCTTTTCACGCTGCTGCAGCGCCCCGGCCATGCCGTTGAACGCCTGGGCCAGCGCCCCCATCTCATCCTCTGAGGTGACCGCCAGGCGGGTACCCAGATTCCCCTCCTGAAAGGTCCGGATCCCGGCGATCATGGCCGTGATCCGGCGGGTGAGGAGTCCGGCAAGCCAGACCGCGATGATAACGACGAGGATCACCATGACCAGAGTCATCACGGTGAGGTGTGTGGCGGCTTCGGTGATGCTGCTGCTGATCAGCTCTCGCAGGGCCCGCTGCCTGCCGGTGATATCTGACGTAAATCCGGCGACCAGTGTGCCGATGTTCTTGGCGGTTTCGGTCGCCGGGAGGTGAAATTCATCCACATTGGCGCCGATGGTGACATACCCGAAGCCCCGGGAATGGCCGCCGTAGCGCCCGGTGTAGTACGGGATAGTGGCGGCGGTGGTCAGTTTCCAGAGACCGCTCCAGAAGATGATAAATGAGCCGGAACCGCCGCGGCTGGTAAGGTCATGCCATCCGGCGCATTGGGGAGCGAAATTGAGGTACCGTCCGTCCAGCCCGACAAACCCGGCCCGGGTCAGTTCCGGCGCCGGTTTCTTGGTCAGGGAGGGGTTCTGAAACGTCGGTTGCCGCGCCAGAAATGTCCCGATGGGGAGAGCGCTCTCCTTCCAGGCGCGGTAGAGAGCGGTATCCAGCCAGGGGATTGCCGGTTCGCCGGTCGCCGGATCATAGCCGACGATGGAGTGATCCCGCGGATGGGCGATGGAGCGCCCCTTATAATCCCAGATGAAGGCATAATTGCCGCTGGAGGCGTCGGGAATGGCGGAGAATTGCTCGTCCGTGGGGACGAGATGGTCGGTAAACTCCTTGAGGTGCCGATGGTCCAGGGCCAGGGTCACGTAGCCGATGGTCTTCCCCCCCCGCATCACCGGCGTACCCCATCTGATCAGCCCCCGGAACCGTTTCCCCACCGGGTTCTCTTTCCCCGCATAACCGGCCTGTTCCGGGGCATAAACCACCCCTTTTTCCTTGGCTCGTTTCGGGGTGTAGGGGCCGATGAGCGGTGTCCCCACATAGGGACCGATTACCTCCGACACCGCAATCTGCCCCGGTTTGAGCCGCTGCAGCTCGCGGAAGTAGCTCTCCGCCCGGCAGTAGGTATTTTTCCGTAGTGAGATGTTACGCAGTTCCGGGGGGAGGAGTTTTGACGTGGTGACCTTGATCTTTTCGTAGCCGTTAAGATCAACAAAGGTCATCTCCAGAAAGAGGGGGAGTTCAACCGTTGTCCCGACCCGCTCCGCTGGCCGGTAGTGCCACCCCTTTTCGTTGTCCTTTACGGTGGAGGTCACTACCGGATCATCCTTGGGTCGCGGCCTGACCGGCGCCCACTGCTCCGTCCGAGGATCCAGGTGGTAGGGCTCATGCTCTATGACCGGGCGAAAATGCTTGGCCAGGAACGTCCGGTATTCGGCTTCATCCGGCGCCAGGGTCGCGGCATAGCTGATGTCCCGATCGCAATCGTACAGAAAATTCGCCACGTTGTGGGCCGTGATGGTGGTCAGCTGCTCGATGGCCTCCCGGGAGCGCCGGTCCAGGGCCGTGACCGAGTCCTTTACGGCGATGTCGCCGATCTCCTTGATCTTGTTCTGAGTCGAGGCCATCGTCGCCACCGACAGCTTCTCCACGTCGGAGCCAAGATGCTTGACCTGATCCCAGGCGGTCCAGGCCAGGAGGATCAACGGCAGGACCTTGATGATCACGAAGATGGTGATCAGCTTTTCCTTGATCCCCCGGGCAACCAGACCGTTCTTGAGCGATGCTGTCAGTTTTTTTAGCCCTGCCATTACTGCTGACCCTGACAACACGGGGCGCATTTCAACCATTTGAGCATACAGACGTAGAGCTGGTCCTGGTCCACCGGTTTGGCCAGGTGGTCGTTCATCCCCGCCTGCAGACAGTGGTGTCGATCTTCCTGCAGGGCATGAGCCGTCACGGCAATTATGGGGAGCTGGTCGGCGGACCACTCTCTCCTGATGATGCGGGTGGCCTCGTAACCGTCCAGTTCCGGCATCTGCAGATCCATGAGCACCAGATCGAACCGTCCGGATTCACAGGTCATCACGGTCACGGCTTCCCGGCCATTGTTGGCGACCGTTACATGCATCCCCGCATGCTCCAGAATCTCCCGCAGCACCAGCTGGTTGATTATCTGATCTTCAACCATCAGCACCCGGCAACCGGTCAGCGCTCGTTTCGCCGCAACCCGGTCTAACTTTTTATGGGGGGGAGGAGCCGGCAGCTGCTCCGAACGGGCGCCGGAGTCTTTGCGGGTTCCGATCTCGTGATTCATGATGGCTATTACCTCACTTTTACTGTTGTTGTCCGCTGTGCATCAGGCCGGTCAGCATCACGTAGTGGTTGTCATTTCTGCAGAGCGCCCTTGTATCGGAAAGAGCTTCACATACGCAATCATGACCAGCGGCGCGACGACCGCATAACATGCCACCACCGGCAGTGCCTGTGGTGCATGGAGGTACCGACCGCTAAGCAGCAGCGCCAACCCCACGTGCCGGTTCGCATTGCAGATCGCGAAGGTCTGCCCCACCAATCGATCACTGAAGCCGATGATCCGGATAACTCCAATCGATCCTGCGGCGATCAGCAACGCCGCCAGAGGAACCAGTGGTGAGAGCGACTTCAGAGCGGAGCCGCTTTTGATGAGCATCAGCAGTATCATCACGGTAAGAACCACGTTCCCCAGCAGATTCAAAACCGGTTGGGCCTTCCTTGCGAGTTCCGGAGCGAACCGTGCGGAGACCATCCCGATGGTCAGAGGGAGGAGCTGTTTTTCCCCTATCTCCCATAACAGCACTGTCGGCGGAATCCAGATATCGCGGTGATAGAGTCTGCCGGCAACCGCGACGAGTAACGGTATCATGAGCGGCACCATCAGGGCGGCCCACAGTTGATAACTGGCTGCCAGATGCATATCGAAGCCCTTTCGCGCCATATTGCGGGTGAGGAGAGGCGCTCCCGGGGCCGAACCCACAAGAAACAGCCCCGCCGTCTCCCCCAACGTCAGGTGAAACAGTTTCGCCCCGAGCAACGCAAGCATCGGCGGAACGATGAACGTGGCGAGGAGCAGCCGAAACCACGCCGACCAATTCAACCGGCGCCAGTTCTCGGCCACTTCCGTGAAGTTGAGGCTCATCCCGACGGAGAGTACCAGCAGAAACACCGCGGAGGGGAGAAGATAGCTCATAGTGGATACGTCACTGTTCCATCGCGGTTCGGGCTGATCTGCCTGGGAGGAAAGCATCTTAATACTTTTACCTGGCTTCCGCCACTGTAACCATGTTAGGTTTATCGAAATTCAAAGCCGGGAGTCATCGTCCGGTGCACTATGCCGGTGTGCTAAGGAAACCATTCATGCAAATTTTGGGGATCGATATCGGTGGGACGGGAATAAAAGGGGCCATCGTGGAAACAGCCACCGGCGTCCTGGTGAGCGATCGGATCCGGATCAAGACCCCTCTTCCGGCGACACCCGAGGCCATCGGCATTACGGTGAAAGAGCTCGTGGAGCGGCACCGCTGGTCGGGCCCCATCGGCATCGGCTTTCCCGCAGCCATCCAGCACGGTATCGCCCGCACGGCGGCCAACATCGATAACTCCTTCATCGGCTTGGCGGTTGCCGATTTTTTTTCGGTGCAAACCGGCTGCGCGGCGTATGTGGCCAATGACGCCGATGTCGCCGGGATGGCCGAGATTCGTTTTGGCGCCGGCAAGGGGGTCGCGGGGGTTGTGTTGATCGTCACCATCGGCACCGGGCTCGGGACGGCCCTGTTTTCCAGCGGACAACTGCTGCCGAACACCGAACTCGGCCATCTGTTGCTGGACAACGGCCTTGAGGCCGAACAGTACGCCTCGGAGGCCGTCCGGATCGGCGAAGAGCTCCAGTGGAAAGCCTGGGGCAAGCGGTTTAACCGGTACCTGACGGCCATGGAAAAGCTGCTCTGGCCGGATCTGATCGTACTCGGCGGCGGAGTCAGCAAGAAACTGCACAAGTTCGCACCGCTGATCACCACGCAGGCGCCAATTCTTCCAGCCCTGTTCCTGAATCAGGCGGGGATTGTCGGAGCGGCGCTCTTTGCCGAGGAAAAGCTGCAGCAAGGGTGCAATTCTCCTGAAAGGTGAGTCGTGTCTACCCGCCTACCGCTCTTCCGTATTCACCGCCTGCTTCAGTATCCCGCTCGGTTTGAAGGTTAGCACCCGGCGGGCGGTGATGGTGATCGCCTCTCCGGTCTGGGGGTTACGCCCCCGGCGGTCGGCTTTCTGTTTGACCTCAAAGTTCCCGAAGCCGGAAACTTTTAGGTTCTCTCCGGACTCCAGCGTATCCTTCATCAGCGCAAAGACGCTCTCCACCAGGTCGTAAGCCTCGTTTCTGGTGCAATCCACCGCTTCAGCTACCCGTTGAACTATGTCGGCCTTTGTCATGTAGACCTCTCCCTTGATGTTTTCTAAAACTCCCCGGCTGCGGCCTAAGCGATCATCTCCGGCCCGCCGTCCCACGGCGGGTTAGAAGTAAACAGTTAGAGGCGTGGTACGCTAACATTTTTCAATATGACTTGCAACAGATTGTCTCATCGACTCCTCGAAAGAATCCCATTGCGCCTCTCCTTGAGGATGTCCGCCATGGAGTTTCGCGTTTCATATTTTTTTGTTGATTGTCAGGTTGATAGTCAGATACAAGTATGAGTTCTGAAAATGGTCGTTTCGGAGTGCAACCAACCGACTGGCAGGGTTTTATGCAAACGATACCGATTGTAACAGCCACGGCCGACATGGTGCTGGCAAAAGATGTCAAGCGCTCGGACAATCCCGATGGTCCGCCGCTCTGCGGCAAGGGGGTCGTCTTGACGTCGTCCCTGATCAACCGTCTGGAAAACATGGGGATTAAGACCGTGACGGTGGAGGGACATCCCGTCTGGATCGAGGGGGATGTCACCATTGAGCAACAGCTTGCCGCGCTGGAGAGACGTTTCAAAAAAGTGGCGAATCTCCCGTTGATGCAGTCGTTGATGGAGATGTACCGGCTGCAGATCCTGCGCTCCATGGGAGAAGCCGATGGACGATAAGCGAACCCAGGTCCGGAACATCATCAAGGATACCAAGTCGCTCCCGACACTGCCGGGGATCATCACGAAGCTGAATGAGCTGTCGGCCAACAGTAAATCGACCATTCAGGAGATGGCGCGATTGGTCTCATCCGACCAGGTGCTCTCCGCCCGGATCCTGAGGTTGGTCAACTCCCCCTCCTATGGCTTTTACCGGGTCTCGACCATCTCCAACGCCATGATCCTCCTGGGGATCGATGTGGTCAAGAGTCTCTGCCTCAGTTCGTCCATCTTCGAGCTCATGGAGACCACCGCCCTCGGGCTCTGGGAACACTCCCTGGGGGCCGGGGTGGCGGCCAACATCATTTCCCATAAGCTCAAGATCCCCGAGAGCGAAGAGATCTCTACCGCCGCGCTGCTCCACGACATCGGGAAGGTCATCATAAAAATCAAATTTCAGGAAGAGCACGAACAGCTCCTGGAGATCATCCGGAAGAGAGAGATCTCCAGCAGAGAGGCCGAGCGTGAACTGCTGGGGACCGACCACGCGGAAGTGGGGGGGTGGCTGGCGAAATCATGGTTTCTCCCCGACAAGCTGCTCGAACCGATCGCCTTTCACCACGAGGTGCACAAATCCGAGACCCATCAGACCAAGACGGCGGTGGTCCATCTGGCGGATGTCCTGATCAAGGCCAGCGGCTTTGGTTTCAGCGGGGAGGAGTTCGTCCCCAGGATCCAGCCCGCGGCCTGGAAAAAGCTCAACATGAACGTGCAGTTGCTGGAAGAGATCGTAACCGAGCTGGAAGAGAAGCTCATCGAGGTCAAAAACTTCAGCCTGGACATCCAAGCGTCACATGTCCAGTAACCAGAGGATCACCCTGATCGCCCGGGATCAGAGAAACGCCGGTCATCTGGCGATCCGGCTGCAGAGCAAGGGGTATCAGGTAATGACGCTTACCGACCTGGTCAACGTCATGGGGCTCATCTATTCCGACCCGCCGGACATCGTCATTGCCGACCTTTCCACCGTTGACGCGGAGCTCCTCGACCTGATCAAGAGCCTGAAGGGTGACAGCTATTTCAGTACGATCCCGCTGATCGGCCTGGTCGACTCGACCTTTGCCGAAACCTTCGATTGGGAACATAACTTCCTGGACGACTTCCTCTCCCTGCCGCTCAACTACCCGGAGCTCTTCACCCGGATCAACCTGGCGCGGCAGCGGATTCAGCGGATTTTCGACAACAACCCGCTGACCAGGCTGCCGGGCAACAGCTCTATTCAGCAGGCAATCGACACGGTCCTCGGGAAACCGATGGCGGTCTGCTATCTGGACATCAACAACTTCAAACCATACAACGATGTGTACGGTTTCTCCCACGGGGATGAGGTGCTCCGGATGCTGGCCCGGATCATCTTCAATGCGGTCAAGGAGTCGGGGGGGGGATTTACCGGGCACATCGGAGGGGACGATTTTGTATTTATCGTGCCGATGGAGCGGGTCGAAGCGATCTGCGGCACCGTCATCGACAACTTCACCGCCATCATCTCCGACCTCTTCAATGAGCAGGACAAACTGAAGGGGTATTATCTGGGAATGAACCGGAAAGGTGAGGAGGAGGCCATTCCTCTCCTGGGGGTCGTCATCGCCGTGGTTCCCTCGGCCCCGCTTCATCAGCAGCATTACGGCAAAGTGGCGGAACTGGCTGCGGAGCTGAAAAAAGCAGCGAAGCAGTCCGGCAAGAGCTGTTACCTGATCAACCGGAGAAAGTAGGGGCGCGATTCATCGCGCCCAGTTTCATCCCACCCAGTAGGGGCGCGATTCATCGCGCCCAGATCCATCCCACCCAGATTCATCCCACCCAGGTTTTAATCCATCCCGCGATTAATTTATGGCGGTATTTGTAACACTGAGCTATAAATACCGTTCATCATGAATTTATGATCATGGATTACCGTGCGCGATAAATCAGGGCTCGACGTATTGAACGGAGAAGAGTGCCATGACCTATAATC
>CAIOGM010000052.1 GCA_903857795.1 uncultured Geobacter sp.
GAAAGAAAGTATGTTGACAACCATTTTGCTCCTTATCATTGAAACCTGAGGGGACGCTGGTAACTGTGTAACATTATAATGTGGAGAAGTTCTTGACCTACGCTGAAGGAGGTGGGTCCACTGTACTCGTCAAGCTCGGCTGGACATCCCTGTGCGCCCGAGGGGGACGTATTCACTTGATCACGTACTCAGGAGACCGGAGGGGACGACGGAGTCGATTTGGTCTAGGCAATCCATCTTCGGTTGAACTCATCAACTTGAATTATGATCATCGGGCGACGATATCCCGGTTCAGATGCCACCGGATCAGGCAGGTCTACCCCGTGAGCTCACTCCACCTCCCGCAGGAAGCGGAGGGATTTTAACTCCTTGCCCACATGGGCCATTATGAGGTTGTCTAAAATTGTTCCGGCATCGGCCAGCTCCTCCGGCGAAAAGGAGATCGTTCCGAACCTTCCGGTGGAGAGACAGGAGCGGAGGAGGGGGGGGACGGTGGGTCTGACAGCGATTCCCGCGCCGGCGCAGTTGCGACAGGTGACGGCATGGGCAGAGGGGTGGAAGGTGAGCGGTTTCGTCCCGTCAAAGGGGGAGTCGCAGACGGGGCACTGCCCCAGTTCCGGTCGATAACCCAAGATGTTCAGGAGGTTGATTTCGAAGAAGCGGCGGTCGGCGGGGGAGGGGGGGGAGCTGTCCAGTCGCTCCAGCCAGGCGCAGAGGAGACGGTAGTAGCGAAGGTTGGGCATTCCGTCGGGGAGGAGGATGTCGGTGAGCTCGCAGGCGTACGCGGCATGGGCGACCTTGGTGATATCCTCCCGGATGTGGGAGGAGAGGCTGACGATGCTAGCCTCTTCCAGGCGGGAGAGCCCTTCCCGGATACGGAGGGTAAGGGTGAGCCGAGCAAAAAGATCCAGGGCGCCGCCGAACCGCTTTCGGCTCTTCCGGGCATTTGGAGCGATTCCCCGGAGTTTTCCCTGCTCCCGGGTGAAGAGGGTAGCGATGACGTCCGCTTCCCGGTACTCCATGACCTTGAGTACGACCGCTTCAACATTACTGCTTCGCATGGCTTATGCGTCACCCATCGACGTAATCCTTGCCCGAGATCCCCAGCTTCTTGATGAGCGCCTGGAAGTTGGGACGAAGCATCCCGGTCTCCTCGGCGGCCCGGGTGATGTTGCCGTGGTTCCGTTCCAGGGCTGCGATGACGAAAGCCTTCTCCACCTCCTCCAGAGCCTTCTCCCGGATCAGGCGCTTGGCCTCCTTTAGCTCCTCCAGGTTGGCGGGAGCGAGGTTTTCCTGGGAGTGGGGTGGAGCTTTCAGGACGCAGGCGTGTCCCAGTTCCAGATCCTCCACCTGGATCAGGTTCCCCTCGGCCAGGACCACCGCCCGTTCGATAATGTTTTCCACCTCGCGGACGTTGCCGGGAAAGGCATAGTTTTCCAGAAAGCTCTTCGCCTCGGCGGAGAGACCGTGCAGCTCCCGCCCCATGGAGGTGGCGAATTTCTGGAGGAAGTGGGTGATGAGAAGCGGCAGATCCCCCTTCCGCTCCCGCAGCGGCGGGAGGTCGATGGGGATGATATTCAAGCGGAAGACCAGATCCTCCCGGAACTTACCCTCTTCCACCAGGGTCCGGAGGTTCTTGTTGGTGGCGGCCACCAGGCGGATGTCGATCTTCACCGACTGGGTTCCGCCGATGGGGGTGATCTCCCGCTCCTGGAGGACCCGGAGGAGTTTTGCCTGGGTGGTGAGGGAGATGTTGGCCACCTCATCCAGGAAGAGGGTGCCGCCATCGGCTACCTTGAACAAGCCGGTCTTGGTCTGAATGGCGCCGGTGAAGGAGCCCTTGATATGGCCGAAGAGCTCGCTCTCCAGGAGGTTTTCCGCCAGGGAGGTGCAGTCCACGGCCACGAAAGGGTTGTCCCGACGGGGACTGTTGCGATGGATGGCCCGGGCCACCACCTCCTTGCCGGTGCCGCTCTCTCCGGTAATGAGGACGGTGCTGTCCGTGGGGGCCACCTGCAGGATGCGCCGGTAGATCTTCTGCATCTCCTTGCTTTCGCCAACGAAGAGGTCGAAGCCGTGGTGTTCCTTCAGTTCTTTTTTGAGAAGGAGATTTTCGGTGAGGACCTCTTTTTGCGCCAGTGCCTTGGCGACCTTCTCGGTGAGCTGATCCGGGGTAAACGGCTTGGCAATGTAATCGAAGGCGCCGTTTTTCATCGCCTCCACGGCGGTGTCCACCGTGGAATAGCCGGTGATGATGATGACCGGCACCTCGGGCTGGAGAACCTTGATTGCCTTGAGAACCTCGATGCCGTTCATCCCCGGCATCTTCAGATCGGTGACGACCAAGTCGAAGTCCGTCTCCTGTATCATGGCCAGGGCAGCGCGGCCCCCGGAGCTGGTGGCGACCTCCATGCCGCTACGCTCCAGTATCCGTTTTACCCCTTCGCGGATGACCGCTTCATCATCCACCACCAGAATCTTGCTTCGTTCCATTGACTACCTCGTTGATAGGGGAAACCCGTTCCCTGGCGGATTCGAAGGGAGCAGGACGTACGATGAAATTCGGCCATTCTATACCACTTTCAGGTGGATGGTATATGCAATATTGTCTGAAGAGGGGTGTATGTTGAAAATATACAGGATCAAGGGGGTGGCTGCACAGGATAACCATAACGACAGACCACCACCTCCGGTTAAAATGGACCGGATATTGCATTAAAGGAAGACGCCATGAAAACGAACGTCACAACCGTACTCTCCCTCCTCCTGGGGATGGCCTCCACCACGTGGGGCGAGGTGGATAGTTTTGAAGAGAATAGTGGGCTTTGTAGCTGGATTTTCTTTGGTTTTTGCGCCCTGATCGTTATTTCCCCGTTGTTGCCCGCCATCATGATGATGACCGGAATGGCCAAGGGAGCCGCAAAGAGCGCGAAAACTCCGGAGGTAAAGGCAGCCAAATAGCCGGTGATTACGCGGCAAAGCCGGTGAGGACGGTTCTCTCCGGCAGTCAGACGAAGGAGGGAAGGGTGCATTATACACGAGTTGTTGTCCCGATTTTCGCCGTCCTGCTGACCGTGACATCCGCTGGATTGTTTCCCGCGGATGTTGCTGCTCAGGATCGGTGTCTCGAATGTCACGGCAGTCGGAGCGTCATTAGCAGCGCAAAGGGGTATCTCTATATCGACCCCCGGAAATTCGCAGCCACGACCCACTCCCGTATCGGCTGCTCCTCATGCCATGATTCCGTCTCCCCCCGGCATCCGGCGGATGGTCTGCGCCCGTCGCGAGCCTCCTGCAAGGAGTGCCACCTCCCCGTGGTGCAGGAGTATCTCAGCGGCATCCATGCCGAGAAGGCTGTCTGCTCCGATTGCCATAATCCCCATACTGTCCGCCCCGCAGAGGTGGTGTCCGGCGCAGACATGAATACCCAGTGCGCCCGCTGCCATGATAATGCCAAAACCATCAAGAGTCATGCCGCCTGGCTCCCCCAGGCGGAACTGCACATCACGGCCCTCCCCTGCATCACCTGCCACACCGGATCGGAACAGTACGTCATTAATCTGTATATTCAGACCCGCCACGGCGATAAACCCCAGCACGGTTATACCCCGGCCAGCTATGACGAACTGGCGCGACTGGCGCCCGTGGGCTCTCCGGTTGCCAGGGTGGTGGACGCCAACGGTGACGGAACCGTTTCCCTGGAAGAGCTCAAGAGCTTCCACCGTAACGCCACCACCCGGGGGATGCGTCTCTGGGGGATGATGATGCCGGAAAAGATCACCCACACGTATCAGATCCTGAAGAATCGGTGGGATTGCACCTTCTGTCACGCCTCGGGCTCCAGGGCACTCCAGACCAGTTATGTGGCGATCCCGGACAAGGATGGGAGATCCATCCGGATGCCGGTGGAGAAGGGGGCGGTCCTGGATCTTCTCTACGGGACCCCGGATTTTTATATGATGGGAACGTCGCGGAGTTCGGCCCTCAGCATCATCGGGCTCGCCATCGTGGCCTGCGGAGCCATGGTGCCGTTGTTCCACGGTACGCTCCGGTTTCTGACCCGGAAGAACAGAAAGGATACCCACCATGGCGCAGCATAATAAGATCTATCTCAATCCCACGCCGGTCCGGATCTGGCACTGGCTCAACGCCCTGGGGATCGTCACCCTGACCCTCACCGGGATTCAGATCCGTTGGCCCGAGTTTATGAACATCTTCGGCACCTACAAGGCGGCTATCAGTCTTCATAACACCGCCGGGATCGTGGTCTCCGCCTCCTATATCCTCTGGATTATCTACTACATCTTCGTTACCGGCACTCTTCTGAAGATCTACGTTCCCACAGCGGAGGATCTGAAGCACGGCCTCTTCCGGCAGGCGATCTTCTATTTTTTCTTCTACTTCTTCGGCAAGCCCAACCCCCATACGCCGACCCCGGATAACAAGTTTAATCCTCTACAGAAGGTGACCTACCTGATGATCATGCTCCTCCTCCTGCCGCTGGTCATTTTTTCCGGGTTTCTCATCATGAACATCGGTCCCTTGCGCGAGGTCATCATCACCATGGGGGGACTCAAGCTCCTGGATGGATTCCACTACCTCATCGCCTGCTGTTTCACGGCGTTCCTGTTCATTCACGTCTACCTGGCAACTCTGGGGCATACCCCCTTCGCCCATACCAAGAGCATGTGGACCGGATGGGAAGAAGAGGAGGAGAAATAATGCGATTTCACCTGATCTGCGTCATGGTGGCGCTGGCGGCAGGGGTGTCTGCCCCGGTATCGGCCCTTGATCTCCGGGATGTCACCTTCAAGACGAAAGAGCTCGGCAAGGTTTTTTTCAGTCATAACAACCACATCAAGAAGGGAAAACAGAAGAGTGACTGCCGGGCCTGCCACGACAAGATCTTCGACATCAAGTATCCGGTTCGGCATACCATGGCCGATATGGCGCAGGGGAAGTCCTGCGGCGCCTGTCATGACGGCAAGAGCGCCTTTGCCCTGGCCGACTGTCTCAAATGCCATCCGGTAAGAAATCTGAGCATCCCGGTGAAGGAGACCGGACCGGTGGCATTCACCCACCAGGAACATGCCGCCCGTCAGCCATGCAGTGCCTGTCACCCCGCTCTCTTCGTCGCGGGGAAAAACCGCCCCAAGGGGATGGCGGCCATGGAGAAGAGGGAATCGTGCGGCGCCTGTCACGATGGCGCCAAGGCCTTTGCCGTGGCGGAGTGTGCCAAATGTCACACCGTCACGGATATGACCTTCAAGGTCAGGGAGACCGGGCCGGTCACCTTCACCCATAAGGCCCATGCCGGGCGTCAGGCGTGTCATGATTGTCACCCGAAGATCTATGAGTATATCAAGGGGCGGCATGTGGGGATGGCTGCCATGGGAAAAGGGAGATCGTGCGGAGCCTGCCATAACGGTAAGGGAGCCTTTGCCGTGGCCGATTGCGCCAAATGCCACCCGGTGAAGGAGTTGACCTTCCCGGCGAAGGAGCTCTCACCGGCGCGGTTCAGTCACCAGAGCCATCTGGCCAAAGCCGGCTGCGGCGTCTGCCATCCCCGGCTCTACCCCCTGAAACGGGGGAAGCCGGTGGGGATGGCGGCCATGGAGAAGGGTAAATCATGCGGCGCCTGCCATAACGGCAGGACGGCCTTTCCGGTGACGGCAAGCTGCGGCTTTTGCCACTAAAGGGATGCGATAAAGGAGGAAGAAATGGGAATGTCACTGAGTGGCAGGGCCATCGTTCCGGTAACCATCACGGTAACCGGATTCGTGGTGATCTGCTGCCTGCTCCTCTATCAGGCGATCAAACAGGATATGACCCAGGACACCGTACGCCATGAGACCGCCCTGGCCCAGACCGTGGTTCGCTCCACTCGATACGCCATGCTCAAGGCCGATCGGGAGACGGTACAGAATATCGTCACCACCGTCGGTTCCCAGCAGGATGTGGAGCAGGTCCGGATCTTCAACAAGCGCGGGGTCATCATGTTCTCTTCCCATTCGGGAGAGCTCAATCGCCAAGTGGATCGGAACAGCGAGGGGTGTATTGCCTGTCATGCCGGGGCGACCCCGGTGGCCACTATGGGGAGCATGCAGCAGGCACGCCGTTATCGTAATGAAAGGGGGGAAACCGTCCTTGCCATAACTGCCCCCATCTATAACGAACCGGATTGCTTCAACGCCACCTGTCATGTTCACCCTGCCACCCAGAAGGTCCTCGGCACTTTGGATATCGGCCTCTCCCAGAAGAGTCTTCAGGCCACTCTGGCCACCCTCCGGAGCCGGATGGCGCTCTTCAGCGTTATGATTCTTCTGCTCACCGTGGCCGGAGTCTCGGCTATTCTGCGGCGCAGTCTCTTTCTGCCGGTACAGCGGCTGGAATCCTTTGCCCTGCAGCTTGCCGCCGGTCACCGGGATATCCCGCAGCCTGACCTCAATGGTGAACTGGAGACCATCGGTCGGACTCTCCAGGAGCTTGCGGATTCATCCGGTAAAGATGCCGGTAAAAATTCTCGAACATGAAGATGCCCATCGGGAAGTCCATAACCGAACCGCTCCATGACGCCCCACTTCCCGAGACGCAGGAAGGAAACGAGCAGGCGCGCCGGGCGGCAACGGGGCGGGTCAGGGAGTTTCAGCGGCGCTCTCTCCGGGGGGTCTGGTATCTCACCCTCTTCCTGGGGATAAGTCTTGTAGCCCAGCAGTTGGGGAGCCATCTCCCCGATTTTCCCCCTTCCGTCAGGCAACTCCTGGGCGCCCCTCCTTCGGCCAAAATGATCAGCGGTCTCCTCATTGTCTACAGTTTTTCCGCCCTGATACTGATTCTGGGGAGGATGACCACCGGGACCGGCGCCTTTTCCGGCCTCTCCCACGTGGGGTATCTGTTGGTGTTTTACGCCTTCTATCACGTCGCCCATGCCCTGGATGACAACTTCTATGCGGTGCTGGCGGCCGGGATTACCATCCTGTCGCTGGAATCCTATCATATCTGGACTTGGCATCAGGAGCGGATCAGGCAGGAGAAACAGTATATCGTCCGCCTGGACCGGATGCGGGAGTGGAAGAGGGGGTGAAAGGGATGAGGGACAGAAAACTGTTGACACTCAATCCGGTATCCTTATAATTCCCCACTGTCGCGGCATATCGTGGTTATGGCGTGATACTTTACGATTGAGCAGACGCTGGGGGAGTTTCGGCTGAGAGTCCTGATGAGAGGACGACCCCTTGAACCTGATCCGGGTAATTCCGGCGGAGGGAAGCGCGACGGATGACACGAGAGTGAAGCCGCTTCAGCGGCTTTTTTTTGTGGTGAAACAGGAGAATTACATGGAAATTCAGATCAACGGTGAAGCGCACTCTGTCGAACCGATGACCGTCAGGGAGTTGCTTCGCTCTCTCGACCTTGATCCTGCCCGGTTGGCAGTGGAGCGGAATCGGGATATCGTCCCCAAAGGGGAATATGAGACCGTGCAACTTCAGCATGGGGACAAGTTGGAAATTGTCCGGTTCGTGGGGGGCGGGGGAGGTTGTACCCCCTTCGTAACCCCTCCTGTCCTCCCCTTAACGTAAGGGGAGGAACGCGCTAAGGCAATGTCACATCATATGCGCGCCCCCTCTTATAGATACTGACCATGTCCCATAAATAATGCTGGACACCGTTGGGGGGGATGTTGTACAGTTTTGCCATGATCATCAGTGGCCAAACTTTTTCTCCCGAGACTCGGGAGCAGATACAGCACTTGGTTGATAACACACCAGGTATAAGCCGTCGTTCGCTTTCAAGAAAGGTCTGCGAATTACTGGGCTGGCGAAACTTCGCTGGACGCCTGAAGGATATGAGCTGCCGCAAGGCTCTTTCTCGTCTGCATCAGAGCGGTCAACTTCACTTGCCAGATACGAAGCCGGTTCCTGAACTGTCTCGTCGGACCATTGTCCCTGAGCTCATCCGTCCTCCCGTGAGCTGCACACTTGCTGAACTGGGCTCGGTGTCTCTACTTCTCATTGAGAATCGCTTGAGTGACGAAGCCCAGATCTGGAATTCCCTTATGGTCGGGCATTACCTGGGGGCGAGACCATTTTGCGCCGGGGTGCGTTACCTAGTTCACAGTACGGTTCACGGCTATCTGGGGGGCCTGTCCTTTGGCCCAGCGGCGTGGTCGGTTGCGGCACGTGACCAGTATATCGGCTGGGACGAATCGACTCGCCGTGCTAATTTGAGTAACGTACTGAGTAATAGCAGGTTTTTCATTCACCCTGAAGTCCGGGTTCCTCACCTGGCCTCCCACGTGCTCGGTCAGGCAGTACATCGAGTCAAAGATGATTGGCATCGTCGTTATGGTATCAAGCCGCTGTTGATCGAAACTTTTGTTGACAACAAACGCTTTACCGGCGTCAGTTATCGCGCCGCCAACTGGATTAACATTGGCATTACTGCCGGACGTGGCCGGCAGGACCGGCAGCGAACCGCTGTGGTGCAACCCAAGGCGATGTACCTTTACCCACTCCATAAACAATGGCGAGCCATGCTGGGAGGTACCGTTAAAGCACCTGAAGCTCCTCGTGACTGGGCGGAGCAAGAATGGGGCGCGGCTCGGCTGGGTGACGCCCGCTTAGTGGCACGACTGCTGACTCTTGGCCGTGATCGTTACGCCCGACCACAGGCAAATATTCCCCAAACCTGTGGTAGTAGAGCAAAAACCAAGGCTGCCTATCGGTTTTTTGAGCATAAGGATACTACCTTGCAAAATATTCTCGCTCCCCATAGCGCGGCGACCATTAAACGGATCGCGCAAGAGAAAAAAGTTGTGCTGGCCATTCAAGACACTACCAGTCTGGACTACAGCACTCATCCGGCAACGGAGAACTTGGGGCCCATTGCCAGCTGCCCTACCGGAGTCATCGGTCTGATGCTCCACGCTACTCTGGCGGTAAGCAGCGGTGGCACGCCACTTGGGCTGTTGGCGGCACAGTGTTGGGCGCGTGATCCGGCAACATACGGGAAAAAAGTTCTACGCCATAGTCTGCCCATCGAAGAAAAAGAAAGTTCAAAATGGCTTACCAGTTTCACCGCTGCAACCGCAGCTGCTGCGGCCTGTCCCGATACCACTATTGTCAGTGTCGGTGATCGGGAAGCGGACATCTATGAACTGTTTGCCAAAGCCGCCCACACCCCGCAAGCGCCTTTCCTGCTGGTGCGCGCCAGACATGACCGTAAACTGGCACAGGAACAGGGGCAATTATTTGAGCAAATGAATAACTGTCCTGAAGCCGGGGTTCAAGAACTCCTCATCCCCAGAAAAGGTGCCCACCCGGCCCGGACCGCCCGGCTTAGTATCCGGTATCGACAAGTAGTTCTGGCCACACCTAAGCGTCAAAAAGGTGGGGAGCCATTGACAATATGGGCTGTTCTCGCCGATGAAATCGAGCCACCATCAGAGGTAGATCCGTTACGATGGTTGCTGCTCACCACCGCACCTACTGAAACTATTGAAGACGCCCGCGAGCGATTGTCATGGTATGCGCAGCGTTGGACCATTGAAGTCTTCCACCGCACCCTGAAAAGTGGTTGCAAGATCGAAAATCGACAACTGGGAAACGCCGACCGTCTGGAAGCGTGCCTGGGTATTGACCTCGTTGTTGCGTGGCGCATTCATTATCTCACTAAGTTGGGCAGGGAGACGCCCGACGTCCCCTGCTCAGTCTATTTTGAGGAGGCCGAGTGGAAGGCTCTGGTCACTTTTGTCACGAAGAATCCTGTCCCGGCAGCAGAGCCTCCGACTTTACGGGAAGCAATCAGGATGGTAGCAATTCTTGGTGGCTTTCTTGCTCGTAAGAGTGACGGTGAACCCGGGACCCAAACCCTTTGGCTAGGCATTCAGAGACTGGACGATATCACCGCCATGTGGAAGGTCATGAGCACCCTCCTTGCACATCCACCTCCCGCGTCCCACAACTCCGGTCCCCGGCGTAAGCACGGGTAAAGCACAGCTTATAGATAAGAGGGGGATGGGGGGAGTTATGAAAGGGGTGATGGAGATTATCCCTGAGGCGGGGAATCACAAGGAGATGGAAATGGCAAATGATAACCTGGTAATTGCTGGGCGTGAATTCAGTTCCCGGTTGATGGTGGGGACCGGCAAGTATGCGACTTTTGAGCAGATGGCCCGAGCCATCGAGCTTTCCGGGGCGGAAATCGTCACCGTGGCGGTCCGGCGGGTGAACATTCTCGACCGGAGCAAGGAGTCACTGCTGGATCATCTTGATCTGAAGAAGTATACCCTGCTCCCCAATACCGCCGGTTGTTACACGGCGGATGACGCCGTCCGGACCTGCCGCCTGGCCCGGGAGGCAGGGCTCTCCGACTTCGTGAAACTGGAGGTGCTGGCCGATGAGAAGACCCTCTTCCCGGATAACGAGGAACTCCTGAAGGCTGCAGCCATCTTGGTGAAGGAGGGGTTCACGGTCCTTCCCTACACCACAGACGATCCGGTCACCTGTCGCAAGCTGGAAGCGCTGGGGTGCGCGGCGGTGATGCCTCTGGGCGCCCCCATCGGGAGCGGTCTCGGCATCCGGAACCCTTCCAATATCCGGATCATCCTGGAGACGGTAAAGGTGCCGGTCATCGTGGATGCCGGGGTGGGGACCGCATCGGATGCGGCCATTGCCATGGAACTGGGGTGTCATGGAGTCCTCATGAACACCGCGATCGCCGGCGCCGGGGATCCTCTGGCCATGGCCGAGGCGATGAACCTGGCCGTTCGGGCCGGTCGGTTGGCCTATCTGGCCGGCCGGATTCCCAGAAAACTCTACGCCACGGCGTCCAGCCCCATCGACGGGGTCATCGAGTGATTTCACGCAGTGCGAACCCCGTTGACTTCGACCTCTACCTCATTACCGACCAAGGGGCCACCTCCGGTCGTAATCTCCTGACGGTGGTGGAAGAGGCGTTGTCCGGCGGGGTCCGGGGGGTACAGCTTCGGGAAAAGTCGTTATCCGGCAGGGAGTGCCTTGAACTGGCCCGGGAGCTGCGCCGTCTGACAACCCGGTATGGCGCCCGGCTCATCATCAACGACCGGGCCGACATCGCCCTGGCCGTGGGCGCCGACGGTATGCACCTTCCCGAGGCCGGGCTTCCCGTTACCGTTGCCAGAGAACTGCTGGGATCGACACGGCTCATTGGTGCCTCCTGTCATTCTGTGGCATCCGCCGGGGCAGCGGAGCAGGAAGGGGTCGACTTCATCACCTTCGGTCCGGTCTGGTCCACCCCCTCCAAGGCCCTCTATGGCGCCCCGGTGGGGGTCGGTCCCCTGCTCCAGGTGACCCGCTCTCTAACCATCCCGGTATTCGCCCTGGGGGGGGTGACCCGGGAGCGGCTCCCGGAACTGCTGTTGTCCGGCGTCCGCCATGTTGCCCTCATCTCCGCTATTCTTACTGCCCCGGCGCCACGTAGGGAGGCGCAAGCCTTTACCGCGCTTCTGGCGGGAGGCGCCTGAACCACGTGACCACACTCCTCTTTCCCACAATTCTTAACCCCGACCTCCGGTTTCACTCCTACGGAACCTGGCTCCGCCGTCGTTTCGGCTGCCGGGTGAGCAAGGTCAACGTGGACGCCGGTTTCACCTGCCCCAACCGGGACGGGAGCAAGGGGGTCGGCGGCTGCATCTACTGCGACAACAGCAGCTTCTCTCCGCCGGGGACCCAGCCAATAGTCAGCATCGAGCAGCAGATGGCCGAAGGGATGGCCTATCACCGGACCCGGCTGGGAAGTGAAAAGTTCATCGTCTATTTTCAAAAATTTACCAACACCTACGGCTCGGTGGCGACCCTGGCCGACCTGTACGGCCGCGTCCTCGACCATCCCCAGGTCCTGGGGATCTCGGTGGGGACCCGGCCGGATGCACTTTCCGACGAGGCCATCGACCTCCTGACGGAATTGGCCCGTGACCGGTATGTCTGTGTGGAGTTGGGGCTTCAGTCCATGGACGATGAAATCCTTACCCGGATCAACCGGGGGCATACCCTGGACGAATACCTCTCTGCCGTGGAGCGGCTCACCGGTCGGGGAATCGCCCTCTGCACCCACCTCATCTACGGTTTTCCCGGAGAAACCCGTAATGATTTTCTCAAGAGTGCCGAGTTGATGGCGTCGCTCCCCATGGATTCGGTAAAGGTGCATCAACTCCATGTGGTGCGTGGGACTCGGCTGGCCGAGCTATACCATCGGGGTGAATTCACCCCTCTGACCCATGACGAATATGTGGAGGGGGTCTGCGACTTCCTGGAGCGGTTGCCGTCCAGCATCGCCATTCAGAGGCTCTACGGCTCGGCCCCCCTGGCGATCCGGGTGGCGCCCAACTGGAATCTGAAAAACAATCGGATGTGGTATACGGTGGTGAACGAACTGAAACGGCGGAATAGTTGGCAAGGGTGTCTGGTGGACCAAGCTATTTAACAGGGATGGACAGGATATTCAGGATAAAAACGTTTTTTAAGGTTCAACTAAACGGTTCGTGTCCGGTTTTGACGTGGATCCGCAGTTATCCTGTTCATCCTGTAAAATGATTATGAGGGGGGAACGTATGAAAACGGCGTCTATCACGGGGAGCAGTGCGGAGTATCCCCTCGGCAAGATCGTTTGTCTTGCCCGAAATTATGTGGATCATATCCGGGAGTTGGGGAACGAGACCCCGGCACAGCCGGTGCTGTTCATGAAACCGGCCACGGCGGTGATCTTCGACGGCGATACCATCCGGATCCCTTCCTTTTCCCGGGAGTGCCACTACGAGGTGGAGTTGGCGCTGCTTATCGGCAGGGGGGGAAAGAATATCCCGGAGGAAGCGGCCCTGGATCATCTGGCCGGGTACGGGGTGGCGCTGGACATGACCCTGCGGGATGTTCAGAACGAGCTGAAGAAGAAGGGACTCCCCTGGGAGATCGCCAAGGGGTTCGACACCTCGTGCCCTCTCTCCGTATTTGTCCCTGCGGAAGCCGTAGCCGATCCCCAGGAGCTGAGGCTCCGGCTGGAGATCAACGGAGAACTCCGTCAGGACGGCACCACGGACCATATGATCCACCCGGTCCGGCGGATCGTGAGCCACGTCTCGTCACTCTTCACCCTGGAACCGGGAGATGTCATCCTCACCGGAACCCCGGCCGGGGTCGGTCCGGTCTGTTCCGGAGATAAGCTTCGGGCGGAGCTGGTGGGGTTGGCGATGCTGGAGGTCACGGTGGAATAGAAAAGGCTTACAGGGCTGAACAGGATGGACAGGATCAAAAGAGATGGACAGGATAGAGCTTTAAGGATGAACAATAACGAATTGTTTCGAAGGTTTTTTCCTGTCAATCCTGTATATCCCTGTTAACTGCCTTGTCCTTGTTTCGTGTGCTGAGTGCCACGTTGATCCCGTCCAGGCAGTATCCGGGTACGGCGAAGGAGCCGAAGCCGGTTCCCGGTACCGGCGACTCCACCGGCATTCCGTGAAAGTCCGAGCCGCCGGTTACCACCAGACCACGTTTTTTAGCCTGCCCAAGGAAAAAATCGATCTCCGGCAGGGAGGCGCTGGGGGTATAGACCTCGATACCGTCCAGCCCCATGGCACAGTACTCGTCCAGCAGGCGGTCCCACCGGCTCAGATCACTGGTGGCCAGGAGCGGATGGGCCATGACCGCAACTCCGCCGGAATCATGCACCAGCCTGATTGCCTGGTCCAGAGGGAAGAACCGTTTGGGAATGTTGCAGGGGATGAGGTAGCGTTGAAAGGCGTCTTCCATGCTCCGGGCATATCCCTTTGCCACCAGGGCCCGCGCCAGGTGGGGACGCCCGACGGTATCCCCGGTCCTCTCCTGAATTTCATGGAAATCAATGGCGCTCCTCCGGTCTCTTCGAAGGCGATCGTTGATTCGGTCGAGTATCCGGTGGTTCCGTTCCCGGCGGAACTCACGAAAGAGGGTAAGCTCTTTCCGAAGTTGAGCGTTGTGGTGGTCCAGGCCGTACCCCAGGAGGTGGATATCCTGAAAAGATTTCCACATGCTGGAGAGTTCGATCCCTGGCACTACCTTCACTCCCCACGTTTGTCCCGCTGCCGCCGCCTCGTCGATCCCCGCAACACTGTCATGATCGCAGAGGGAAATGGCGCCCAGCCCGACGTTCCTGGCCATGGAGACGAGTTCCGCCGGAGAACTGAGCCCGTCGGAGCAGGTGCTGTGCAGATGGAGGTCAATGGTGCGCTCTTGGTCGTCTGATGGTAACATATCGGCTTCTCGCAATATTTTGCCATGAAGGGTGGCGGCGCAACAATACCAGCCGTTCAGGCAGAGTGCAAACAAAATTCGCTGGAGAGGACCCTCTTGCCTCGGTCACCGGATACTTATGGAAAATTTACTTGAGTGGGCCATCTTGCCCCGGCTATCGGTTATCTATGATTACTTTTGCGGTGAGTGAGGAAAAGAACAGATGGCTGCGGGAACGGATGGCGGAGCTTGCCGTCAGCGAGGCCGAGCTGGAGGAGCGATTCATCCGGTCATCGGGCGCCGGCGGCCAGCATGTGAACAAGAGTTCAACCTGTGTCTACCTGAAGCATCGTCCCACCGGTCTGGACGTCAAATGTATGGCACATCGGAGCCAGTCTCTCAACCGTTTTCTGGCCCGGCGGGAGCTGCTGGAGAAGGTCGCCGCATTACGGGGGGAGGCAACCCCGCGCAGTGACCGGCAGCTGCGGATCAGGAAACAGAAGGCAAAACAACGTAAGCGAACGGCGCTGAAACTGGGAGCGCCCACCGGAGAAGAGCATGATCAGGAGTGAGACCCTCCGTATTCTGGAGTTTCATCGGGTTCTGGCGGTCATAGCCGGCTACGCCCATAGCGATATCTCCCGTGAGGCGGTCACAACACTTCACCCGCTGGCAGAGCGCGACGGGATCGAGGCACGCTTCGGCCGGGTGGGCGAACTCCGGATGCTTACCCGGAGCCGTGCCTCACTACGCTTCGATTCTTTCCCGAACATCATGCCGATTCTGGACGAGGTCAGACCTCTTGGGGCCGCGCCTCCCCCGGTGATCCTGGCGGCTCTCATCCCGGTTCTCTCCCTCCTCTCCCGCATCGTGCGACAACTGGGTTCCCGAAGTGACGTCCCTTTTCTTCATGAGATTGCCGGAGAGCTCACCGGATTTCCGGAACTCCTGGACGAATTGCAAATCTCTCTGGACGAGGAGGGAAACATTCTCGACGGGGCCTCCCGGCTTCTTGCCGACCTCCGTTCCCGCAAACGGGGGATGACGATCCGGATCCGCCGCCGGTTGGAGGAGATCGTCAGGGAAAAGGAGCAGGCGATCTTTCTCCAGGACGACTTCATCACCCAGCGTCGGGGGAGGTGGGTGATCCCGGTACGGATGGATTCCAAGGGGCAGATCCCCGGCGTGGTGCACGATGTCTCCAATTCCGGCGAAACCGCCTTCATGGAGCCGTTGGAGATCATCGCCCTCTCCAATGAACTGGAGAATCTGGTTGCAGAAGAAAAGGGGGAGGAGATCCGGATCGTCAAGGCTCTGGCCTCCTGGGTCCGGCAGGAGAGCATCCCCCTTGCCGCTGAATTTGAAGTACTGGTTCTGCTGGATCTACTTAATGCCATTGCCCTCTATGGGGATGCCGTGGACGGAGAGAATCCGGTACTGGTTGACGAACCGTGTCTGGAGATCATTCATGGGCGGCACCCGCTCCTCCTCCTTCGCAAGGGGGAAGAGCGGATCGGGGAGGTGGTCCCCCTGGAGTGTCGCCTGGGTGGAGAACATCCGGTCATGGTCATCACCGGCCCCAACGCCGGGGGAAAGACCATCGCCCTCAAGACCGTCGGGCTCCTCCTGGCCTGCGTCCTCACCGGGATACCTGTCCCGGCTGACCCTTCTTCACGGTTTCCTCTCTTATCCGGACTCATGGCCGATATCGGCGATGAACAGTCACTGGAACAGAACCTCTCAACTTTTTCTGCACATATCTCCACCGTAGCTCGGATCATCGGGGAGGTGGATAGCCGGAGCCTGGTCCTGCTGGATGAATTGGGGACCGGAACCGAGCCGGTTCAGGGGGGAGCCATCGGCTGCGGTGTCCTGAAAGAGTTGTACGAGCAAGGGGCCCTGGTTCTCGCCACGACCCACCTCACGGAGATCGTCGGGTTTGTCCATCGCTCCCCGGGGATGGTCAATGCCTCCATGGAGTACGATCGGGAACAGCTCATCCCCCTTTACCGGCTGAAGAGCGGCGAACCGGGGCAGTCCCACGCCCTGGATATCGCCCGACGGTACGGCCTTCCCCAAAGGATCATCGACTTCGCCCAAGGGATGGCCGGACGGATGGATTCGGAGTTTCATCAGATCCTTGCTGACCTCAAGGGGGAGCGCCGGAGGTTCGAGGAGCTCACGGAGCAGCTTTGGCAACGGGAGGCAGAGCTATCCGGACGGGAACGTCTGACGGAAGAGCGGCTGACGTCCCTGGAGCGGGAGTCGCTGGAACGGCGGGAGCGTGGGGTGAAGGAGAGCCGGGAGCTGGTGGACAAGGCACGGCGGGAGGTCAACGCCATCCTGGAGCTGGCCCGTCGGGATCAACGGCAGGAGGCGCGCCGGGAGTTGGAGCGAGTGAACCGGGAGGTTGCCGGCCAGTCGCGAATCCTCCTTCCCGAACGGCAGATCCCGCTGGAAGAGATACGGGAAGGGGCCACGGTTTTCGTCACCTCCCTGGGGTATGATGCCCTGGTACTCTCCGTGGATCTCAAGCAGGGGCGGGCACGGGTGCGGGCCGGAAATCTGGAGTTCGAGACGCCGCTCACCGCCGTGGCTCTTAAGGCAGGGAAAAAGGCGCTGCAGCATCAGGGGCGCCGCAGGGTGGAGCCAATGGAGGGGGAGCCGTTGACCAAGCTGACCCTTGTGGGTGATCGAGTGGAAGAGGCTCTTGCCCGACTTGATACCTTTCTCGATCGGGCTTCACTGGGGGACGTGGGGGAGGTCATGATCGTCCATGGCGTCGGCGCCGGGGTATTGCGCTCGGCGGTGCGTGAGTATCTCTCCCGTCATCCTCTCGTGGCGGAGCATCGGCGGGGGGAGAAGCATGAAGGGGGAGACGGGGTGACGGTGGTGATGTTGTGATGAATGTCGTCCCTACTGAGTTGCCATGTAATCTCCATTCATACGGTGCCAGGCAGAGTGCTGACTCCTCTGGGTGGAAACTAATAAGAAAGAGGTTGACGGGGAGAAAAGGAGAGTGGTATAAACCGGGACCATTTTGAGAGCGCAGAAGAAAGCAGCAAGGCGTTTGAGAAATAACGAGCCGGACGAAAAAAGAAGTTGACAGGGCGGCGCAGAAGAGGTAGTTTGCGGATCCCGTCAAGGGAAACAGAAAGAACGCAGTGCCGCTGAGAAAAAAAGATTCACGACGCAAAAAAAGAAGTTGACACGGCGACACAGTTTGAGTATAGTCCACCTTCTGGCCGCAACGAGTAGCAAGCAGGACGCGGGGCAGGACGCAGTAGCAAGCTTTGGTCTTTGAAAACTAAATAGCAGACAGATTGCGGTACCAAGTAATACAAGTAGTGCTAGCAAGA
>CAIOGM010000053.1 GCA_903857795.1 uncultured Geobacter sp.
CGAAGAACTTGAACAGTTCGCTTATGTGGCGTCCCACGACCTCCGGGAACCGCTCCGAATGGTGGTCAGCTACACCCAACTACTGGCCAGGCGCTACGATGATCAGCTTGATGACGAAGCCCGGAAATTCATCACATATGCCGTGGAAGGCGCTACACGCATGCAGCGGCTCATCGACGACCTCCTGGCCTTTTCCCGAGTGGCAACCAAAGGGCAACTGCAGGAATCAGCCCCTACCGGAGAACTCCTTGATGTGGCAGTTCATAACCTGCAGGCGGCCATCGAAGAGAACGGAGCCGTGATCACCCACGACGCACTACCAGCGGTCCAGGCCGACCGCACCCAACTGATCCAGCTCTTCCAGAATCTGGTGGGCAATGCTATCAAGTTCCGCCGCCCCGGAGAGCCCCCTCATATCCACGTCACTGCCCGCAACCTGGGGCAGGAGTGGCAATTTTCGGTAGCGGACAACGGCATCGGCATCGACCCGCAGTTCAACGAGCGGATCTTCGTCATCTTCCAGAGGCTCCATGCTCGCGAGCAGTATCCCGGTACCGGCATCGGCCTGGCGATCTGCAAGCGAATCGTGGAGCGTCACGGTGGCCGGATCTGGGTGGAATCCACCCCCGGCGGGGGCGCCACGTTCCATTTCACCCTGGGGTGCCACCCCCCGGCCTAAAGGGTGGGGTCAGAGGAGAACAGGGATGTCGACACCAGACACACCGCAGCAATGGTTCATAAAGGGCAGGAATCTGGTCATGATCTGCCTGACCCTCTTCCTCTGCCTCGGTGCGGGCACCCTCAATCTCTGCGTCGACAAGTACCAAAGCGCCACTGAACTCTCCCTGAAAGAGGACCGCACTACCGCCAATCTCCTCTCCCTGATCCTGGAAGAGCACCTCGCCAAGGTGGTCAAGACCATGGAGTCGTATGCCAGTCGCCCCCTCCTGGTCCAAGCCGCCAAGAAAAAGGACGCCATCCGGGCGACTCAACACCTGGCCAATTTGGTCACCACGAATCCCGGCATCGACAGCGTCATCTTCACGGACGAGGCAGCCATTCTCTGGGCCAACTATCCACTCCGTCCCGAAGCCATCGGTATGAAACTGGCTCACCGGGAATGGTACCAAGGTATCAGCGCGGGGTGGAAACCGTACATCTCGAATGCCATGATCCGTCTGGTCGGAGAGAAGGACTTGGCCATTCAGGTCTGCGTGCCTGTTTTCGAGGACCAGGGCAAGGTAATCGGGATCCTCATCAATACCCAGCGGACGGTTGCCCTGGCCAGGATCATCGAGCGGGTCCCCCTCGATCCCGGATGCTTCAGTAATGTCACCGACCGGAAGGGAAATCTGATCTACAGCAGCCGGTTCGTCTATAACAAGGAGCTGAAGCCTTATCCCTTTTTCCCGGTCAGGAACCAGATCCGGAACCCCAGGGGCCAGTCCGTCCCTGTGGCCGATCCGTTCCTCGACGGCAGAACCCGCTACATTTCCTATTCCCCGGTAGAAGGATGCGGCTGGTCGGTCTTCATCGGCCGGGATAGTCACACCATCCTGCTGGGGCAATCACGCTACTACCTCCAGACCACGGCCACCGCCCTGCTCCTGTTCCTCACCCTCACGCTGGCGCTGGTTTATTTCCGCAAGCAGGTGCTGCTGAAACAGTTCCTCGCACGAGCCCAGGTCGAACGGGAACTGCGGGAGACGAAAGCAATTCTGAAAGAAGCCCTGGACCAGAGCCCGGTAGGGATTGCGATTGCCGATGCCCCTGACGGAAAACTGCGCTATGTGAATGACGCAGGGCTCCTCATTCGCGGCGCTGACCGGCAGACTATCGTCAACGGGATCGGCATCGATCAGTATGTGGCCACATGGCAGCTCCTGGACCTGGATGGCCGGCCGCTCAAGACCGAAGAAATCCCTCTGACCCGCGCTCTCCGGTTCGGCGAAACCTGCAGTCGGGAATTCATCATTCGGAGGGCCGATGATGATGACCGGATTGTCCAGGCCAATGCCGCGCCGATCAGGAATGACCATAATGAAGTTGTGGCGGGGATTGTGGTCTTCATGGACACCACCGAACGCCGTCATGCGGAAGAACAACTGCGCAAGCTCAACGAGGAGTTGACCAGCTCCAACCGGGATCTGGAGCAGTTTGCCTATGTGGCCTCCCACGACCTGCAGGAACCGCTCCGGATGGTGGCCAGCTTCACCCAGTTGCTGGCCCTGCGCTACCAGGACCAGCTCGACG
>CAIOGM010000054.1 GCA_903857795.1 uncultured Geobacter sp.
CAGGAGGGGATGGTCGTCTCCACCACCGACCCCGAGGCCCAGGCCATGCGGCGTCATGTCATCGAATGGCTCATGATGAACCATCCCCATGACTGCCCGGTCTGCGACGAGGGGGGGGAGTGCCTCCTCCAGGATTACACCATCGCCGGCGGCCACGGGATCAGGCATTATCAGGGGAAGAAGCGGACTCATCAGAACCAGTATCTCGGCCCGCATATTGAGCACGAGATGAACCGCTGCATCCACTGCTACCGCTGTGTCCGCTTCTATCAGGAGCAGGCCGGCGGCACCGATTTCGGGGTGATGGGGAGCGCGTCGAGGGTCTACTTCGGCCGGTTCCGGGAGGGGGCGCTGGACTCCCCCTTCTCGGGCAATCTGGTGGATATCTGCCCCACCGGCGTTTTTACCGACAAGAGCGCCCGGTTTCGTGCCCGGTACTGGGATTATGACATGGCGCCGTCGGTCTGCCCCGGCTGTTCCGTGGGATGTAACACCATCCCGGTAGCCCGTTACCGGGAGCTGCTCAAGATCATGGCCCGTCGCAACGATACGGTGAACGGCTGGTTCATCTGCGACCGGGGGCGGTTCGGCGGCCGGGAGGTGAACGACCCGGACCGGCCTCGGAGTCCGCGAATTGACGGGGTTGACGCCTCATGGGATGAGGCTCTGGACGCAGTCGTCCGCCGGTTTGGTGGACTGTGCGACCTGTACGGTTCGGAAAGTATTGCCCTGGTCGGCTCACCACGGCTTTCACTTGAGGGGCAGATCCTTCTAGCCTGGTTGGCAGAGGTCATGGCGCCCGGTTGTGTCTGCTGGTTCACCGCCACCGCAGAGGCCGACGCGGCGGTGGCGGGGCTGGACAACCTGATCCCTGAGATGATTGCTTCACTGGCAGATGTACGGACAGCGGATTACCTGGTCATCGCCGGGATCGATCTTCTTGAGGATGCACCGATGATGGCCCTGGCAGTGCGGCAGGCATGGCGGAACGGGGCGAAGGTTTATGCGATGGGAGAGGTGACAGGGGAGTCCCTGATCAAGAGTGTCGGTGTCGAAGTTACCAGAATCTCTTCCCTGGCCGATCTCCCCCCTTCCGAAGGATTGAGGATGGTGCTCATCGGCAAGGCCGGTTTGCCGGTTGAGTCTCATGCAAGAGGCGCAACGCGTGCTGGATTGGATGAAGCCCTCCTGGCCGGAGCCAAGGTGGCGCTACTCCAGGAAGGTCCCAATGCAGTCGGCGCGGCATTGCTGACCCGGGAGCACGGGGGGACGTCGCTGGAGGATGCGCTTGCCACGGGGAAGATCAGGGGAATCTTTGCCGTTGAGGCCGATATCCCCGGCGAATTGCTCTCCGGAATACCGCTGGTTGCCGCCTGTGACTGGCAAGCGACCGAGACGGTGGCTCTTGCCCACATCGTCTTTCCCACTACCTCCTGGGTGGAGATGGACGGCACCTTTGTCAACTACGAGGGGCGGGCCCAGCGGTTCCGGAAGGTCATGACCGCAGGTCTCCCCATCAAGGGGCTCGACCCGGCGCTCCATCCCCCCCGGATCCACCGGTTAACTCCCCCCGGCGGGGAACTGCTTCCCGCATGGCGAATTCTCGCCAATCTGGTGGAGCGCCTCGGCGGCGCTCCCGTGGAGACGCCGTTCACCGGGAGGTGGGAGTCACTGCGCGACCTGGAGCCGGAAGGGGAGGGGATGCTGCTCATGACGAAGGGGCTGTTTGCCCCGGACGGAGGTGCATGATGGGACCGTTGGCCTCGAAACACGAAGAACCATAACCGATGCCCGACCTAATCGACATCCTGATCATCATCGCCAAACTCGGAACCATCCTGGTGGTGATCCTGAGTCTGGCGGCGAACCTGGTCCTGGCGGAACGACGGATGCTTGCCTGGATCCAGGACCGGCAGGGGCCCAATCGGGTGGGACCCCAGGGACTCCTCCAGCCGCTGGCTGACCTCATCAAGCTGGTCACCAAGGAGGATCTGCGCCCGGCAGGGGCCGACAAGTGGCTCTTTCTCCTGGCGCCGGCCATGGCGGCGATTCCGGCCATGCTCACCTTTGCGGTGGTTCCCTTTGGCTCGCCGGTTCACCTCCTGGGGCGCGTGATAACGCTCCAGGTGGTGGATCTCAATGTTGGGGTGCTCTTTTTCATGGCGCTCTCCTCCATCGCGGTCTACGGCATCACCCTGGGGGGGTGGGCTTCCAACTCCAAGTACGCTCTCCTGGGGGGGATCCGGGGGTTGGCCCAGCTCATCTCCTACGAGCTGGTCATGGGGCTCTCTCTGGTGCCGGTGGTGATGCTGACCCACTCCTTCAGCCTCAACGAGATCGTGGCGGCCCAGGCGACGGTCCCCTTCCTCCTCTACCAGCCGCTGGCCTTCCTCCTCTTCTTCATCAGTCTCCTGGCCGAGTGCAAGCGGACCCCCTTCGACATCCCCGAGGCCGAATCGGAGCTGGTGGCCGGGTTCCACACGGAATATTCGGGCTTACGTTTCGGGCTCTTCTTCGTGGGGGAGTACCTCAACATCATCGTCCTCGGCGGAGTGGCCGCCACCTTCTTTCTCGGCGGCTGGCACGGCCCCTTCCTCCCTCCCCTGGTCTGGTTCTGCGCCAAGGTGCTGGCTTTCTGTTTCGTCTTCATCTGGACCAGGGGGACGCTCCCCCGACTTCGTTCGGACCAATTGATGCACCTCTGCTGGAAAGTGTTGACGCCGGTCGCATTGGGTAATATCCTGTGCACCGGCTGGTGGTTGACGATCAAGCCGTAGCTTTTTTATTACCCGGAAGGAGGCGCAGCATGGAAAATATCAACACGGTTGACAGGCACGGGCACACGCCGCTGATTGACGCGGCCAAGGGGGGGAGCATCCCGGCGGTGAAGGAGCTTCTGGAGAAGAACGTGGAGCTTGAAGGGAAGAGTCATAAGGGAAAAACAGCCCTTCATTATGCGGCAGCCAACGGCAAGGTCGAAGTTGTCCGGCTGCTCCTGGCCAAGGGGGCCGAGGTAAATGTTCGGGACAAGGACTGGCACACACCGCTCATGATGGCAGCCAATTATGGCTGCAACGAGACGATTCAGGCGCTTCTGGATGCGGGCGCCGATGCGGGGGCCAAGACCCTTACCGGAAATACCGCTCTCATCTATGCCGAGTACAACAGTCATCCTGAAACTGCGGAGCTGCTGAAGAAGGGGCCGAGCAAATAGCAGTCATCGCCTCCGGGGCGCCCTTAAGGGGCGCCTTTTGCGTCTGTAAGGAACCATGAGCGTTGTCAAAGACATAGCGGCTGTCTCCCAGGGGATGTGGGCCACCTGGAAGCATCTCTTCCGGAAGCCGCTCACCATCCCCTACCCTGAGCAGAAGCGGACTCCGCCCCCCCGCTATCGGGCGAGGATCGTGCTGACCCGCGATCCGCAAGGGGGGGAGCGCTGCGTTGCCTGTTATCTCTGCTCGGCTGCCTGTCCGGTGGACTGCATCTCCATGCAGGCAGGGGAGCGGGAGAACGGTCGCCGGTATGCCGAATGGTTCCGGATCAACTTTTCCCGCTGCATCTTCTGCGGGCTCTGCGCCGAGGCGTGCCCCACCATGGCGATCCAGATGACCCCGGATTATGAGCTCTGCAGCAGGGACATCATGTCGCTCCTCTACGAGAAGGAGGATCTCCTCATCGATGGCTGCGGCAAGGAGCCCGAGTACAACTTCTACCGGCACGCCGGTATCGGTGTGGTCAATCCCCGTGGCGGGAATCCGGACGAACAGCCGCCGGTGGATGTGCGGGGGCTGGTGCCGTGACGACCCTCTTCTACCTCCTCGCCCTGGTGGCGGTGATCTCCACCCTCTTCTGCATCACCGAGCGGCATCCGGTGCATGCCGTCGTCTATCTCGTCACCTCCTTCTTCTCCCTCGCCGTCATCTTCTATCTCCTTCGTGCGCCGCTGGTGGCGGTCTTCGAAGTCATCATCTACGCCGGCGCCATCATGGTCCTCTTCCTCTTCAGTATCATGATGAGTCGCCCCGAAGTGACGGAGGTGGAGCTCCACCCCGGCATCCGCGACTGGTGGCCCGCGCTGCTGTTGGGGGGAGTATTCCTGGGGGCCGTCGGGACCCTCATCATCTCCGGACCGCTCCTCTCCCCTGAGACGGCGAATACCGGTGACATCCGGGCGTTCTCTCGGCTCCTCTTCCGGAAATACGGTCTGGCGGTGGAGATCGTCTCTCTGCAGCTCCTCTTCGCCCTGGTGGGAGCGCTCTATCTTGGCAGGAGGCGGCAATGATCGTTCCCCTGGAACAGGTGCTGATCCTCGCCGCCGTCATCTTCGTCATGGGGCTCGCCTGCCTGCTGGTCCGGCGGGGGAACCTCATCATGATGCTGGTGGGGATAGAGATCATGCTCAACGCCGCCATCCTCGCCTTCGTGGGGGGCTCGGCGGCCTGGGGAAAGATGGACGGCCAGGTGTTCGCCCTCTTCATCATCGCCATGACCTCCGCCGAGGTCTCTCTGGCTCTGGCCATGGTGGTCTATCTTCACCGGCGGCGCAAGACGGTCAACTCAGATGATTTCAGCGGGATGAAGGGGTAGGTGTCCTGATTTTGTCGCTTCCTCGACCCGGTGTTAAGGCTCTGCCGATGGCCGGTCCCAGTGGATTCCCCTTGTTGTGTCGTTCTGAGAACGGTTACAGAGCTCTATCTAGGCAGGAAAATAAGGAATACTATTCCGAAATTTCATGCTAAAGTGATAACATGATAATCCGACAAACTCATCTACTGCAGCTAGCTGATAAACTGGCTGATTTTCCGGTCGTGGCTCTTCTTGGCCCTCGCCAAGTCGGCAAGACAAC
>CAIOGM010000055.1 GCA_903857795.1 uncultured Geobacter sp.
CTGACCATGCTTACTTTCTGTTTTGCGCTCACAAAATCCCCTTATGACTCTTACGACCGGAAGTTGATGAACTGCATCTCCACGTCCAGATCTTTCCCCTTGAGGAGCTGAATGGCCTCCTGGAGGTCATCGATATTCTTTCCCGTTACCCGTACTTGATCGTCCTGGATCTGGGCCTGGACCTTGAGCTTGGTCTCCTTGATCACGGCAATGATCTCTTTTGCTTTTTCCTTGGAGATCCCCTGCTGGATGGTGATCAGTTGGCGCACCATGGAACCGGAGGCGGGCTCCACCTTGCCGTAGTCCAGTGACTTGAGGGAAAGTCCCCGTTTGAGGAACTTGGACTGGAGGATGTCCACGATGGCCTTGAGCCGGAAATCGTCTTCCGTGAGGATCTTGATCCCCTCCTTCTCCTGAGTCACCTCGCTCTTGGACCCCTTGAAGTCATACCGCTGGATGATCTCCTTGATGGTCTGGTTGACTGCGTTGTCCACTTCTTGCATATCAATCTTTGATACGATGTCGAATGATGGCATGCTTCCTCCAGAACTATTGCTTTATTACTTCAACCCCTGGGGGGATCTTGAAGGTGAACCGTGACGGGGTGATCCCCCGATTACTCTGTACGCCGCTGAACTCCATGGCAGTCCGGTTCCCTCCGGCATCGATGACCGTGGAACCGACCACCGGGAACGGCACAACGGGGTTCCCGGTTTGCAGAAACTGTTCCACCGCGCTCCCGGAGATCGTCAGGAGCAGCTTCGCCAGCACTGCACTGGGTTTTTTCGGGACCAGTTCCAACAGGTAGTCCCCTTTTTTATCCTGGCGTTCCTTGGCGAAGGTGACGGTGAAGTCCCGTGACACCTCTCCCAGTCCGGTGAGGTAGGAGATGGCAATGCCGTTTCCACCGGCGAAGAGGGCCTGAGTGTCCATCTGCATCACCTGTTTGTTGTCCGGGATATAGAGCCAGACCGTCTTGCCGTTACAGACAATCTCCTGCTTTTGCGGTTTCGTATAGGTAAAGCGGAACATGGCGGATGCGCCGGGCACTTTCCGGAGGGAGAACTCCCCCGCTCCCTTTTGTGTCCGGTCGATGCCGGCGATGACGCTCTGCTGGGCAAAGGTTGCATGAACATCCGTCACTGTCCGGTATCCCTGCTCCAGAGCCCCAACCACCGTCTTGAGCTCCGCAGCATGGACTCCCAGGGGAAGCAGGCAGAGGGAGAAGAGGAGAAGCGTCCTGATGAAGAGCGGCATGCTCTCATTTATGAAATTGTTCATCCGTTGCAGGTAGCTCTTCATGGGTGCTTACCTTTGCTTAACTCTGATGTCTGACCGGTCGTGAAGTGTGCCACACTCTGTCCATGAGCGCAAACGGTTTCAATCCTGTTTCCGCCAAAAAAAGCAGTGGTGATGAACAAATGTGGGAGAAGCAGGTCCAACTCTCGATCTCACCCTGGGTCAACCTGAACCTTGACCTGTTTCATATGGTCAGCAGCGGCTCCGTCAGCGCCCCTAGCTGCTCCCGCAGGTGGAGGATCTGCTCACCCCAATACTGCATGGTATTGAACCAGGGGAACGTGCGGGGGAACATGGGGTCTTCCCAGCGGCGACCCAGCCAGGCGCTGTAATGCAGCATCCGGAGGGTCCGGAGGGACTCGATGAGCCGGAGTTCCTGGGGGTGAAAGTCGCAGAACTCGCGGTACCCCTTGACCAGGGCTTCCAGTTGGGCCAACTGACGGGGACGCTCGCCGGAGAGCATCATCCAGAGGTCCTGTACCGCCGGTGCCATCCGGGCATCGTCAAAGTCGACGAAGTGCGGCGCATTATCGCGCCAGAGGATGTTTCCCGCATGGCAGTCGCCGTGGGTCCGGATGTATCTCACCGGCCCGGACTCCGTCAGAATTTCACCGATGCGCTCCAGAAGGTGATCAGTCACGGCGGTGTAGCTGGGGCGGTACTCAATGGGGATGAACCGCTCCATGATGAGGGAGACGCTGGCGTGGCCGAAACTCTGCAGGTCAAGGGTCGGCCGGTGTTGGAAGCTGCGCACCGCGCCGATCTGATGGATGCGCCCCAGCATCCGCCCCAGGATCAGCAGGTTGTCCAGATTGTCGAACTCCGGGGCGTGCCCCCCCTGGCGGGGGTAGAGGGCGAAGCGAAAATCCCCGTACCGGAGGAGGGTTTCTCCGGTTTTATCCGCCAGCGGCGCCACCACGGAGAGTTCGTGCTCCACCAGTTCCCGGCAGAAGTGGTGTTCTTCCAAGATCTGTTCGTCGCTCCACCGTCCGGGGCGATAGAACTTGGCGATGAGCGGCAGGTCATCTTCGATCCCCACCTGATAAACCCGGTTCTCGTAGCTGTTGAGGGCGAAGGTGCGACAGTCACAACGGTAACCGCGGCTTTCCACGGCGTCCATGATGAAGCTGGGGGTGAGTGCCTGGAAGGGGTGGGGGCTCTGAATCTCGGTCATAGCTGCTCTCTCGATAAGTAGTTTACGGAAAGCATCTTACCACAGAGTCACAGAGGTCAGAGAGAAATCATCAGGTGAAAAACGGGGCGTGGTTGGAGGTGAAGATAGGGGGATCGTTGCGCAGGATCGTGGCAACGGCGGACTCCTTCTTGAATTCTTGGTCCAGGAAGCGCCGTACCTGCTTCCGGTCCCAGCCACGGGGGTGGTGGAAGCCGGTATAGAGGGAGAGATCTCCGCCATAGAACGGTTCTGTGGCCATGCCTGCCGCCTCATCTCCCCAGATCGGCATGTTGAAGATCGCCAGGTTCAGAAAGCCGATGGCCTCCCCATGCCTGACGATGAACTCCAGGGTTCGGCGTGCCTCGGTTTCCGTTTCCGCCGGCGTGCCGAAGAGGAGGTAGAGATAGACCGCGATTCCCGCCCGCTTCAGGTTCATGAGTATCCGAGACGCGGATCCCAGCTCGATCCCCTTCTGCAGCCGCTCCAGGACCCCTTGGTCCCCCGACTCCAGCCCCAGTTTCAGCATAACGCACCCCGAGGCCCGCAAGGCCACGCAGAAGGCCGGCTCCTCCAGTTCCGCGCCGAAGCGGGCGAAGCCGTACCAAGGGGCTCCGGGGGGATTATCCGCCAGTCCCTGCAGCAGGGCAGGGGTGATGGCGTTGTCCAGGAGATGGATGAGGAGCGGTCGCTCCGTGGCGGTGAGAGAGCGCAGGTCTGCCAGCACCTGCCGCACCGGCAGTTGACGGTACGGATTCCCCTCGGCCCGCTCGGGGCAGAAGGAGCAGTTGTTCCACCAGCAGCCGCTGGAGGCGTTGTAGGGGAGGATGAGGCCGGGTGCAAGGTAGTCGTGAAGGGGGAGGAAGCCGTAGGCCGGCAGGACGTGCCGTGGCCGCTGCTCATGGGCTCCGGCCAGGGCGAGGAGCGCCGCTTCCCCCGGCCCCGCCACCAGGTGATCCACCAGGCCACCAAAGGGGGTGTGCCAGCCAGGGCGCTTCATCCACGACGTCACCAGCCCCCCCCCCAGCGCCATGGTGACGCCGGGGAACTGTTGCCTGACGTACCCCATCATGGCAAAGGTACAGAGTGCTTGGCTGAGGTAATTCAGAGAAAAGCCCACCATCCGGACCCCGTCCAGTAGCTGGGGGAGTCGTTTGCTGAACCAGGGGAAGAAGGGGTTCTGCTCAGGATGCTCCGCCGCTCTCAGCAGGTCGGCGCTTCTCAGAGGGGAGAGTCCCTGCTGCTGATAGTCGGCCAGTCCCACCATCGCACCCACCCCCTGTCCGGCAATGGCCAGGAGCCGGTTCAGGTCACTCACCGCCCGACCATACCGATCGGGAGAGCGGTAGCTCCGGGGTTCCCGCAGGGTGGCCAGATGCCGCTCCCGGCTGTTCACTGCTCGGCGGCTCCAGTTGTCGTCGGCCCCCTGGGGCTGTTCCATCAGCCAGAGGAGCCCTTCACAATTTCCGTCAAGGACTCTGCAGGGGAGACCGGCGTCATGGAGCGTTGCCGCCAGCCGGGCAATGCCGGCCGGCGGCTCGCTGGGTTTGGCCACAGGGGGGAAGATCAGGAGCATGGCTCTATCGTTATGTCACTTATCACCGTCATCTCCATAACATCATATCTCCGAAGCCCGAGCCGAGGACGAGCAGGGTGGATGGTTCCGCTACTGCGGTGACTTCTCGAACCTCCCGGGCGATGAGGAGGTGGGTCGTCTCTGTCGGGTGGTGCCCTTGAGTCGACGAGCTCAAGAAGGGCTTAGGCTGCCATAAATGTTGATACTGACCTGTTTCCGGTGAGTTATCCACTTTTCCCCATAGTCGCCGTCATGATGCAACTTGTTGATTTATAATCTGTTTTATCGACAAATCAGCAGGTTGGGCATCGTTTCAACAGTTGCTGTGGAAAAAGCTGTTGATAACCGGTTGAAGGGGAGCCGAACCTGCTGAAAGTCGGTTGCCGAGAGCGCTTTGCACAAAAACAGGGCAGAGCGGTTCCTAGCAATGGGGAGCGAGAGACGCTACTTGGCGAAAACCTCTTTCAGAAATTTTATGCTCTCCCCCCACGAATCCTCGTCCGCCTTCCTGTCGTAGGCCAAAGGGAGATCGAACTTTTTTGCAAAGGCGTCGGCGTCCGGGTTGGTGAAGCTGTGCATTACCCCGGGGTACCCCCGGTAGCGGTACAAGGCGCCTGCCGCGGTCATCTCTTTCATGAAGGCCGCTACCTGTTCACGGGGGACCATCTTGTCCGCCTCGCCGTTGAAGACCAGGATCTTCGCCTTGACCCTCCCCGGAGCGGCCGGGGTGTCGGTGGCCAGGGTGCCGTGATAGCTGATGACCCCTCTCAGGTCGGCCCCCTGGCGCGCCATGTGAAGCACCACTCCGCCGCCGAAACAGTACCCCAAGGCCGCGACCCGGGTCGGGTCAACACTTGGCTGGCGCCGGATGAACTCCAGGGCGGCCAGGAAGCGGGCCTCCCCCACCCCTTTGTTTTTCATCGCCTCGGCGGCAAATTTTCCCGCATCAGCGGGGTGCTGGGCGACCTTGCCGTCGCCGAACATGTCCACCGCCAGCGCCACATACCCCAGTTCGGCCAGCATCCGCGCCCGCTTCCGGGCATACTCGTTGTGGCCCCACCACTCATGGACCACCAGCACTGCCGGACGTTTCCCCTTCACGGTTGTCTCCTGTGCCAGATACCCCTTGAGCAGCGTACTCCCGCTCCGGTACTCCACCTCTCGTCCCTCCACCTTTGCCCAGGCCGTGGCAGAGACAGAGAGGACGCAGGCCATACAGAGCACCAGCCAGATACTTGTTTTCATGTTATTTCCTCCTTTTTTTGTGTTATCTGCTCAGTTTCAGCCTCTTGGAGAGGGCCGGCTGGGAGATCCCCAGGAGGCGCGCGGCTATGGTCTGGTTCCCCCCTGCCCGGGACATGGCCTCGGTTACCAGGAGTTGCGCGGCCTCGCCGAAGGTCGGGAGCCGGTGGAGGCCGCTGAAGAGGTTCGTCGCCACGGGGAGGGGGGTGGTCGGCTGCGTCTCGGGACGCAGGGCAACCTTGAGAAAGCTTTCCATGGAGAGTATCCGGTCCCGGTGGACGCTGACGGCATCGTACACCAGGGAGCGGAGCTCTCGAACATTGCCGGGAAAGTCGTAGGTAGCCAGGAGTTGCGCCAGCTCCCGGGGGGGGGTCGGCTTCTTCTTTCCCAGGGAGTGGGCTGCCTGGGCCAAAAAATGGTCCAAAAGGAGCGGGATGTCCCCTTTGCGCTCCCGGAGGGGAGGAATATGGAGATGATGGGTCCGTAGCCGGAAATAGAGATCCCGCCGGAACCCCCCTGCCTGTTCCCGGGCCGAGAGGTCCCGGTGCGTGGCCACGATGATCCGGGCCTTGCTCCGCTTGGGGCGGTCGCTCCCCAGTGGGAAGTACTCTCCCTCCTGGAGGAGACGGAGCAGTTTCACCTGGGAGGGGATGCTCAGGTCGCCGATCTCGTCCAGAAAGAGGGTGCCGTCGGCGGCCTCTTCGATCATCCCCCGCCGCGGCTGATCTGCCCCGGTAAAGGCCCCCCGGAGATGGCCGAAGAGGGTATCGGCAAAGATGGTATCATCCACCCCAGCCACGTTGACGGTGACCAGCGGTCCCCGGCAGCCGCTGAGGGTGTGGGCCGCCCGGGCGACCAGCTCCTTTCCCACGCCGCTCTCGCCGGTGATGAGGAGCGGTTGCGGACTCCCGGCCACCGCCTCGATGTAGCCGAAGATGGTGAGCATGGTCCGGTCCCCGGTGATGATGGCGCTGAAGGCTTCCGGTCGCCGGAGTTCGCCGGCCAGGAGGTGGCTGGAGATCTCCCGGTTCTCCTGCTGGAGTTCTCTCATCCGGATGGCGCGGAGTATCCCACCCAGAAGACGATCCTCTTCCACGGTCTTGACGAAGTAGTCGAAGGCGCCCAGCTTCATGCAGCGGACGGCGTTTTCCACCTGGTTCAGCCCGCTGATGACGATGACCATGAGGTCGGGAAAGCTCTCGGTAATCCGGGACAGGAGCTCCTCGCCGGAGAGGTGGGGCATGGTCAGGTCCAGGAGGACGAGTCCGATATCCCGGCTCTCCAGGAGCGCCAGCACCTGGCGGCTGTCGCTACAGGTGAGGATGTTGGTGACCCCGGCGGAACGCTCCAGGGTCAGGGAGAGGGCGCGGAGCCAGGCCGGTTCATCGTCCACCAGCAGGAGTCCGAAGGCTGGGTAGCATGAGGTGTTTGTCATGATCTGTTCTCCTCTGCCACCGGTAGCGCCAGGGTGACGGTGGTGCCGCTGCCCGGTTGTGACTGGAATCTGAGGATGCCGTCATGCTCCTTGACGATCCCGGCTGATACGGAGAGCCCCAGGCCGGTCCCCCCCTCTTCCCGTCTGGTGGTGAAGAACGGGTCGGTGAGATTGGGGAGCTCCTCGGCCGGGATGCCGACTCCTTCGTCCCGGACCAGCAGTTCCACCTCCCCGGTTTCCCGGTTATGGCGGGTTTCGAGAAAAATCCCCTTGGAGGGGTCGGTCAGGGACTGGCAGGCGTTGACGATCAGGTTGACGATCACCTGTTCCAAGCGGTGACGGTTTCCCCGGAACTGGGGGAGGGGGGCGGCATAGCTTACCGTGAACCGGTTCGTGGCCTTGCGCAGCGTCGACTCCACCAGCCGGAGCGCCGTTTTTACCACGCAGTTGAGATCCAGCGGCTCCTTGACGGCGGCATGGTTGGGGCGGGCAAAATCCTTCAGCTCCTCCACGATCTGCTTGATCCGTCGCGCCCCCTCCAGGGTTTCGTCCAGCATGATGGGAACCTGATCCCGCATCCGGCTGTAGGGGATTCCCCCCAGGGAAAAATCCCCCTGCTTCCGGTACTGCTCTTCCAGCAGCTCCCCGGCGTCCCGGTAGACCTCCTGCAGGATGGGGAGGTTGAGGAGGATGAGCCCGGTGGGGTTGTTGATCTCGTGGGCCACGCCGGAGACCAGTATCCCCAGAGACTTCATCTTGTCCGCCTGGAGCAGTTGGGCCTGGTGGAGCCTGAGCTCCTCCACGGCACGTTTGCGCTCTTCAACCTCCCGAGCCAATGATTCCGTCCGGAGGGCCACCTGCCGTCGGAGGGAGCGGGACCAGAGGAGTGCGCCGCAGAGCACCAGGAAGAGCGGGACCACCACGATGGCGGCGGAGCGGGACACCTCCTGCCAGGAGAGCGAGCGCGGCTCCAGCACCCCTAGCCATTGGTCGTGGATCTTCTGGTATTCTCCGGTCTTCTTGAGGATGGCGAGTCCCTCGGTGAACCGGCCCAGGAGTTCGTCATCACCTTTACGGACCCCATAGCAGTAGGGATAGAAGGCGATCCCTGTGGCCGCCGGAACCAGGTTGGTGAGTTTCAGCTCCCGGATGAGGTAGCTGCCGGGAAGGGTCGCCACCACGGCGTAGTCGTGACTCCCCGAGGCCAGGAGCCGGAGTGCGTCCGCGGGGGTGGCGGTGAGGATCAACCGCTTGGCCGTATGCCTCTGTTCCAGGAGGTCGTGCATGATACCGCTCTGGAAGACGATGACCTCTTTCCCCTTGAGATCATCCAGGGAGCGGGGAGGTGGCGACCCCCGACGGGCAAAGATGGCATGGCTGACAATACTGTGGGGGGGGGAGAAGTCGACGCTCCTGGTCCGGGCCTCGGAGAAGGATATCCCCTGAAGGATATCCACCCTCCCCGCCTGAAGAGCGTCACGCATCTCCTTCCACCCCCCCATCCGGAACTCTACCTGGAGCCCCATGACCCGGGCGATGGCCCGGGTGAGATCCACATTGAACCCGGCGGCAGTGCCGTTTTTACCCATGAATTCGTAGGGGGGGTAGTCCCGGTCGCCACCGACGATGACGGGGCGCTCCGGGTCGAACTCCCGCCCGATTCCCGGGACGGGGAAGAGGATGAGGAAGAGGAGCATGGCGATCATGGGGCTAATGAGGGAGGTCATGAATGGTTCCGGGGTAAAGCAGTGAGCCGGAGGGTGGACGGACGGCACGCCGAAATAAGGGTATCTTCTTCATACCAGAGTTCGCCGGAGACGGCAAGGCGGGAATTGAACCGGTTTCACGACCCGCTCCGGCAGAGTGCGACTCCCCTGCTACTTCTTCGATTTATCTATCTATTCCCCCGGCAACAGCGTAAGGTGTAGAGAGTGTCCCGTAACGAATCACGAACCTTTTCAGGAGGCAGTCATAATGAATATCAAGAACGGTACCTTCGTCAGCCACAATGGAGCAGAGCAGTGGGGGGCCGGTAAGGTCATGGTGGTGGAAGGGACGCGGGCGACGATTCAGTTCAGTGACGGCATCATCCGAAAAATTTCTTCTTCTCATTACCACAGCCTTCAACAGGCTGACCCTGCTTCGTTTGTACCGCTTCCCGAAGCGGTACCAGCCACTCCCCGTGTCACTGTCCGCAAACCCAAAAAGGTAAAAGCGGTAGCGATAGCAGTCGCAGTAGAGGCGTAAGTAAAGAGGTTCGCACCATGAGTCCCACCGAGCAGGAATTCATCTTCATCGTCAATTCAACTCCCGGCCTCTGTGAATACGGCATCGGCAGCGAGGGTTTTTTCAAGAGCACGGGGGTTAACTTTATGGGGAGCAAAAAACTGCTCCTCAAAGGGTATCGGGAGTTTCTCATCTGTTACGTCTGGCTGGAGAAGAAGTGTCTGCCTGAGCAGACGGTTTCCTGGAACGCTCCCACCAGTCGCGCCCTCCAGGAGTTTGCAAAAAAGACGAGCTATGTGAGCAATGGTGCCATGATCGCCGCCATCATCAGTCGGCATATCCCCTACACCCTGATTGCGGCATCTCCCAACGTAAGCGTCGCCATCTCCCGTGACTCCTCCTGCTTCAGTTCCCGGTGAGCAGTCCGGACATCACCGCACCCAAAAAAGCCCTCGATTCGAGGGCTTTTTTTGTCGGTCATGACTGTTGCTGCCGTTTGAGTCGTTGCTCCTCACGGAACATGTCCAGAGCCAGGAGGAAGACCCCGACGCAGATGGCGGAGTCGGCCACGTTGAAGGCGGGCCAGTAGTGATCGTACCAGTGGACGAAGATGAAGTCGATGACCTCGCCGTAGCTGACCCGGTCGATGAGGTTCCCCACTGCGCCGGCAAGGATGAGGGAGAGGGAGAAGAGTGCCAGCTTCTGCTCGTCCCGGAGTTTTTTGATAACCGTGAGGATCACCACCACGGCAATGGTGGAGACCAGGATGAAGAAGGGGAGCCTCCAGGGTGACGTGGCCAATATCCCGAAGGCCGCCCCCCTGTTCCGGAGGTAGGTGATGGTGAAGAAGTTTTCGATCACCCTGATCATCGCATGCAAAGGGAGGGTCCGGGCGATGTAGAGCTTGGTCGCCTGGTCCAGCACGATGGTGACGAGGGAAACGAGGACAAGAACGCGGTATTTCAGGGTCATCAAGAAATATCATTCACCACGGAAGCACGGAGAGAACCGAATTAACAGGGATGTACAGGATAGTCAGGATAAAACCAGGACTCTGATTCTTCTTGAAAAACAGATCCTTCACTTCGGTCAGGATGACAGACGCTAAACCCTGAATGAATCTTCTTGCCCTGATATCAGGGAATCCTGTTCATCCTGTATATCCCTGTAAATTGGGCTTTTCTCCGTGTCTCTGTGGTAAAAGCCTTTGGTTATTTTACCGCCGCGACGCAGCGGGGACAGATGGTCGGGTGCTCTATGTCGGCGCCGATCTCTTCATCGTAACACCAGCAGCGCTCACACTTGGCGCCGGGAGCAGGGGTGACGGCGATCCGGTACCCCGGCAGATCGGCGGGCTCATGGCAGTCACCGTCAAGCTCTTCCTTCAGCTCCACCTTGGAGACGATGTAGATCGTCTTCAGCTCGGCTTCGTTTTCCCGGAGGAACGCCAGCTCCGCCGCCGGCGCGGCGATGGTGACGCAGGCATCCAGGGGATGACCGATACTCGTACGTCCCCGGGCCAGCTCCAACGCCTTGAGGACCTCGCTGCGCACCGCAAAGAGCCGTATCCATTTGGCAGCCAACCCGTCATCCTTCACCTCCGGAGTCAGGGGGGGGAACCCGGCCAGATGGACGCTCTCCTCCCGTTTGCCCGGCATGCTCCACCAGACCTCCTCGGCGGTGAAGGAGAGAATGGGGGCCATCATCCGGACCAGTGCGTCGAGAATCAGGTGGAAGGCGGTCTGGGCGCTTCGGCGTTCCAGAGACTCCTTCCGGCTCGTATAGAGGCGATCCTTCAGGATGTCCAGGTAGACGGCACTCAGTTCCACGGAGCAGAAGGCGTTCACCGCCTGGTAGATGGTGTGGAACTCCATCTCCTCATAGGCCAGCAGCACCCGCTCCTTGAGCCCCTCAAGAACGTGGAGCGCCAGTCGATCGATCTCCGGCATCCGCTCCAGAGGGACGGAGTCGGTGGCCGGATCGAAGTCGCTGATGTTACCAAGGATATAGCGGCAGGTATTCCGGATGCGGCGGTAGGCCTCGGCCACCCGGGTCAGGATCTCCTGGGAAATCCGGTTGTCGTCCCGATAATCCTGGGCAGCTACCCAGAGCCGCAGGACATCGCCGCCGAATTTCTTGATGACATCCTCGGGGGCAACCACGTTCCCCATGGATTTGCTCATCTTACGCCCTTGGCCGTCCAGGACGAAGCCGTGAGTCAGGACGCTCCGGTAGGGGGCAACGCCCCGGCTCCCCACGCTTTCCAGAAGCGAAGAATGGAACCACCCCCGGTGCTGGTCACTCCCCTCCAGGTAGAGATCGGCGGGGGAGCCCAGTGCCGGGTTTGCCTCCAGGACCGCCGCGTGGGAGACCCCGGAGTCGAACCAGACATCCAGGATATCCATCTCCTTGGCAAAGTCCGACTTGCCGCAAGAAGGGCAGACGGTCCCTGCCGGAAGGAATTTGTCCGCATCCCAGTCGTACCAGATGTCGGAGCTCTGCTCCTTGAAGAGTTCGGCTATCTGCTGCATGATCGTGGCGTCGGCCAGGAACTCGCCGCAGGCGGTGCAGGAGAAGGCGGTGATGGGGACCCCCCAGGAGCGTTGACGGGAGACGCACCAGTCGGGACGGTTCTCGATCATCCCGTAGATACGCTCCTTACCCCACTTGGGAATCCATTGGACTTGGTCGATGGCGGCCAGCGCCTTCGTGCGGAGATCGTTTTGTTCCATGCTGATGAACCACTGCTCCGTGGCCCGGAAGATGATCGGCTTCTTGCAGCGCCAGCAGTGGGGATAGGAGTGGCTGACGATCCCCTGTCCCACCAGCGCCTCCACCTCGATCAACTTGGCGATGACCTCCTTGTTGGCGTCAAAGACGAACTGGCCGCCGAAGAGGGGGAGGTCGGAGACGTAGCGCCCCCGGTTATCCACCGGGTTGTAGACATCCAGCCCGAATTTCAGCGCCATCTGGTAGTCGTCATGGCCATGTCCCGGTGCAGTGTGGACGCAGCCGGTCCCCGCCTCCAGGGTCACATGTTCACCCAGGAGGATCACCGAGTTCCGGTCGTAGAACGGGTGCCGGGACTGCTTCCCTTCCAGGAGACCGGCCTTGAAGGTGGCAATAACGGAACCTTCCAGCCCCACCGCAGCCAGGAAAGAGTCTTTGAGCCCGTCGGCCACGATGAGGACGTCGTTGCCGCTCTCCAGGGCTACATAGTCGAACTCCGGGTGGAGGGAGATGGCCAGGTTGGCCGGGATGGTCCAGGGGGTGGTGGTCCAGATGACCACGGAAACCTTCTTTCCCGCCAGGGCCGGCAGAGCCGCCGAGATATCATCCGCTAGGAGGAACTTCACGAAGATGGAGGGTGATTTATGATCCGCATACTCCACCTCGGCCTCGGCCAGGGCGGTGACGCAGGAAGAGCACCAGTGAACCGGTTTTTTCCCCCGGTAGAGGCCGCCGTTGCCGGCGAAGCGGGCCAGTTCCCCGGCGGTGATCCCTTCGTACTCGTAGTTCATGGTGAGGTACGGCTTGTCCCACTCCCCCAGGATACCCAGTCGCTGGAACTCCTCCCCCTGGATGGCGACAAATTTGGCCGCGTACTCCCGGCAGAGCTTGCGCATCTCCAGTTTGGTGATGTCACGCTTTTTGGAGCCCAGATTCTTCTCCACCTGGAGTTCGATGGGGAGGCCGTGGCAATCCCACCCCGGGACGTAGGGGGCCTGAAAGCCGCTCATCCGCTTGGACTTGAGGACCACATCCTTGAGGATCTTGTTAAGGGCGTGGCCGATATGGATATGGCCGTTGGCGTAGGGGGGGCCGTCGTGGAGAATGTAGGTGGGCTTTCCTTCACCGGCCTGCATCATCCGGCCATAGAGGTCGTCCTTCTGCCACCGGGCGATGATCTCCGGCTCCCGTACATACAGGTTGGCCTTCATGGGAAAATCGGTGACCGGGAGATTGAGGGTGTCCTTGTAATCCATGGCTGGCGGCTCCGCAGGGGAGGTGACTCCCCGAAATGTGATTGTTTCGTGCTGAAGAAAACATCTTTATCTACAGTGAACCTCTTGAAAAGTCAACGGGAAAGGAAAATTCGATTTCATATCCTGGACCCGTGGCGGACATCGTTAAGAGCCTTTGTCAAGGTTTCGCCTGCTCGTGGTCGGATGTTTCCCGGCCAAAGAGGGCGGATATCTCGCTCACTTTTTCCGTCAGCTCTCCCGCGGAAAAATTGTTGCACATGACCTCCTGTTTTACTGCGACTCCATTGAGTCGGGTAATCTTGAGTCTGAAGCAATTACTTCTCATGCAGACCTCCAGCCGGCTCTTTGCCGTGGATGGCGGATTCTTGTCGTCGATTTTCCCCTCGCAGAGCAGCCATCGGTCACTCCGCTTGATGATGGAGAATTTTTTTGACATCAGGAGATTCTTCCCCCAGAGCGACGTTCCCACCAGCGTCAAGATACGCACGACCATGGGGGACAAGGTGTTGAATCTTTTTGCATGCGCCCTTTCGGCTTTGCTCATGAATAGCGACTTTACCGTCTGATTCGTACCCCTTGCAGCCAGGAACGCCGTGGCCACAAGCGCTGCGACGAGAATAAGAGTTCCGACACTCTTGGAGGGAGAAGCCGTTACCGCTGAGCGAAGTATGAGTGCGGGTCTCGCTGATTCCACCCCCCTCTGATACTCGTCCGGGTGACGTTCATGATAGCCGTTGGTGACGATATTCAGGGCCTTCAACCGCAAGGCGGGATACCGAATGATGTCAGCGGCAAAATCATCCATCCGGAGAGCATTGGTCTGGCTCAGTAACTGATATGCGTCGTTGAGCACCGATGTTTCAACCGAACGAGTGGCTGTTCGCTTAAACCCCGGGATGGTAAGATTTTTTTCAGCATCCAGCGCCATGGCAGGTATGACTGCATGAGAGAACCGGGAACGGGACGGTTTGGATCGGTCGATGACTGCCGTGACCGAACTAGACTGACCCACAAGCTCAATGGTCTCTTGTTCAAAGTCATAGGTAGTCGTAATCGTAGCGCCGTTCTCCTTGATGCCGGTGACTTTCAATGCGCTGTTGAAGTGCGCAACATACTCTTTCTGAAACGGAATCGTTCCAGTTGTTCCGTCAAAGGTTGACCCTGGGTAGAGGTGGGTCAGTTTGGCGAGAAAATCTGCCTTCTGCTTTGCAGGATCATCGGGGGAGCCCGCCGCCTCGGCCTGAAGTTTTCGCAGCACCACGGTAAGCTCGTTCCCTTTTTTTTCAAACAGCTGAAAGGCCGTAATCGTCAGCTGAAAGCCGTCATTCGTCTCCGAATGTGGTGTGGGCGTCACCATGGCTTCTTCCGCTGACGACTCTTTCTGAGATGACGCATGGAGGGGAGTCGGCGTTCCGAATGCCAGGGAGAGCGCTGCTACTAACAGGAGCAGGGCGTTCCTGGAAGCGAATTGCGCCTTTTCCCACCGCTTCTGCCAAATTTGCAAGGATTTGATTCCGATCTGTACCATCACAAGGTTCCCGCCTTCTTTTTTCAGCCGATACTAGCACAGATCCTCCTGCAGAGACAAACTGTACAAGATTAATAATCCTCCCCGTCCTTCCTCTTGGAGGGGCAGGGTGGAGAGAACCGAACAATAAAGAAAGGGCACCAAGGTTTTTTTAACCTTGGTGCCTTTAGTGTGGGAATCACTCCTTACTATTCAGGACGATCATCTCGGCAGCTCCTTCTTGACTGCAATCTGATACCCAAGGTGCAGGATCTCCATTTTCGGGGCAGAGATGTTCATGAAGGCATCAATGGCCATCTTGGGTCGGTGCAGCGGCATACTTGGGTCTCCACCCAGATAGTCATCCATAACCATGATCCCGCCCGGGCGCAGTACTTCCCACGCCATGACACAATCCCGCAGGACATCCGAAGCCTGATGGCTGCCATCGATGTAGATGTAGTCGTAGCCTTGGAACCCGCTGTCAAGCCAGCACATTTGATGTGCCAGGGCAGAGGCTGAGTTCTTTTTGTTTTTCTGGACGCTGATACTTGGCACTTTACTCTTGGCCCTCGCGATGTTGCGGTCAAACCGCTGCTCTACCGCAACCATATCGATGGTGGAATGCTCCTCGCCGCCGGCCCAAGTATCTACACATAGCAGCTGGTCGCCAGCCTTCATCATGTTTTCGATGATCCAGACAGTACTACGACCCTCAAATGATCCTATTTCCATGAAGCGATGCAAATTGTCATGCACGGGTAAATGCTCCGTCAGGTTCGGCCATAGCTGAGATCCATACTGAAACCAATCTTGGGTGAACTCATACTCTACATTCATATTGCCAGCAACACTGACTTTGATGTCTTCTCTCATTTTTGTCTCCGATTCGAACTTCAGAGCAATTCATCAGTAATTGCACGAAAATTATGTTCCGGTTGAGCAGGCAATTCAAAACACCTTGGACAACCGGACATCTTCCCAGTCGAGGCGATTTTCAGGAAAAGTTGTTTGAACGGCGGGAGTTTACCCTTTTTTAGCGATGTTGTCGAGAGAATCGAACTACGGGGATGCAATCAGAAGTGATGGTAGATAATGTTTAACAACGTTGCTGCATTCTCTGTCTATGCTGTGAGTTTGACAATCTGGTCCCATAGTTATCCCCGCCGCCGGTGGCGAGGAGGTTGGATCGGGCGACAGATCGCGGGATGGTGAGGCTGGATCAAGGAGCGAACCGCGGCGGCGTGACGTGATGCAGTGATGCGGAGAAAAGTCTTACTCATTGCCCGCGCCTCATCATTTTGCCTCTCCTCCGATCTGGTTCCTTGTGGTAAATCTCCTCCCCCCCTTCCGACTTTCCCCTTGACAAAAACCATCGGAAACGTTAAAAGAATAATTCACGTCGGGGCGTAGCGCAGCCTGGTAGCGCACCTGCTTCGGGAGCAGGGGGTCGGAAGTTCGAATCATCTCGCCCCGACCAAAAAAATCAAGGGGTTACGGCATATGCTGTGGCCTCTTTTTTTGTTCTTATGTGTTCGTGTGGTCTTTGGTGTGGTCTTTGTGCTCCAGTTTGCCCCACCAGCGCGCCGTTTTATTTGGGAGTAAATTGCGTTTTATTTGGGAGTGAACAACAATGGTTAAATGGCTTTTTAACTACCCCATGCTGCCCTGCAAAAGTTTCCTGAACTGCATCAAAATATTCCAGTAAATTTCCTGTTGAAAACTACCGATCAAGACATCCTGAATACACCCCCGGATCACCCACTATAATCAGAGGACTTCCACCAGTTCGAAGGCGGTTTTCTGACTGTTGTAGTAGGGGTATTCGATGGCGTTCAACTGCCGCAGATTGGCCAGGAAGCTCCGCTGTTTCATCAGGAGATCGGTATCCGCCGGGTCATAGACGAAGAACAGTTCCCCGTTTATCCCCAGTATTCGCTGTAACTCGAACGCCCAGGTCATGGCCTGTCCAGGAGTCAATGCTTCCAGATTTACCTGCAGGGATCTCCGGGGCGTGCGCCGGTCGAAATACGTTGTTCCCCCCAGGGTCTTGCTGCTGTCGGTATCGGCCACCCAGGCCAGTGATCCGCCGAAGGTCATGTTGATCTCCGGTTGCCACGCCGGAGCGCAGATGAAGCGGTTGAGTTGGACATAGCCGGAGGAGTTGCCGGTGTCGGTAATGGTGACGCGGAGATACCGGCCCTGCACGGTGGCAGGGAAAGCGTACCACCACCCGGACCTGAGCCCTGCCGCCGCCTCCAGCGTCAATTTCCCGTCGGCATAACTTTCGTGGGTAGCCGGCAGCATCCCGACAGGGTAATAACGAGGCCAGACGGATAGAGTCCCGCTGTCGGCATATGGGAGAGCGAACGTCGCTTCCGTATCCACCTGCACGCGGATCGTCGCGGCAAAACTGAAGTTATGATCAGGAATGGCGACCAGCCGAATCTCCCTGGTGGTCTTCAAATCGATATCGAACGTAGTTGACCCGACGGCGGCATTGCTTGACCTGGCCACTGATCCGAGTTTGGTATCCTGCAGATTGGTTAACGGGAGCGCGGTGGACCATGCCCCTCCGGAGAATGTAGGCGCGGATGTCGCCGTGGTCAGCGTCCTATCCGGCCAGGCGAACAGACAGTTGCTCATGTTACCCCCAGAGAGTCAGATCAGCTATTCCCTTCGCCTGATCAGTTTGAATACCACATACAATAAAATCCTTGCCTGTCGTGTAACCCAATCTGGGCATTTGCACCGTAATTTTTGAACCTATGTCGATCATAGAAAGTTCAGCAGTACCGAGTATCACGGTCACAGTCAGCACCTCACGCGTAGTTCCTCCTTGGCCTCCTGCCATGCGCAACCAGATTCCTATCGGAGAAGTATTAAAGAATAAGGGCCACCTGCTTAAGCTGTCGATAACAAGCTCTTGAGACGACAAATGTCTAGTCTGAATATTTACGTCTTGTCTAAACCCCTGAGTCCACTCCCTGGACATGTACTGACGTTCCTCCAGGGTTGTTGTACCGGCAAAATCAGAATCACTGTGTACGGCGTTGTTCTTCTGGCAATTCATTGTTACCCGCCAGTACATTGGAGCAGTATTGCGATCAAACGACTTTATTCGATCGACAGTTAATGTGGCGGCTATGGAGTCGTCCGAAATATACTCACCGACGCAGAACATTCCACTTTTTCTGAATCCCCACCAATACCCCGCGGAATGGCAGAGACGGTCTATCACTCCTGAAAGCGTGTCCCCCTGCTGGAGAACTAAACCGTAAGAGGCAATGCTGTCATCTGTCACAATAGAATCATTATAAAATCCGGATGTAGACACCTGGGATATACCGAAACCGTTGTCGACCACTCCGCCAGGCCCACGAATGAGTGCTTCGAGTAGATACCAAAAACAACAATGGGAGCCTGACGCTACACTGACAGCCAGTTTCTTGGAGGGGGATGACCCTAACCGAATGCAGCCACCTCCGTACCATACTCGGAACGAGCCGGCAGCAGGGGCATTTGCCTCCATGTCAGCTTGAGAGGTGTAACCAGCACCGGATGCCATCAACGTTCCCCCTTCAAATGCATACTCCAAGACCGGCTCCATATAATTAACCGTGGGAGCAATAATTCCAGGGGTGTGGTACTGATATATCAACTTGGAGCTATTGACGAGCACGGGAGACATCAGATAAACAGCTCCGAAGCATACCGGTTTCAAAGTACCTTTCAGGTTCGCGTCTCCGTCGATCCCCGCTCCCCCCGAATTGGTGCCACCGTAAACAGCGGTGGTGATCGGTTGATCCCAGTTTATACGAGGAGATTTTATCTTTACCGACACCTCACTCATATTTATTTTGACATCGTCAACCACTGCAACTAACTCTATGGGGAAGTCGGCTGGATACAACGGCCCGACACCACAACGAAGAGTTATACTCCTTCCCGAGAAGTCCAGTTGTGTCAGATAGTCGAGTCCCCCATCAGTATTAGCCAGAACCAGTTCGCCATAACTCAATTTAGTTGAGGTTATATCTGCACCTGGTATTGGTATATTTCTTCGTAGCAGGGCAGGTTGAGTGATCCTCGGTATATACAGGGTATCAGCCGGGGTCTCAGTTGGTCCGGTAACGAACCCCAACCCTGAGCAGAAGCGGAGCGTTATCTCGTTCAGAGTCGAGGGGTCATACGCCGTGATTTCCGCCAGCCAGATCTTCATGCCGCCAACCTCCCTTGATTTTCAATGGTTCGCAAACGATCTTCCGAGGCGTCCAGTCGTTCGATAATAGCCTGATTGGCCGCCGACTGCAGCCGTACCAGGGCTTGCAGTTCGGCGGTGGTTCGCTTCTGTTCTGCTACTCCCTCCCGGTTATCGGCGGCGCCGGTGGTGGGGACGCCGTAGGAGCGCAGCACGTCGGCGCTCCGGCGATCGATGATCATCTCCCCCTGGTGGATATTGGCGGTTTGATCGAAAGGAATAAAGGGCGAACCCACGGCATAGCTGGGGGTGCCCCCCAAGGCAGTGATCTGGGAGCGGAGGGAGGTGGCTTTGTTGTCTTGAGCTTGCCAAGCAAGAGCAGTATCAAGCCCATTGGTATAGGCTACCAATGTGTTTCGCCAATTGGTCACAAACCACGAATTGGGATCTTCGCCGGAAGATGCCAACCCATTTACAGTTCGGGCTATCTCGGCGACTTCTGGAGTCAACACCGCAACTGCTTCCTTCAAGGAAACATCACCATGTGCAGCCCAAGTCAAAAAACTTTGGGTTTGGGATGCAAGTGGATCCGCTGCTGTCACTGTCGTCTTCAATTGCTCCTGCAAGATCCCGATGTCACGTGTCTTATTTGCCGCTACGATTGCATCATTCGCCGTGGCTGTCGCCGCCGCCTTGGCTGCCGCATCTGCCTGCAGATACTGCTCCAGATAGGTCGACATGGTGGCCGTAGTGCCGATGACCGCCTGCAACTGGGTCAAGGTCGTATTGTCCACCCCATCCGTGGCATTAGTCCCCAAGTCCACGGCTTTTTTCACATCAACCAGCGCCTGCCGCACCAAAGTCAGTTCCGAAACTGTGGCGTTCCCCACTCCCAGTAGCCCTCCTAGGCCGTCCGATCCGGTGACACTGTCGTAGATCGCCTGATAACTGCCGCCGGCGGTGCCGAAGTAGTTCTTGGCCGCGTCCAGATACGCCTGGCCCACTCCCCCCACCGCTCCCATGGCGGTGGCGTCCCCGGTCTTGGCCGTAGTCAGGGTGGACGTGTAGGTATCCCTGGCCGCGTTCAGCTTCTGCAGCGGTGTCAACGAGGCATCGGTGCTCTTCATCTGAAGGAGAGCGTCCGCCACGGATATGGCCCCCGTCAAGGCGTCGCTCAGCTTGGTCCGGAGCGTTTCGGCGTAGGTGGAAAGCTCCGTCGTCTGCGCCATGATTGCCGTGGTGGTGTCTGTAATGGCCTTGTTCCACTCCAGCTGCTGCACCACCAACAGCCGAGTCAGATCCAGCCCCTTGGCCGCGTAATCCTGCCGCTCCTGCTCTTGGTCAAAGGCCAGCTTCGTCAGCGTCCCCCCGGTGGTGTTCCCGGTGACATTCATCTCTCGTACCGTCAGATCCTGAGTGCTCTCCCGCAACGTCTTGGCCAGGGTATCCGCCTGGTTGATCACCGTGGCGAAACTATCCGAAACATTCAGTAGCGCTGCAAAGAGCGCCCGTCCCCGGTCGGTAGTGAGATCCAACCCGTTCACCAGACTCTTGAACCCCTCCTTGGTGGCCGGCACCGCCACCCCCATCTCCGCAAAGGCCGACGTCACCTGCAATCCCGCCCCCTTCGCCTTCATGGCCGCCTGCTCAGTATCGGTGAACATCGCCTTCTGATAGGTCGCCGAAGCCGACTGCAACTTATCCAGCCCGCCGAAGGCCGAAGCCAGATTATAGGCGGCATCCGCTCCCTTCATGGTCGATTCGATAAGGGTCCCGCCGATGGTGGCCAGCTCGATATTCACCCCTTGCAGACTGGTAGCCAGCCGGATCAGGCCGGTGAACTTGTCTTCTCCCGGGAAGATATACTGATCCAGATTCTTGATAGTTCCGGCAAAGGCCCCCGCCGCCGTGGTCAACCATGCTTCCAGATCCTTCTGGATATCGGCGGCGCTCCGGCCGCTGGTCTGGATCTGCGAGGGGGTAAGCGTGGCGCTTCCCAGATCCGCCGTCGTCCCCATGACCGCCGCCGAACGGGAAACCTGCGCGGTGATTTGACCAAGATAACTGTTAATGGCTGCCGTTGCCTGGGAATTGGCGGTCACATAACCGGTCCGGGTCTCGTTGCCGCTGAACCATCCCCCATCCTTCTGTTCGTTGAGATACGCCTGATTGGTCAACGCCCCCCCGGAGATCCCCAGGCTCAGCCCGGAATTCTTCGTGTACCAGCTGTTGCCGCTGCCGAACATGGCATTCATGGTGCTCCCGATAACGGAGCCGATAACCCCACCCACCACCGTTCCCAGCGGTCCGAGGATGGAGCCGATGGTCGCTCCCATAGCCGCGCCGTTGCTGGTAGAACTCCAGAAGCCGTTACTGTTGGCCAGAGGCACCCCGCCGCCGCTGTTGTCGATGGAAACCGACGAGAGCGCCCCACCCAGATACTTCCCGGTCCCCGATTCGAAGAGCGTCGCAATCTTGGTTAAGCCGTTCGCCACCTTCACCAGGGCGATGCTGGCGCTCTCCATGCTTCCGGCGATGCGGGTCAGATCCGCCTGAGATTGACTGTCCCGAATGGACGTGGTGGGGGCGCTGATCCCCGAACCTACCGACGAAGAAGCGCCATTTGATCCGCCCCATGATCCGGACGCCCCCGCCGATGACGCCGAACCGCCTCCCTTGAAGGTGGTGGAAGCAATCTTGGCCACCTGCACCGCCCCCATGACTCCAGCCATGGCGGCCCGAGCCCACGCTATAGGTGTCCAGGCATCCGGCCCGGCCAGCTGGCCGATGATGGCCGCCGCCGTGCTCATGATGGCCGCGCCGATATTGAGTGCCTTGGCGGTCTCGAACCCTTGGCGGCTGCTCTGATCCTGCGTCTCAGCCAGGGCGGTGAAGGCCTGACCGGCGACATTCAGGTAATCCGCCGTCATGGTCATCTTGGCCTGGGTGACGTTGTCGTGATTCTCCTTATCCTTGGCCGTCAGCCAGGCACTGGAAGCGGCGATATCCTTGTCGATATTCTTGCTGTCGTTCAGATACGCAGTCCCGCCGTCATTTCTGATTTTATTCAGCTGCTCAAGATGGCTCTTGGTATCCTTGATTTCCTTTTGATACGCGGCCTCCATCTGCAACAGCTTCTTCTTATAGGGGTCGGCCTCGTTCATGATCGCCGTGGAGCTGGTCATATCCGTCACGACGTTGGCCCGATCCTGTGCCGCCTTAATCGCGTTGATGGCGTTTGCCTGTTTCAAGTACGCGGTGGTCAGCAGATCTTTCCCCGAGAGAATCGCCTTATCCGCGTCGAGCTGTTCCTGTTGTTGTTGCGCCTCCACCACGGCCCCCTGTGCCTTGAGCAGGGTGATCTGCGCCTCACGCTGGCCGAATACCTCTTTTGCATGGGCCAGTTCGGTTTCTTTGCCGATAAGCGCCCCGATAGCCGCCACCTGTTGATCGGCAAGAGCTTGCTGTTCGGGATTTTTTGCGGAAGCCTGAGCCAGCAACGCTTCGTCCATAGCCTTTTTGTACTTGATCTGGATTTGCAACTGAGCTGCCACCGCCTCACTGGCGGTCAACTCCTGAAGCTTGAGCTTATATTCATCGATATGCTCAATGCTTTTGCGCATTTCGACCTGGTTGTCCACCGCCTCCTTGTAGGCTTTAGCCGTGGCGATTGCTGCAATTTCTTCCGTTCTCAACGCCTGGAGGCGGGGGATATTAGCTCCTACACTCTTTCCCAGATCATCGTATTTGTTGTTCACCTTGTTGACTTCCTGAGCACTCTTATCCAGAGCCGGATTCAAGTTGTCAATTTCAGTGCGAAGGTCGGCATAGGTTTTGCGCCATTTTTCGGCGGCCTTGGCTGCTTTCAGATCCGGTTTTACCGGCTCCGTGTCGGTTTTTCTTGCCGCCCTGACTCGCGCCTCGGCGGAAATTTGCGCCTCGGTAATCGTCGCCCCGTCTTTAATCAGGCGGTTATTTTCGGTGATCTTGCTGTTCAATTGTTCCAGTTCGGTTACTTTCCCTGCAGCGGACCGGCCATAGATCGAAGAGTCCGCCGCATCCTGCAAAGTTTTTTGCTTCACCTTCAGAATGATGTTTTCCTTGATGGCGGCGTTGATCTTCGCCTGGGTATCTTCCTGGGCCGACTTCGCCTGATCCGCCGGGCTCTTGTTCGCTTTTTCCAGCTTGTCGGCCAGCTCAAGCGTCTCTTTCAATTTGGCGGTCATCTTGCCGAAAGCGCTGGATTCGGCCAGCTGGGCCAGGTTCTTATCATGCTCCGCTTCCGCTTCGGATAATTTGTTCCAGGCGATGATGAGGGCGCCGATAGCAATAACCGCCAAGCCGACCGGCCCTCCTACCAGCCCCATGGCGAAATTTCCGGCCGTAGTCGCGGCAGTCATCATTTGTCCGCTCAAGGTGGCGGCTCTTTGCGCGACTATCAGCTCTTCCGTGGCCAGGACATTGGCCGACTTTGCTACGGTCACCGCTGACTGCGATCCGATCATGGCGGCATCGGCGGTTACCTCGGCCAGCGTAGCGGCAGTCGAAACCACCTTCGCCTCTGCCGCCGCGATGGTGGCTGCGGTATTTGCCTTGTTAGCGGCATTGAGCACCAGAAGCATGTCCAGCATCTTCCCCAGTGCGGCCAGCGCCCCCAGCGCCAGCGCCGCCTTGATCACGGTGATGACATCTTCCACATTCTTGACCAGCCACTTCAAAGCATCGGTGAGCGATGAGACCGCCGTGAACATCGTCCCCTGCCCCATGCTCCCCACCGCCACCATCAGGTCGCTGAAGTAGCGGGGGAGCGAGGTGAGTTGCTTCCCCACCGTCCCCATGGCGGCCTCGTACGCTCCGGAGATTCCCACCCCTGCCCGAATGACTTCATTGACCCGAATCGCCGCCTTCTCGGTGGTGGTGAGATCGGCGGCGGTCTTCCCCGCCGCATGGGCTGCATTGATATAGGCGGCCTCGAAGTTGGTCATCAACCCCAGGTGATGCAGCATGATACTCTGGCCGGTGGCCATACCGGTGATCATCCGGTTGAACGCCTCGGAAGAGTTGATATTACCCACCACCGCCGCATTCTGCGCGATGCGGGCCAGCTTTTCCGAGTTGGAGAAATCGATCTGTGCCTGCCCCATGAGCGCCAGCCCTTGGCGGGCCTCCACGGCGGAGATCCCGGTCTTTTGCAGCGCCGCCTGAAACTCGGTCATCTGTGTGGCCACATAGCCGGAATTCTTGCCGATGACCGACATGACCACCCCTAGAGTCTCGTAACGGGCGGAAAGGAGTACGGCGTCCTTGGCCAGTTCGGCCAGCTTGAGCAGGGCGAGGCCGGAAGCGGCCTGTAACGCCAGCTCCTTGAGACTCCCTAGGGAGTACCCCAGATTGTCCATGGCGGAGGTAATCGCGTTGACTCCGGATTTGGCCGAACCGCTCCCCAGATCGTCCAGGCTTCGCTTCACGACCTGCACGCCGCGCCCCGCATCAGTACCGCTGGTTCCCAGATCCTCCAGGCTCCGCTTCACGACCTGCACGCCGCGCCCCGCATCAGTACCGCTGGTTCCCAGATCCTCCAGGCTCCGCTTCACCACCTTGACGGCGGCGTCCGCTTGCGCTACCCCTTGCACCTCAATGGCAATACCGACAGTTGATCCGGCCATGATGACTACCTCTTTACAAAGGGGTTAAAGCCCCGTAAACTGTTTCCATGAAATTCGTGCTGCTGTTCCTCATGCTGATTATGACCAGCTTCATCTCCCCCCATCTGGCCGCTGCCGCCGCCATCGGGTTCGTGCTTCTCACCTGCCGGTAGGGGCACGGCGCGCCGTGCCCCTACGTCGCCGTCTTCTTCCCCTGCTCTTCCAACCAGATCCCGTCCAACCTTCTCACCTGATACAACAATTCATCCACTTCATCCGGATCAGCGATCTCTTTCAATCGGCAGTATGCTTCCACCTCGGTCAGCGAGATGGGGGCCGGGCCTCCCATGGTCCAAGGTCTGCTTCCCGAAAGTAAGGAAAAAGCCTCCCACCAGGGGAGGCTCCATTGACTGAGCTCCGGGCGGTTGGCTATGATATCGGCCATCCCTCCCGTTTTTTCCCGGTATTCCAAAGCCGCCTGCAGCTCCTCGCCGTGCTTCAGTTCGTAGCGGAGGAGCTGTTTGAGTTTTTTGCATCATCTTCCCGCTCTTCCAGCCGGAAGTTCCCCACCTTGGCCGCCTGCTCCTGGACATCACGGAACAGTTCCGGCAAATCGGTGAAGAGCTTGATGCAGTTCTCCCGGGAAAAGGGGAGGGGAGCGTTGTTCTCGTCGGTGACCCCGTCCCAGCCGATGACCACCGTATCGGCATAGAGTCCGGCCATCACTTTCTCGGCGACGGCGTTGTCCAGGGTATCGTTATCGATCTGCCGCCGATACGGCTTCAGACGGCGGGTCAGTTCCTGACCATACCGCTTGTTAGAGCCACCGGCCCGGTTGATCCTGATGGAGAAAGAGCCGTAATCCAGGGCAATCCCCTGATCAGCTTCGGCGGCGACATTGGTCTTGAACATGGCGTAAGGATTCATTTAAAACCTCGGGTTATAGGTTAGAGGTTAGAGGTCAGGGGCCAGGGGTTATAACCTCTAACCTCTGACCTCTAACCTAGTTTATATCGTGATGGCCGTGTTGAGCAGATCCAGCTGTAGCGAGGTCTTGCCGCTACCGCTCTCGTAGAACGCCTCAAAGGCCAAAGTCACCATCAGCCCCTTGTCTCCGGCGATTACCGGGGTCTCCTGCTTGAAGATCAACTCCGGAATGGTGATGGTCAACTGCTCATTGTTCAATAACCCCGAGCCGGTGCCGTTCTTGATCACCACCACCAAGTCGGTCTTGGTCCCGCTGACAGCCTTGTTGTAGAGCACCACATTCTCGAAGATCATGGAGGCGGTGCCGGTTACCTTGGAGAGTCCCTCGGGAATAGCCGCCCGTTGCCCCACGCCACCGATACAGTAGATACTGGTGTCCAGGGAGTTATCCAGGGTGATATCCAGCTTGGTCACCTTGGAGGTCAAGTCATTGGTGCCGCCGGATTCCTTGAGCGAGGCGATCATGGAGCCCAGTAAAGAGTTTTTCCCCAGGTCGGTCACGGTGGCGTTGCAGGAGGTGGTGGACACCGCCTCATTCTTGCCGGTAAAGTCGAAGCTGATCTTCTGCACGGCCTCCGGGTCCAGGTTCAGCGTCATCTTCCCCACCTTGCAGCCGGTGTAGAGGAAGTATTGGGCAATATCGGTAAACCCTTTCTCCACCACGAAGCTGGGAAGGATGCCGCCGGACTTGAACGTATGGGTGTAGGAGTTGCCGATGACTCCCACTTTCACGTTGGCGGCGGTAAAGGTCGCGGCGATGCCGGTCCCGGCAGGCGCCAGTCCCGCCGGCAGCCGGCAGATGATCCCCGTGGTAGAGATCAGTTTGATCACCCGGAAGCGATAACTAGAAACATCCACCGAGTTAATGGTAGAGGCCGCTCCCAGGGTGATAGTGGTCCCTACCAGGGCGGACGCGTTACTGGCCACGGTGAGAGTCATGGTCTGGGTGGTGGAATCGGTGGTAACCGCGCTGGGAGTTAATGCCGTTCCGACGCTTTCCCCGCCGGTGCTGGCATTGGTGACCGTCGCCACGGAGCCGGTGGCGCCGTAGAAGAGCATCCCCAGGGTGGAGCCCAACTCCGTGGCCAGGGAACCTTGCACATCGATATTCCCCAAGAGCGGCTTGGTGGAGTGGCGCACCCCGGTAATCACTGACGACGCCACCAGGTTGCGCGACGCCTTGAACCCTTCCGTTTCAATATAGACCTTGGTGAGATTAGCCGGGATGACCGGCACGTCCGCCGAGGGGAGGACCCCGTAGGTTGCTTCATACTGGATGCCGAGTATCCCTCGGGAGCCTAAACCTTGCATGATGATCTCCTTTACAACAGGTTGAAGGTTGAAGTTTGAAGAGTGAAGGTAGGGGCGAGGCTTGCTTCGCCCCCACGGGTTAGGGGTTGATGATGACCGGATCAGCGGCAGCCTTGACGCTCTTGCCGCTAGTGGTCACCACCGGGGGCGCTTCGCTGAGATTCGGCTTGCGCAACAACTCGTCGGCCAGGGCATCATCGTTAACCTCCACGATTTCTCCGGCAGTGAAGGGAATCCCCCCGATGGTGATGTTCGGCCCCATGTCCCCGTTGTAGATAAGCTGTTTCATATTCTCTCCTTTTCAATAATGGATAATTGACAATTGACAGCTGACAATTATCCATTGTCCCTTGTCAATTGTCCCTTGCCTCACGGATTCGTCTTCACCGTCACGCTGACGGCATAGGCGGCAATACCTCGTTCCATGGTTACCAGCTCCACCCCATCGGGCCAGGATTGACCGAACCCGGTATTCAGCCGGGTCAGCGCCGCCACCACCTGCTCCACCAGTTCATAGCTCTGCGCCGTCCCTTTCCCCGGTCTGGCCAGATTGCGGCAGACCACCACCACGGCAAAACCCAATTCAGCCGGCGCCACTGTGGCGCCGATGGTGCGAGGAGCGCCGTAGCGTGCCCCGGTGAAGAGAATCCAGGCCGCCGGCAGCCGCGCCGGATTCTGCGTCGCCGCATCCAGATCCCCCTGCCAGAGCCCCACATCCTTAAAGAGACCCAGCCCGGTTAACGCGGTGGTAAAGGCCGTTTGAATGGTCGTTAACATCATGGGATGTACTCCAGATTGCGGATGATAAACAGATGCTCCCCGGTGATCTGCCGCCCCGCGCCGTACTGCACCGTCACCGTCACCAGCCGCCGCTCGCTCGTTCGGGCCGGATCATGCATGGCGTTATCCGTCGCGGCTATTACCAGTTGACAGGGTGATCCGGAGGGAGAAAAAGCC
>CAIOGM010000056.1 GCA_903857795.1 uncultured Geobacter sp.
GAATATCCTCGGCATAAGGGATTGCGATGGTCAACGTTTTCGTTCCCCCTGCCGCGATAATCGGGACGAACTGCGACACATACGCCTCAGTGTCATAATTGGTGTTGTCCGGAGAGGTCAGCACCTCCACCAGCACCCCCACAGTCACGGCTGCCGAATAAGCGCATACTACCTGAAGCGCCAGACCCACCGCTCCCGCCACCGCATTACCGCCCGTGGCAGGGAAAGATGTCGCAGCCATACCCATCGTTACGGTCTGACCGTTAAGAACAACTGCCGCCGTTTTCGTCATATTGTCATCTCAACAGTGATTATCTGGTATGCCAGATCGGTCGTATCTGCCACAGCCACGGCCCCCGCTGGGACAGGATCTCCCACCGGTGAGCGGTACGTCCGGAACTCCGTCACGGTGGGTTCCGGAGTCACCACCCCGAACGCCGCAAACCGAGCCACGCAATCCGCGTCCACGATCCCCGCCGTGTTGAGCTGAGCGAGCATCCCGGAGACCAGCGCCGAATCAAGATCGAAGGAACTGGCATTATCGAAGAGGAATTTCGTGGTGGCTCCCGCCGCAGAAATACAATGTGCAGCAAAGAGCGGCACGCACGCTCCCAACAGAATCAATATTTCGTTTTTCGTGGCCAGTCTCATGGAATACCCCCTGTCAACAGTCATTCAGCATAGTCCGGCTGCAGATCCGGTCCGGCGCCGCCACCATCCCTCCGGCGGCGGCGACAATCACCGTATCCGGCAGCCCGACCCCCAGGGTCACCGTCCCCTTCTGGATACTCTCCAGAATCTTCAAGGCGTTTTTGTAATCATCCTGAAGCGATTCGGGGACCTTCACCGCTGACCGTCGAGCATACAGCCGCCGTAACGTAATCGTCGCAGCCAGATTCACCAGCAACCCGGGCACCGGCGATAACGGGAGCAGATAGCGCCCCCGGAGCGAACCGTCGATGAGCTCACCCGCATGACTGAGCGCCTTGGCCACGATGACCTCGTCGATTACCCCCAGCCCCGCGTCGTCGGTCAATTGAATCAGATCCTCTTCCGGCGCCTCAATGTCGGCCAGGGTGCAGTAGGCCATGATCAACTCTCCGGAATCGAAGCGATGGCGCTCACCGTCAGCAGCGGCAGCGCCTGCTCTTCCGTGAGCAAAATAGTTTCACCCGGCTCGTAATCCTCCCGGTTATGGTTGATGCGTTCAAGAATCACAAAAGAGCTTCTCACCGGAGCTTCCGCTTCCGTATCGGTTGTGGTTTTATCGGACTTAGCCATTGTTCCCTCCTGTGTAGGGGCACGGCGCGCCGTGCCCCTACGTCATTACGCCACCGCGTTCTGGATGAAGTAACCGAGATCGGGAGCACAGATCAGCTCCTTCACGCTTTCCCCCACTCGGACCCGTTGTCCCCCCCGCAGGCCGATGTTCTTGTCTTCCCAAGACCCGGCCATCCGGTTACCGAACTGGGGAGTATAGCCAAAGGACATCCGTCCCCGGTTGGAGACGTTCTTATCCCGGAACATCAGGGCGATATGCTTACCCCAAACCCGCGCCAGGGCCGCCGTCTGACCTCGCTTGGAGTTGTTCAGCCAGGCTTCCCCCACCAGCACCTCTTCCAGTTCGAAGAGCGTCGCCAGTTGCTGCCGGGTGATGATCCCCGCATCAGTGTTATTGCCGAAAATAGCCTTGCAGAGCTTGGGATGACGGCAGAGCACCGAAAAGGCCGGGCGACCGATAGTCATGATATTGGGGCGCATGATCACGCCGTCCAACGCCGACTGAATAATCCCGATGGGGTCCGAGTTGCTAAAGTCCGAAAACTGACTCGTGCCGCTCAGGGTGGTCTTGTTCGACGCTCCATAGGTGGCGGCATTGAAGACGATCCCGGCAGTCCTGATCTCCCGGTCCAGCAGGATCATGTCGGTGATCCCTTCGGCGGCCCGCCCCAGAGGATCGTAATTCACCGGCGCGTTGTCGATATCATCCTGGGGAATGGGATCTTCCAGGCCGAAATCCTCCGTACTGGCGGTGAACTCCACGGCGGAAAACTCCGTCTCGTTCACGCGCCCCGTCCGCCCCACCTTGGTATCCGGCACGGTGAAGCCGTCGGACAGGTTATACTGGAGGTACTTGAAATCTTTCTTCCCCACGGGAATGCGGGGGAGAACGCCATCGGCGATGAGTGTGGAGTTGCGGTACCCGATGGCGATGGCCGTCAACTCGGGTTGAATAGGAAATGGTGCATTTGCCATAAAAAAACTCCTTTAAAGTCGAGGTTCTATCCTTCAGCCTTCAGCCTGCATTTACCCCTGAATCCGTCCGGGGGCCAAGAGCACCAGCCCGATATCCCCCACCACGCCGGACAAGAGCGCCTTGCCGATGATGTTGTTGTTGACACCCGCCGCCGGCGCCGCTGTCACTGCCCGCCCCACGCTATCCGTGGTCAGCCAGTCACCCCGGGTAACCGTGGCGCCGTACTCCACATCCGTGCTATCCCCCAGGACCACATCCACCCGGGTATTGATAACACCGGCCAGCTGGCTCGTCACACCCAGCAGACTGTCGGTTACCGCCGTCGCCTGGGCCACCACGGTGTCAGCAGCGCCATGCTTAACGATGCGATAGGCGGCAACAGCACTCTCCGCGGTAAAACTCTTGATCAATCCCCGATTTGCCATTACTTCACCCCCTTCACGTGGTTTACCGCTTCCGTCATGGTGATGATCCGACCGGAGCCGCGGCATTCGTGCTGATAGGCCACGGCCTTATTGGCCAGGGTCACCGCGTCGACCTCGGCGTGCTGTTCCGGTGCGCCGCTTCCCAGATCACCAACCGGTACCACCGCAGGTGCTTTAGCTACGAAAAGCTTGAATCCCTCCAGGTCTTTGGCCGCGTACCCCTGCGCCCACTCCTTCTGCGCCGGAGTAATCTTGCCGTCCTTCATGGCCTGGACGATCACCTCGTCGGCATCCCGTCGGGCCAACTGCTGCTCCAAGGCCGTCACCTTTCCCGCCAGGGTCGCGCCATTGGTCTCCCCCTGCTTCATGGCCAGGATCACCGCCGTCAGTTCGGATTCGGTAGCGGCGGCGGTTAATCCCAGATCCACCGCCAACTTGCATGCCTTGGCCGAATCACCGCAGAGCTTCCCCACGGCGTCGATGACTTCCTGATCGGATGCCGTCTCCGCCAGACCCAACTTGTTGCACAATGTTTTTTTCAACATGGACTCCTCCCCGGAAAGGCCGGTTCGTTTATTGATCAACGGCACCATACCGTCGATATTCGGTTGATTGGTCAGCGCCACGTTGATGAGCGACAGCACCCGACCGTCGCTTTTGCGCATGGTGAAGACCGGCGACACATAGCGGTACTCCCGGTTGGCGATATACTCACGGGCCTTGTCGGTCCATTCCACCGTGGCCCAGAGACCATCCGCTCCCCTATCTTCCAGGCCGATCTTCCCCTTGACCCAACCCGCTGCCGGTGCCTGCACATCGTGAAGAGTCTGGTGCTCATAATCGATAACCATGTCATTGGTTCGCGTCTCGAAGTCCGCCAGGATTATTCGGACGCTTTCCGCGTCACAGACGAAATCCCCTTTGGGGGTAGAATGCGTCCCACCCGGAATCACCTGAATCGCTCCAGGGACGGTTCCGTTCAAGTCCGTACAGCTCAGCGTAATGATTCGTTCCATGGTCACCTCAAGACAAAAGTAGGGGACACGGCCCGCCGTGTCCCCTATCTTCTACCACTCATTTCTTATCCGCTCTATCTGAAGCGGTTCAACAAAAAAAGGTTCAAGGTTCAAGGTCCAAGGTTCTGACCCTGAACATTGAACTTTGAACCTTCTTACTGCTTCCGGAACCGTGTTAAATTAGCGTTTAAATTTACTCAGGATTGATTCCGTGATGCAATGTCTTACCCATGTACCCCGGAACAGCCACAGGGCAAATACGGACGAAGGCAATGGACGAAGGCAATGGACAATGGACAATGCCAAGCCTCGATTATCAATTGTCCACTGTCCATTATCAATTCAAGGCAAGGTAGCTTTGCACCATGTTAACAATGGCGTCCCGGTCCCTGGGGGCCAGCTCCATGGTCGTCCCCTGGTTCATGGCCAGGTAGGGACGGGCGGGGATAGTGGTCTTCTTCCCCCGACCGGCGATGTTGGTGCCGAACTGATGCACCCCGGCGTACTTGGGGACATTGTTGATGGCTCCGGTGCCGATGATGACGCTATTATTCGTGGACTGGTAATGAATCGACTTGCGCAGATCGCCGCTTTGGAAGAGGAGCGCCTTGGTGGTGATAATCTTCTTCCCCTTGGCCGAAAGCGCCCCGTTCTTCTTGAACCCCTTGTGCAGTCCCAGCCGGCTCATCATGGTTGCCGCCGAGAGCGGCGTCCACTTGTTCCCCGCCGGATCGCTCTCCTTGGCGAAGTTCTCCAGCACCCGCCCTTCATAGTACTGGCCGATCTGGTGGAACAGCGGCGCCAGGTTATTCACCCGCTGGACCACTGCCTCCAGTGCGGCGCGTACGTCCTTATCATCAATGGTGACGGTGATATCCATAGGTGCTACACTCCTGCCATGTATCCCAAACTGATTAAGCCTTATGTACGATCATTCTGTCGCGGCATCAGCCGTGCAGATCCGATATGGGTGCCGTGTCAGCCGGCGCCCGACAAGCCACTGCTGGAATGCTTCAGCATCGTGCCAGAGCACATTACTGCTCACGGCGGAATACAGCACCTCGGCTGGGCAATCTGGGAGTGGCGCAAAGTCCTGATCGAAGCTGAGTTTCATGCTGTTTGGGAACATCCCTCCGGAGAATTGTTCGATCTGACTCCCCGAGCATTCTCCCTTGAAAAAATCCTCTTCCTTCCCGATCCTTACAAAAAATATCGGGGACTCCGGATCGACAATATCCGCAAGGCGCTTACCAGGGACAAAGATATCGAACGGTTCATCGTTTTGCATGGCTGTTTGTTTGCTGAGACGAACCGGACGGTGTTGCCCGATTATTACGGCATCTTCGAAGGCAGCTCCAAGGCCATGGCAATACGCTACGAGATGGAGATACTTGAAGCCCGGCTCCGGGTGCGCTTCGGAGCCCCAGGAACAACCACATGATCGGGATTTGGTAACGACGGTGCGTAGTGCGCTTTTTTCTTGCGACATTTTTACTCCGTCTTGCTATGATGTCCTCACAAGGAGCGGTATAGACTCAGTGGTAGAGTGGTATGGTGGTTTTTCCGCCATGCGGGTCCCGCGGTTCGATTCCCGGTATCGCTCCTTATTTCTTCCATACCTCAATATACTGTCCCCCTTCGATATTTCCCGCGATTGCCGTATCATCAAGAACCGCACTGGTTGTTACCGCATTCCCGGTAAGTTTCGCTCTTTTATCCCAAAAATTCACCCGTACAACCCACTTCCCACTCTTGCCTTGCTGCGCCACATCGAAGAGATAAATCAGCGCCGGATCGTTAACATCATAAAGTACCGCCGTGCTCTCCCTCAGTTGCCGTGGCAACTCCAGTGCCATCTCCAAGGGGATAATCCGTTCCGGGTGTCGTCCCGTCCCGGCCGCCAGATCCTGCAAGTGCAGCGAATGAATGAACTCTTTGTCGGTCACCGTGATGAGCGTCGTCTCCAGCGTCACCGGCTTTTCCAGTTGCGCCAACTTCGCTTGCACCTCCGGATCGATGAAACCTACGCGGAACTGTTCCCCCGTGGTCTTGATCACACCCGACTCCGTCGTGTCGGCCATTTTCGCCTTAACCCACTGGGCAAATTCGGCGTCATTATTGACGGCTGCCATCTCCTTGTAGAGCGGCGCGGATAGCGCAGGTGGTAATGACGCCAGCTTCTCACCCAATACCGCTTCACGGGAGAGCATCCCCGCCTCCCCCACATTATAATCCCACCCCTTATCAATCCCCACCTGAGTATCCGTCTTGGGGTCGATCTCTTGCCACCCCTTCGGCTCCGGAGTCACCAGGGCCGGGTCCGTCACCGCCACCGCCCGACAGTGACAGCGCCACCCATTGGGAGGATAGTTCGTCACCCAGAAGGCATGATCGATGGGGAGCACCGTCCCGCTCCAGGCCAGATGCTGGGGTCGGGGATTCAGCACCCCATCGGCATGAACATATTGCAGGAGCCGGGTCCCACCGTCCCGGAACTGTTGCCACCGTCCCGCCTGATACGCCGTGGTGATGTTGGTGTCATAGATCAGGGAGCTGCGCCAATTGCGCCCCCCCTTATAACTCCACCCATGCGTCGCCGCGAGCTCATCGAACTTGGCCGCGAACTCCTTCTTGGTCATCCCGCCGTCGATACTCTTCTGCACCGCGTCCCGCAACCCCGCCAGCAGTTCCGCCTTCTGCGCTCCGGCGGACATGAATCCCTTGGCGTGCTCATCCCGCCAGAGATCGTCCCACTTCTGTGTCGGGATATTCAACTTCTCTTTAAAGAAGGTTTCAGCCTCCTTAAAGGGGAGCTTGAAGACGGCACTGTATTCGGCGTCGGTCATGTGAACTCCGTGAATAGTGAATGGTGAATAGTGAAAAGTTCAAAGTCTTTATTCACCATTCACTTTTCACCATTCACAATTTTTAGCCGTCCTATCATATTCGCCTTCATGGTCTGCTCCGCCATAATCCGGGCGGCCTCCTCAATGGGAAGGTCCGGGTAGGCATTCAGAATAGCGTCCCGCAGCTCCTCCAGAGATGCCGCATTATTTGCCATCTGCTTCATCGTATCCAACCACGCCCCGGTCACCGGGTCCAGCCGGTCGCCGGTGGCGTCGATCATCCCCGACAAATCAGGAGAGGCATCATGTAGGGGCACGGCGCGCCGTGCCCCTACGGATTTGTTGGCCACCGCCGCCTGGTCCCTGAGCAGAGTCGAAGGACCGACCACCGGCGCCGCAACCGCCGGCTTGACCACCGCCTCGCCTTCCTTGGGCAACGGGATGCCGAATCGATCATAGATATGGCTCTCCGGTATCCCGCCGAACCCCATATCCTTCACCAGGATGCCGTAGACCTTAGCCGATTTTTCCAGGTCATCGGGCGCTTCGTAATGCAGTTTGAACTTGGGAACGCTCTTCTCCCACCCGAAGTTGAACCCGGTCCACGGTTTCAGGATCTGGAACTTGATACACGCCTCCAACGATTCGGCGTCCGCTTCCAGGATATCCTGCCGTACATCCTTGGCCTGATCTTCCCCTCCCAACTTACCCGCCGAACTCTCCGCCGCCCCCGTGTGCCCCAGCACGCACTTGGTCATTGCCTTGTCGCAGAAATTAGCCAGTGCTTCAAACGCCTGGGTATCCCCTCGGTTCTTTGCCTCCAGCAGCTCGATGAGGCAGTTATCCGAAATCACCGCAGCCGCATCCACCGCCACGTTCAGCGTTGCCTGTTTCAGGATGGCGATCTCCTCCGGAGTGCTTCCCGGCTTATACTTGCCGATCCGCATGGGGACGGAATAGAGATCATTGAAGATCAACCAATCCTTGATATCGAAGTTCTTGAACAGCCACATATATGATATGGGACGCAAGAGTCCTCCACGTGGAGTGATCCCCGATCGTGCCCGATGGCGATGAAAAACAAACTTGTTGGCCGGCAGCTCTTCCCCCAACAGCGGGGCGGCGTCGGTCAATAGTCGTGGGTACGCCAGCGTCTTCTCCACACTATAAAAGGTGAATTTCTTCTGATGCACCCACTTGATCTCCCTGATCCCCGTGGCCGCCGGAGTCGGGTCCCACATGATTTCGCCCATGGAGAACCCCTTACCGGCGGCATCCAGGATATCGAACAGGGTATCTCGCAGGCTTTCCAGTGACTCCAGCATCTCCTTGGCCGCCGCCGCGATCTTCTTATCCTCCCGGGAATCGGAAGCCGGTAAAACCTCCCACCGCAACCCCGATACTGCCAGTCGCCGGGTACAGAGAATACTGGAGAGATGACAATCCTTCTCCTCCATCTCCTCGAACAGTTCCGCCTGGCGGTGCACCGTCCCCTGATCCCCCTGACGCAGGATGGTCGCCAAGAGTTGCGGCGTCATCCCCGACGTGGGATAGGTCGAGTAACGGTTACGCAGGGTATCCACAGCGATCTCACCCCGGATCGGCGCCCCCGTCTTGATCTCCTTGCCGTACTGGTCCAGAATGCTCATACGTCCCCTTAAGAACTGTTCAAGGTTCAGGGTTCAGGGTTAAAACCTTGAACCTTGAACCTGTTTTATCACCACGCTCCTCGTCCGGGGGTGAAGCCGGAAGGACGACTCCCCAGGGATTCATACGTCAGCGGTCCGCCGAAACTTCCCGCGGCATGAATGGCCAGAGCCAACGCCCAGAACCGGTCCGCATGGCCGTTTTCGCTCCGCTCGGCGGTGAACCGGATGTTGCCGGCAGCGGTGGTCTCCTTGGTGACGGCGCGCAGATCGGCCCGGATCTCCGGCTTGTACGGTATCCGGAGTTTCTTGTCTTCCATCTTCCCTCGGACCGGATAGGCCA
>CAIOGM010000057.1 GCA_903857795.1 uncultured Geobacter sp.
GAACTGTTTCACAAGAAGTACCGGAACTTCGCCTTTTCGGCCCGGGCCCGCAAGCTGATCCACAAGGATGTGGGGGCCTGTCCGGCGCCTCTGAACTCTTTTCTCATGACCGAAGGAATCCAGACCCTGGCGCTCCGGATGGACCGCCACTGCACCAGCGCGCTGGCTCTGGCCCGGTTCCTCAAGAGCCATCACCAGGTCCGCTGGGTGAAGTATCCGGGACTGGAGGATTCGCCCGACTACGCGGTGGCGTCCCGACTCTACGGCGGCCGGTACGGCGGTCTGGTCACCTTCGGGACCGGCGACAAGCCGTCGGCCTTCCGGGTCATCAACGGCCTCAAATTGGCCAAAAACCTGGCCAATATCGGCGACGCCAAGACGCTGGTGATCCATCCGGCCAGGACCATCTGCTGTGACTATACACCCGACGAAAAGGCCCTTATGGGGGTCACTGAAGACCAGGTCCGGGTTTCCGTCGGCATTGAAGACCTCGAAGACATCATCGAAGATTTCAAGCAGGCGCTGGACGCGGCCTGCCCAGGAGCTACCGCATGACCATCACCGTAAACGGCAAGGAAGCAGAACTCCCCGAAAATGATACCCGCTCCGTCGAGTCGTTACTTGAAGAGCTTGAGGTGACCCAGCGCCTGTATGTCACCGTGGAACTGAACGGGGACATCGTGGATCGCGCCGCCTTCGAGAGGACCCCGGTCACAGCGGGGGACAGCATCGAATTTCTTTACTTCATGGGAGGTGGCTGCTGATGGCTCTGACCGAATCCCAGATCGAACGGTACTCCCGCCACATCATCCTCAAGGAAGTGGGCGGCAAGGGACAGCAGAAACTGCTGGACAGCAAAGTCCTCATCATCGGGGCCGGCGGCCTCGGGGCGCCCATCGCTCTCTACCTGGCTGCCGCCGGGATCGGCACCATCGGCATTGCCGATGCCGACACCGTCGATCTCTCCAACCTGCAGCGCCAGGTGATCCACTTCACCCCCGACATCGGCAAACCCAAGGTCATCTCCGCCAAGGAGAAGATCGAAGCGATCAACCCCGACGTGCAGGTCCGGACCTATCACGAGTGGATCAGCGCCGCCACTATCATGGCGATCATCAAGGAGTATGACTTCGTGGTCGACGGCACCGACAACTTCGCTGCCAAGTTCCTCATCAACGACGCCTGTGTCTTGGCCGGCAAGCCCTACTCCCACGGCGGCATCCTCCAGTTCGTCGGCCAGACCATCACGGTGCTTCCCGGCAAATCCACCTGTTACCGCTGTATCTTCCCGACCTCGCCCCCCAAGGACGCCATCCCCACCTGCTCCCAGGCTGGGGTCATCGGGGTGCTGCCGGGGGTCATCGGCTCTATTCAGGCCACCGAAGCAATCAAATTCCTGCTGGGCAAGGGGGAACTCCTGGTCGGGCGGATTCTGATGTACGACGCCCTGGGGATGAAGTTTCGGGACGTGGCAATCAACCGCAATCCGAACTGCCCGGTCTGCGGGGAACACCCCACCATCACCGAGATCAGGGACGAACTGGACGCCCTCACCGTCTGTGACCTGGAGCAGTAAGATGATCCGGATACCGCACGCGATCCACGATGAGATCATTGACCACGCCCGCTCCGGCTTTCCCCTGGAGGTCTGCGGCATCCTCGGCGGAACTGACACTACGGTTTCCGCTATCTACCGGATGACCAATACCGACGCCAGCAACGAGCACTTCATGATGGCGCCGCGGGAACAGTTCAGCGTGGTCAAGGAATTGCGAGCCGAGGGTATCAGCATGCTGGCCATCTACCACTCCCATCCCGAATCGCCGGCCCGTCCGTCAGAGGAAGATATCCGCCTGGCCTTGACGCCAGGGGTTTCTTATGTGATAGTCTCCCTCCAGGACCCAGGCCAACCGGTCATCCGTTCCTTCAGAATCTCGGACGGCGTAGTGACCCCGGAGGAAGTAGTTGTCATGTAGAGACAACACCAAAACGATTATCCACGAAGGACACGAAGTTACACGAAGTAAAACCTGTATCCCCGATAGAACCATCCGGGGATGACAATCTTTGAGAAGGGAGCA
>CAIOGM010000058.1 GCA_903857795.1 uncultured Geobacter sp.
CAGACTGATTGTCGGGAGCAACGGCTCTTTCTGATGGGCAGACTGAGTCAGACAACCTGAGGGTGGACTGGGAAACTTCCACGTCTTTCAGTGTCAGGAATTAAACTGCGAAAGTGTTTGACAAGGACAGCTAAGAGCCGCTCAAACGCAGAGCCATCATTCCTTGTGAGGTTTGGGACATACCGGGAATAGACGGTGAAAAGCATCCGGGTGTTGGCATGTCCCAGCATACGTGCAACCCACTCCGGGTTTTCACCCGAGGCCAGCCAGAGCGTGGCGGTGGTATGCCGCGTCTGGTACGGACGCCGTTTCTTGAGACCCAAACGTTTCAGGGTGGTATACCAGATCCTCTTGGTGACATTGCGGTGGTCGAGCACTTGCCCGTTGCTGTTGCTGAAGACATACCCGCCGGATGCGCCCGTCACCGCATACTGAGCCTTGAGGGCCTGATAGACCACGGTAGTCATAACAACATCCCTCACAGATTCGGGAGTTTTGGTGGTTTCCACCAGACCTTCCACGATGGTCTCCCGCACCATGATGACCTTTTTTTCAAAATCGACATACTGCCACATGAGGCCATCGATCTCTCCGGTACGTAACCCGGTAAAGAATCTGACAGAGTAGTAGTTTTTGAAATCAGCCCTGACATTCGCAATGATGAAGTTGACCTCGTCGATGTCGAACGGATCAATTTCAGTCTTGCGGACTTTCAGCTGTTTGATTCGTATGAAGGGTGTGCTAAAGTCATACCGGTCGGCTGCTTCATCAAGAATCATACGAAATGGCGTCATGATGTGATTTATCCGGTCAGGAGACAGGCCCTCTTTGGTTCCGTTTTGGACTTTGGCGAGTGAAGAACGGAATTTGAGGACATCTCCTTTGGTGATGCAGTCGACAGCTATTTCACCAAATGTCGGGATCAGATAGCTGTTCAGGGTGTACCCTATGGTGCTCCGGTAGGAACGTTTCCACTGAATAATTTTCTCATCGAACCACTCCAAGGCAAAGGCTTTGAAGAGAGGCGCGGTTGACGCAGGTGCATCTACGGTCGCTTGTATTGCCGCCGTAACTGCGGGGACTTGCTTCTGACTTGAATCCTGGGCTTTACCCTTCAGTCGGTCCAGTAGTGTTGAGTCGGGAAAATACCGCTCATAGGCAAATCCCCCCAAAGAGATTTCCCCTTCAATTTTGGAGAGAACCTTCTCCATTTTTTTTCTGTTGGCAGGCGAATCATTCAGGAGAGTATATTCACGGCACCGCATCCCCTGAAACCTGAAGTCGAAAAACAGCGTGCCGTTGTTTCTAACTCTTACGCTACCCATGACAGACTCCTCCCCTGCTCATAGGAATGAACAGATTCTCCCCTGCACCTTTCAGCATGTCCTTTTCAATTGCTTCCCAGACATAGAGAATTTTTCGGCGGCCAAAGGGGCGGAAGTAGTGGATTCCCTCGACAAGAACCGAGTCCTTGAGACATTCCCTGACGTACCGCGCGTCGTACCGAAGCTTCTCTGCCAATTCCGCTGTGGTCATGTAAATTGAACCAAACATAATGTCACCTCCAAGCGTTTATGTAGCATACATTCATCATACACCACCCCTAGGCGATGTCAACCATATTTTTCACTTTAAATCATCAATTGTCGCTTATACACATCATTACTTGTCACAAGGGCAATCCACGGGTAAAATTTTGTCAGTTTTAGACGATATTTGTTGCTGATGAACATCAGCCTGATGACAAGTTTGCGATAATTGTGTATGGTATCGCCAGATCGGGAAAACTGGAGGGATGTAACATGATTAGGTTTCGCTTGAAGGAACTTATTGCTGACAGAGAGTTTGAGACGGGGAAGAGGGTGACATTTGAAGAGATTGCTCGTGAAACTGGTATACACCGGACGACACTCTCAAAGATCGCCAGTCATCGCGGCTACAACACAACGACAGATAATATCGATTTACTCTGTATTTTCTTCGATTGTCCCGTGGAACGCCTCATGGAACATGTCAAAGAAGAGGGTATCCAGACCCAAAGTAAGGCTGGCCAATAGTTGCTGGAGGAAAAGTCGAGATATTCGGTTAGCCCGTGGTCTGTAAAATCATGGGCCAGAAGGCAGGGGTCAATTCTGAAGGTTTATTGGATGCATGCAATTTTATGGGCCAGAGGTGGGCCAGGAATGGGCCACAGATGGGCCACGGTAGTTGAGTCACCTTGAAAAGGCAAACGGTACAGAGGCTCATAACCATGGAAAGACGACACCAGCAAAAACGCAACATACTGGAATACATGATAAAAAAACGGACACAGCGTGAACCGTGTCCGTCTTTTATTTGGTGGGCGATGCTGGTTTCGAACCAGCGGCCCCTGCCGTGTGAAGGCAGTGCTCTCCCGCTGAGCTAATCGCCCTAATTGGTGGAGATTTAAATACCAGAAGCAGTAGATGTTGTCAAGAAAGTTTCTCATAGACCCTCCTTTCATACCATGGGAACCGGGCTCAACTTCTCTCCCCTTCACAAGTTTCCGCATCTATTCAACCTCAGATTTATCAGACACTCCAGCAATTCACCTTGACACCTGAAAGCCCCCCTTGTTATAGTCCACCACATTAATTTTATAGTCGTAACTATTGGGATTAAAGGGCACGTCCCGCTCCCCGTGGTCAATAATATCCTCTGCAGGTCGGACGAAAACCATGCCATTGGAACAGGGACAGACCCAGGTTTATACCGGAAACGGCAAAGGTAAGAGCACTGCGGCATTGGGGCTGGCGCTCCGCGCCTGCGGCCGCAACCTTCGTGTCTTGATGATTCAGTTCATGAAGGGTGGCGGACCTTATGGCGAGCATACTTCCGCCGAAAAATTGGCGCCACTCCTCACAATCATCCCCACAGGACGTCCGGGTTGGGTTCGTCGGCCAAACCCGGAAGAGGAGGACATCCGCCTTGCACAGGAAGGGTTCGTCTTGGCGCAGAGGGCTCTCTCTGGTGGGGAGTATGACCTGGTCATTCTGGACGAAATCAACGGTGCAGTATCATTCGGACTGGTCACGGTGGAGCAGCTCCTTGAACTGATCAGGACCAGGCCCCCCACAGTGGAACTGCTGCTGACCGGACGTGACGCCCATGAGGAGGTCATTGCCGCAGCAGACCTGGTGACGGAGATGAAAGAGGTCAAGCATTACTACCGGGCCGGAGTTCCTGCCCGTGAGGGGATCGAGAAGTAACCGCAGGGAATGTGTAGAGGTGTAATTCTAGCTAAAGGGAGCAACCGATGTCCGAAAGAAAACTGCGCATATTAGTCGGCAAACCCGGCCTTGACGGCCATGACCGTGGAGCGAAGATCATCGCCCGCGCCTTCCGTGACGCCGGGTTCGAGGTCATCTACACCGGTCTTCACCAGACCCCTGATCAGATCGTCTCCGCGGCCATCCAGGAGGACGTAGACTGTATCGGACTCTCCATCCTCTCAGGCGCCCACAACACCCTCCTTCCGAAGGTCTGTGAACTACTCCGTGAGAAGAAAGCCGATGACATCCTCGTTTTCGGAGGCGGCGTGATTCCTGAAGATGATATCCCCGGGCTCAAGGCAGCCGGCATTACCGAGGTCTTTACCCCCGGCGCCTCTACCGAGGATATTGTCGCCTGGGTTAAAAAAGCCGTTATCCCCCGCTGAAGCTCGGTTTTCCAGAACAAGTTCATCCGCATTATCTGACAGGTAAAACCGACAGGACTCCCATGTCACTAGCCGAGCGTATTCTCGCGGGTGAAATCCGCGCCGCCGCGCGCCTCATGCGCGACATCGACGACAACCTCCCCTCTTCCCGTGATGAGTTGCGCCGGCTCTTCACCCACACGGGGAAGGCTTTTCTCATCGGTATCACCGGTCCACCTGGGGCAGGGAAATCTACCCTGGTGGATCAGGTGACCGCCACGTTCCGCCGCCGCGGGAAACGGGTTGGCATCGTTGCCGTGGACCCCACCAGCCCCTTCACCGGCGGGGCCATCCTGGGGGACCGGATCAGGATGAACCGGCACGCGGATGATGACGGGGTCTTTATCCGGAGTCTCGCAACCCGCGGGCATCTTGGTGGTCTCTCCCGTTCCACGGCGGACGTGGCCAACGTCATGGACGCCATGGGAATGGACATCGTCATCATCGAGACCGTCGGTGTGGGGCAGGATGAGGTAGACATCGTCCGTCTTGCCCATACCACCCTGGTTGTGATGGTTCCGGGGATGGGAGACGATATCCAGGCCATCAAGGCGGGGATCCTGGAAATCGGCGACCTGTTTGTGGTCAACAAGGCCGATAGGGACGGCGCCGACCGGACTGTGCGGGAACTCTCGTTCATGTTGGAGATGAACCACTATGAAGAGAGCTCCTGGCGGCCGCCGGTCATGAAGACCGAGGCCCAACGGGGTACCGGCGTCGAGGAGCTGGTAGAGATGGTAGAGAGCCACCACGACTGGCTCAAACAGTCGGGTGAAATAGACAGCCTCCTTCGGGACAAGCAGGGGACACTGTTCCAGCTGCTCCTCAAGGAGCGACTCTTCGCCGAGGTCTGGGGACCACTCCAGAAGAGCGGCGCCTACGACGAACTCCTGGACGCTATCCTCGCCCGGACCAGCGACCCCTACTCCGCCGTGGATGAACTCCTGGCCAAACGGCTTCAGAGTTGAGTCACTTCTCCTCACAGCTCCACTACCATCGCCTGACCATCGACTACTTTCCCTGAAAACCTCCCGTGATCGTGGGAATACCGTGCTGCGGCCCCCTCGTTGTTCACGCCCAGAGGAGAACCATGCTTCGCCTGCTCGCCAAGGTGATAGCCCTGGCACTGTTTACCGCCATCGTCGTCCGCGCTCCCGCTGTCGTCTCCGAACCGGGGGCCAATCCCAAGGATCCCGCCCACGAAGACCTGAGCCGGGTCGACTATCCGAGCCTGTCGCAGGTCCCCTGGGAACCCCGCTTTATCGGCCCCAACGATACCCTCGAATCACTCTATGGCGACGACTGGGTCACCGTGGCCCGCTTTAATCGGGTCGACCGTCGCCACGTCTATCCCGGCATGACCATCAAGCAGCCCAAAGAGATGGTCGCGGCCCGCAGCTACACCCCCCTGCCGGAATTTTACGAACCGGCCAAGGGGCATGAGAAGTACATCCTCATCTCGCTCACCGAGCAGTGGCTCGGGGCGTACGAATACGGCCGTCTCAGCTTCTCCTTCCCCGCTGCCACCGGCAAGAAGGGGACAGAGACCCCCACCGGACTCTATCGTGTAAGCGCCAGGCACCGAAACCACAGCTCATCTCTCTACCAGACCGATTCGGGCGAAGAGCAGTACCCCATGGATAACGCCATCCGGTTCCATATCGATGAAAATGCGGTGGCCTACTGGATGCACGCCCGTGACCTCCCCGGGAAACCGGCCTCCCACGGCTGCGTCGGTCTCTTCGACGAGGCGATGCAGAACCGGGTCTATGGATTTCCCGACCAACCGGTGCTGCTTGACTCCCAGCAGCTCTATGACTGGGCAGTAGGTGAGGAAGAGTACGAGGAGGACACTGGCGAACAGGATGAACTGGAAGAGGGTCCCATCGTCGAGATCATCGGCGCCAACCCCCTCTATCACCCCTTTCCGATCACAACGTCCAACGGCAACCAGGTATCTCAATGACTCTTGCCCAGTTCCTCTCAACCTTCGGCATCGTCTTTTTGGCGGAACTCGGTGACAAGACCCAGCTCACCGCCATGACCCTGGCGACCCATTATCCCTGGAAGAAGGTATTCCTGGGAATTGCCGCCGCCTTTGCCCTCCTCAACCTGGCTGCGGTCTTTGTGGGAAAGATTCTCTTCGTCTTCCTAGCCCCCTTCTGGATACAGCTCCTATCGGCGGGGCTCTTCCTTTTCTTCGGGATCAATTCGCTGCTGGAAAAAAGTTTTAACGAAGGCGAGGAAGAAGATGGGGAGAAACGCTTTGCCCGAAAGGGGCCCGTTGCCACGGCGTTCTTCATGATCCTGCTGGCGGAACTGGGGGACAAGACCCAGCTGGTGACGGCGAGCCTGGCGGCGCAGCAACCTCCCCTGGCGGTCTTCCTCGGCTCCACCCTGGCCCTCTGGACGTGCTCTCTTATTGGAATCTTCCTGGGGCGCCAACTCACCCGCTTCATCCCCCTCTTCTGGATACACCGGGCTGCGGGACTCCTCTTCCTCGTCTTCGCCGGCCACAATGTCTGGCTGGCGTTTTCGGGGTGAGACGATAACCTCCATGACCGATTCTTCCGTAGAAAAAATATTTCTATACCTGGTCGGGCTCTCCCTTCTCCTTCACATCGCCGCAGGCCTCCTCTTCTACTATCTCCCCGAGGATAAGCCCCCCCTGAAGCCTGAGCCGTACATGGTGGATCTGCGGGAGATGCCCGAGCCTCCGCCAACTCCTCCCCTGCAGGCCGAGACCAAACGGCTCTCCCCGCAGCGGCAGCGGGTGGTGCGGGAGATGGCGCCCAAGGGGACACGCGAGGTGGACCGGCCGAAGGCGCCGCCACCCCCTCCGGAGAAAAGGCCTCCACCATCCACTCCGACAGAGCCGGGCCGGCAGCAGCTCCCTGCACCCAAAACGGTGCAGCAGCCAAGCCGCCCCCGAGCCGAGCCGGGTGATCTGCCGGGGACCGAGCAGCCGGCGGCTCAAGATTTCTTCAGGCCGGATCACAAGAAACCTCAGATGGCCAAGCTCTTCCCCACTGCAGGGAGCATGGCCAAGCTGGAAGAGAGTTACCGGAAACGGTACGAAGCCGACGTGGCAGAGGGGAACACCAATTTTCTCAACACCGACGATATCCAGTTCGGCTCATTCCTGCGCCGGTTCGAGAATGCGGTGTACGGCGTCTGGCGCTACCCTCCCGAAGCAGCCCGTCTCGGGGTCGAGGGAGTTGTCCCGGTGCGGATCACCTTCAGCCGGACCGGGGCCATCGAGCAGGTGGAGCTGTTGGAAACATCCCATAGTCGTATTCTTGACGATGAGGTCATCAGGACCATCCACGCCCTCGGTCCCATCGGCGGGTTTCCCAGGAACTACAACAAGGAGCAGTTTCATCTCATCGCCTTCTTCCAGTACAATCTCAGCCGTGGCGGCATGACCGGCAGGCTGCGGTAGAGGAACCAACAAAGAAGGGCGACCCGATAATGGATCGCCCTTCTTCGTAATCAGCATGGCGGTGAGACTGCCTATATCCGGCAGACCTTGGTCTGGAGAAAGGCGGTGAAATCGTCCCGGAACTCCTCCCGTTTGAGCGCCAGATCCACGGTGGCCTTGAGAAAACCGAGCTTGTCGCCGCAGTCGTGGCGAACCCCTTCGAAGTGGCAGCCGTAGATGGTGCGGCTCTTGGAGAGTTCGAGGATGGCGTCGGTGAGCTGGATCTCTCCCCCCTTGCCCGGCTGCTGCTGTTCCAGGATCGGGAAGATGTCCGGGGTCAGGATATAGCGGCCGATGATCGCCAGGTCCGAAGGGGCGTCTTCCCGCTTCGGCTTCTCCACCATGTCCATCACCTCGTAGGTTCGGGGAGCAATCGTCTTGGCCTTGACACAGCCGTAGGATGAGATGGCCTCCATGGGGACCTGCTCCAGGGCCAAAACCGGTCCGCGCCAGTGACGGTAGACCTCCAGGAGTTGGGCCAGACAGGGCTGTTTCGCATCGATGATGTCATCCCCCAGGAGGACGGCAAACGGCTCGTTGTTGATGAACTCCCGGGCGCAGAGAATGGCGTGCCCCAACCCCAGGGCCTGCTTCTGCCGAACATAGAAGATGTTCACCAGGTCGGCCAGCGACCGGACCGCCTGCACTTCGTCCGTCTTCCCCTTCTCGGTGAGGAGCGCCTCCAGTTCAAAGGCAATATCGAAATGGTCCTCGATGGCCCGTTTGCTTCGCCCGGTCACGAAGAGAATCTGTTCGATTCCTGCGGCGACCGCCTCCTCAACCACGTACTGCACCAGCGGCTTGTCGATGAGGTTGAGCATCTCCTTGGGAGACGCCTTGGTGGCGGGAAGAAACCGGGTGCCGAGACCGGCGACAGGGAATACCGCTTTTTTAACCTGCATGGAAGATCCCTCCGGGGTAGGCTGTTCTAAGTTCAAGGTTCTAGGTTCGGGGTTCTAGGTTCTAGGTTCTGGGTTCTGGGTTCTGGGTTCAGGGTTACTTATTGCGCTTTATCCTTTGCTCTCTTGGCCGACGCCACGGTGTTGGCGAGGAGCATGGTGATGGTCATGGGACCTACCCCGCCGGGAACCGGCGTAATGGCAGAGGCCCGCTCGGAGGCCGCGGCAAACTCCACATCCCCCACCAGCTTCTTCTCCCCCACCCGGTTCACTCCAACATCAATGACCACCGCCCCCGGCTTGATCCACTCCCCCCGGATCATCTCGGCTTTGCCAACGGCGGCGATCACCACATCGGCTCGCCCCACATGGGCCGCCAGGTCACGGGTTCGGGAGTGGCAGAGGGTTACGGTGGCGTGCTCCTGGAGGCACATGAAGGCCACCGGCTTGCCGACGATGTTGGAGCGCCCTACGACCACGACCTCCTTGCCGGCCAGGTTGACTCCGATCTCCTTGAGCATCACCATCACCCCGTAAGGGGTACAGGGCTGAAAGAGCGGCTTCCCCACCACCAGCCGACCCACGTTGTACGGATGAAACCCGTCAACATCCTTGAGCGGTGAAATGGCCTCCAGCACCTTGTCGGTATCGATATGCCCCGGCAGGGGGAGCTGGACGAGGATGCCGTGAATCCGGGGGTCGTTGTTGAGCTGGTCGATGAGCGCCAGCAGCTCCGCCTCGGTGGTCTCCACCGGCAGTTTGTGCTCGGCGGAGAAGATCCCGGTTGCGGCGCAGGCCTTCTCCTTCATGCTCACATAGACCCGGCTGGCCGGATCTTCGCCCACCAGCACCACCGCCAGCCCCGGCTGAAACCCTTGCGCTGTCAACGCGGCGGAATCCTCTGCTATCTCGTTCCTGAGTTTCGCGGCAATCGCCTTGCCGTCGATAAGTGTCGCCATGAACCAACCTCCCTGAAATATGTGCGTTAACGCCGTGCATCTTTATCATTGATCCATAATTTTTTCAAGATTTGCCTTAAATGGCAGGCTGGCGCCGCTCCATGACCATCAGAAACTCCCGGTTTCCCTTGGGGCCGGTTATGGGTGATTCGGTGACCCCCTGGACGGTTAGACCCAGAACCAGCGCCTCGGCCGCCACCTCATCAATGACCCGCCGCTGTTTCGCCTCATCCCGGACTACTCCCCCCTTTCCCACTTCCCCTTTCCCCACCTCAAACTGCGGCTTGATGAGCGCTACGATGAAGCCGCTCTCGCTGATGAGCCGAAGCACCGCGGGAAGCACTTTGGTCAGGGAGATGAAGGAGGCGTCGATGACCGCCAGGTCGGGGATTGCGCCGAGGGTAGCAGGCTCCAGGTAGCGGATATTGCACTTCTCCAGGTTGACCACCCTGGGATCCTCCCGGAGTTTCCAGGCGAGCTGGCCGTACCCCACATCCACGGCGAAGACCTTAGCCGCCCCCCGTTGGAGTAGGCAGTCGGTGAAGCCACCGGTGGAAGCGCCCACATCCAGGGCAACGAGACCGGTGACGTCGATGACGAACTCATCCAACGCCTTCTGCAGTTTGAGACCGCCGCGGCTGACGAAGGGGAGTGGTTCCCCCTTCAGCCGGATCTCCGCGTCCACCGGGACCAGCTGACCGGCCTTCTCCGCCGCATGGTCCCCCACCACCACCTGGCCGGCCATGATGAGCGCCCGCGCCTTCTCCCGTGAGGGTGCCAACCCTCGCTCCAACACCAGCTTGTCAATCCGTTCCTTTTCCGCCATGATTTCAATCCCCGTGGGGCACGGTATGCCGTGCTCCTACACTTTTCAAAATACAACACTGCTCATCTCTGTCTAAACCACTTTCCACGCATGTCACCTGATTACCACCCGATTCGCCACGAGACTCCCCTTGCATATGGTCAGGTGGGGTTGAAAGGGGCGGCAAGGAGAGAGAAAAGGAAGATGAAGGAGAGCAAACCAGGCAACCATAATTTCGTCTCAAACCTCCGAAATCAACATTGTAGGGGCACGGCATGCCGTGCCCGTTATTACCGTGCCAGTTATGCGTTACCAAAAAGCAGTACCCGGATCATGGATTATCACGTTTCCGTGAACAACATACGGAATTATCTCGCTTTATCCGCGCAATGCCCGCATCACCGCTTCAGGTTCGCGGTCTATAACCTGCAACAAAATCCGCGATGGTCCTTCGGGGTGGCGGACTCCCCGCTCCCAGTTGCGAACAGTTCGCGTACTCAGTCCGAACAGCGCTGCAAACCGGTCTTGCGACAGACCAAGCTTTTCCCGCAGGTGCGTGATATCGACATCCGCAACCTTTACCTGATGTGCCAGACCTCGCGATGTGTCGCCGTCAGCATACGCCAGAGCATCATCCAGACAGGTCATGATTTTCTCAAATGCTATCCGTGTTATCTGTTCACTCCCCATATTTTCGAGCCAGCATTTTGCCCCGAGGTAGAACCATACTTGCGACAGGTCAGCAGGAACTCCACCCGTGACAAACCGGCCATTTCTGCTGCCTGACCGGAAGTAAGCCGTCCGAGATCGAAGAGTTTCATTGCAAGCGCAATGCGGGCCTCAGTCTCGAAGTGCTCACGACTTTCGTTAAAAGACACCAGGACTGCATCCGGATAGTTGATACAGAGACTACTCATCGTGAATTCCTTGACATGGATTCCGAATTGACTGCCTCCCCCGAAGATTAACATGACGCAAGATAGAAGCATAGAACCATTTCGAGATAGATCTGAAACTTTTTCACAGAAAACCGTCCCTGATAGAATCAGGTTTTCGCTCACTTAGTTCGCCGGCAGGTCAACCGCATGCGCCGGCGCCGGGCCAAAAGCAGAGGGGGTGAAAGGGGCGGCAGGGAGAGAGAACAGGAAGATAGAGGAGAGCAAACCAGGCAACCGCAATTTCATGGCAAATCCACCCATGTTATCGGCTTTATCCGCGTAATGCCCGCATCACCGTTTCAGGCTCGCGGTCTAAAACCTGCAACAAAATCCGCGATGGTCCTTCGGGGTGACTGACTCCCTGCTCCCAGTTGCAAACAGTTCGCGCACTTAAGCCCGAACAGCGCTGCAAAGCGGTCTTGTGACAGGCCGAACAGATCGGGGAGAGGGGGGCTGCCTCAGCAGCTCCCTTCGGTGGGGCAGGTCACCAGGGTGCTCTTCTTCATGCTGATGGCCCTGGTGGGGCAGACTCGCAGACACTTGCCGCAACGGATGCAGTTCTTGCTGTCGATCCAGATGAAGGTCGCCTCCGCGGCACTCTCCGCCGGGTGGGCCTTCCGGATCACCCCCTGCTCGTCGGTGTCGAAGCGGGAGACCTGGTGGATGCAGTTCCGCGGGGTCACGTCGATACACCAGGTGCAGTGGATGCATTTGTCCTGGTCGATCTCGAAGGTATAGTGGCAGAGGTAGCAGCGGGTGGCATGGACCCCTGTCTCCCGGTCGTCAAAACCCAGGGCGACCTCGGGATCCGATGGGATCCGTGCGGGGAGCTCCAGGGTGCGCATGGGGGGGGACTCCTGGAGATCATGCTGCCGGTAGCGCCCTGTTTCGCCGTTGTCATGTCCCGGTTCAATGAGGAGCCGTTGCATCACTCTTTCTCCTCCCATGAGATGGGTGTCGATGACGGCCGCCACCTCCTTGCCGTCGGCGATGGCGTGGATGACATCCAGGCTGCCGTTTTGGAAGTCGCCGGCAGTGAAGAGCCCGGGGTCGGTGGTCCTGAACCGCTCGGTGAGGGTGACCCCTTCCGGGAGGATGGACCACTCCTGCTGCTGGCCGATGGCCAGGATGAGGTGGTTGCAGTTGAGGTCGAAGTCGCTCCCCTCAACCGGGATGATCTCCGGTTTCCCTTGACCGCTCCTTTTCCCCAGATAATTCTTCCGGAGACGGATACTCTCCAATTTCCCCTCGGTTAGCGTCACTGAAACCGGTGACAGCAGGCACTTCACGTTGATCTTCTCCTGGGCCAGCTCTTCCAGTTCGGCCAGGTCAGCCGCCAGGTGCTGCTCGTTCCTCCGGTAGACGATGGTGACCGTGCCGTTATCCCCCAAGAGTTTCCGGGCGGTGCGCGCGCAGGAGCGGGCCGAGTCCACCGCGGTGAAGCCGCCGCCGATGATGACCACATCCCCGTCCAGCCCGGTGAGGGCGCCATGATTATAGCTCTTCATGAACTCCAGGCCGGTGGTGACCAGTTCCGGGGTGAGCCCGTCGATGGGGATGAGATTCGGCCTGACGGTGCCGGTGGCCAGCAGCAGCGCCTCATGCTCCGCGGCTATCCTGATCAGTTCCATCCGGTCGACGGTGCTCCCGGTCCGCACCTGGATGCCGCTTTCGATGATCAGGCCGATCTCTTCCTGGATCACCGGCAGCGGCAGCCGGAACCGGGGGATACCGTCCACCAGCATCCCTCCCAGCTGCGGCTCCTTGTCGAAGAGGGTGACCCGGTGGCCGAAGCGGTGGAGTTCCCGGGCCGCGGCGAGCCCGGCGGGGCCGCCGCCGATCACCGCCACCCGGTGACCGCTCTCCGGGAACCGGGGGGGAAGCGGCGCCTGTGTGCCAGAGCGTTGGTCGGCCGCCGACCGCTTCAGGTGGCAGATCTCTACGCTGCCGTTGATGTCGCTCCAGGTGTGGCGGCACTCCTTCTGACAGGGGCGGACGCAGATCCGGCCGAGCACCCCGGGGAGCACGTTGTCTTCCAGGTTGATCCGGTAGGCTTCGTCGAATCTCCCCTGGGCGATCTTCTCGATATAGCCGGGAACATTGGTCTGCACCGGGCAGCCGCTCTGGCAGGGGACGCTCCGTTGGTGGGCGTTGAAGTCGGAAGGGAGGTTTCCATACCCTTTAGTCACGGAGAGTTCCACCGGGGCCGGAGCCTTCACGTACCGGTCTTGTGCGACGCGGAACAGCTTTTGCAGATACTCTATCCCCACGCGGTTGACGAAATCCCGGATCGTCTCCTCCTCGTTGGCCGTGGCCAGAAAGAGGTCGAGGAGTTTCTCCACGACCCCCGGGCAATCCTCTGCCTTGAAGTCGCCCAGCTTCTTGCCATGATCCTGCTCACTCCCTCCCAGCAGCAGCTCATACCCCTCCACCGCTCCGGACTCTTCCCGGATCCGTTCCCCCCGGAACCCGATGTCGGCGATCCGGTAGGGAGAGCAGGAGTTGGGGCAGCCGGTGATGTTGATGATCCCCTTTGGGCGAATCTGCCGGTACTTTTCCGCAGAGACGATGGGGGTCAGGAGGTCGAAGAGCGCTCTGGTGGTGGTGACCGCCTTGGGGCAGTAGTCGGTGCCGACGCAGGTGACCATGTCGGTGAGGCCGAAGAAACCTTCCGTGACAAAGCCGAGAGCGTGAAGCTCCCCCTTGACTGCTCCGACCTGCCCCGGCGCCACCCCGTGCAGCGACAGGTTCTGCCGGTTGTCCGTATAGATCCGCTGGTTGGCGTAGATCTCCGAGAGCTCGGCGATCCGGAGCAGTCCGGCCGAGGTGAGCTCCCCCTTGGGGACGATGATCCGGACGGTTACCAGGCCGTCGCTCCCCAGCGGGTCCTCTTCAATGAGCGGCCGGGGAGGGTAGGGGAGCCCGATGTCAGCCACCGGACCGGCGACGCTGTTGCGGAATTCCTTCTGTTCATTTCCCAGGTTCTCCAGGACGATCTCCCGGCACCGGTCGATCCCCAGCCGCGCCACCACGACTTTGAGTCGCGAGGTCGTCCGGTTGAACCGGTCGCCGTTGTCCCGATAGAGGAGGGCGATGGCCCGGCAGTACTCCCGGATGGCCTCTTCCGGCACGAAGCCGAAGAGCTCCTGTCCCACGTAGGCCTTCCACCCCATGCCGCCGCCGATGGTGATCCGGAAACCGTTTTCCGCTCTCCCCTGGTTCTCTCTGGTGACGGCGGTGACGCCGATGCAGTTCATGTAGGGCTGGGCACAGTTGGCGCCACAACCGGAGAAGTTGATCTTCAGCTTGCGCGGCAGGTTGTCCAGATCCCGGCAGGAGGTGAGGTACTTCATGGTGGCCACGGCGTGGGGGAGGACATCGATCCGGCGGTAACGGCAGGTCTCTGCCAGGGGACAGGCCGCGATGGTCCGGGTGACGTCGCCGCAGCCGTGGAAGGTGGAGAGCCCTTCCGGAGAGATGTCACGCATCAGCTGGGGGAGGGCACCCACCTGGAGAAAATGGAGCTGGATCGCCTGGCGAGTGGTGACGGAGAGGAGGCCGTGGGAGTATCGCTCCGAGACTTCGGCGATCTTTCGCGCCTGGGAGGAGCTGATCCTGCCGCCGGGAACCACGATGCGCGCCATGTGGTTCCCCTGCTGGCGGGAGGTGTAGACGCCGTACCATTTGGAGATCAGCGCCTCCTCCTTGGACATCTTCCCCTTGCGGGCAATCTCGTCATAATCGATGACGAGTCCCTGGTCCTTGACGTACTCCTCTTCGCTCCTGCGCTGAAACTCCATCTTGAATTGCATCGTGGGGTCCTTTGTTTTGCTGGTCTGTATCTGAATCAGATCCCTGTCCCGTCGTCACCATAGGATCTTAGCTGCAGTGCGGTACCTCGTTTGAAGAGGAGGATGGAGAGACCATCCGCCGTGCGATCGAATTCGAAGGAGAGGGCCTGTTCATATGCGACCTGCGCCACCGCGGGGAGTTGTTCCAGCTCCCGCAGGCGAAAGAGGACCCGGTTCCCTTTTCCCAGATGCTCCATGAATCCGGGGGAGAGCTGAAATTCCAGCGTACCGGATTCCCGGGTCACGTCCACCAGGCTTAGCCCGGGTCCGCTGGTTGCTGCTCCGCTGAGCGTGATGATCCGGTGACTGTATCCGCTGCCGCTCTGGGGTTCCGGGCTGAGCTGCTCCTCCCGCAACTCCAGAGGTGCTACTGCGATGACCATCCCGGCCGCCAGCGTGGCGTTGGTGAACCGGTCGATGAGGATAAAACTGCCGGTTGCCCGATTTTCCCGGTAGGGATCCAGGGAGATCGGCCGGTCCAGCTCAAGTCGTACTACGCCGATCCCGTTCAACCCCAGAGTCGGCGCCTGGTTCCGTTCCAGGGTATTGACATCCACCACATATTCCACCCTGGTTACCCGGCCGGGGGTAACGGCGGTGGCGCTCTTGACCAGGTAGAGCTGACCGGGCTGCAACGGTTCGTCGCTCATCCAGACCAGATGAGCTTCCGGGTGGCGGGTATACAGCGGCGTCGCCCCGACTCCGGTGAGCAGATCGCCCCGGCTGATATCGATCTCGTCGGTGAGAGTCAGGGTCACCGCCTGGCCGGCCACGGCTAACGGCAGATCTCCGTCCATGGTGACGATCCGGGAGACCCGGCTGGTTTTTCCTGACGAGGCTACCTGGAGTTCGTCTCCCGGCCGGATCGTGCCGGCGGCCACCGTGCCGCAGAACCCCCTGAAATCAAGGTGGGGACGGTTCACCCACTGGATGGGAAGCCGGAATGGCTGTTGCCGGGCGTCATCCTCTATGGGGACAGTTTCCAGATAGCTCAACAGGGGGGGGCCCTGATACCAAGGGGTGTTGGCGCTGGGCTCGATGATGTTGTCGCCGTTTAAGGCCGAGATCGGAATGGCGGCGATGGACGAGAACCCCAACTCCGCGGCAAACTGCCGATAATCGGCCAGGATCGACTGGAACCGTTGCTCATCGAAGTCGATGAGGTCCATCTTGTTGATTGCCAGCACGATCTGCTTGATCCCCACCAGGGAGACCAGGAAGCTGTGCCGCCGGGTTTGGGTCAACAGCCCCTTGCGGGCATCCACCAGGATGACTGCCACGTGGGCGGTTGAGGCTCCGGTGACCATGTTGCGGGTGTACTGCTCGTGACCGGGAGTGTCGGCCACGATGAATTTACGCTTGTCGGTGGAGAAGTAGCGGTAGGCCACATCGATGGTGATTCCCTGCTCCCGCTCAGCCTGCAGGCCGTCCAGCAGCAGCGCGTAATCGATGGCCCCCCCCTGGGTGCCAACCTTGATGCTGTCCGACTCCAGGGTCGCCAATTGGTCCTCAAAGACCATCTTGGAATCCCAGAGGAGGCGACCGATGAGGGTGCTTTTGCCGTCATCCACGCTGCCGCAGGTGATGAAACGAAGGAGTGACTTCTCTTCCTGGCTCTTGAGGTAGGCGAGGATATCTGTTTCGATGAGGTCCGATTGGTGAGCCATCAGAAGTACCCCTCTTGTTTCTTCTTTTCCATGGAACCGGCCTGGTCGTGGTCGATCAGGCGCCCCTGGCGCTCGGAGGTGCGGGTCAGGAGCATCTCCTGAATGATGGCGGGAAGGGTATCCGCCGTTGACTCCACTGCCCCGGTGAGGGGGTAGCATCCCAGGGTACGGAACCGGACCGACTTGTACTCGACCGTCTCTCCCGGCTTGAGTTCCAGTCGCTGGTCATCCACCATGATGAGCATCCCATCCCGTTCCACCACCGGCCGGACGGCGGCATAGTAGAGCGGCACGATGGGGATCTTCTCCAGGTGGATATACTGCCAGACATCCAGCTCGGTCCAGTTGGAGATCGGGAAGACGCGGATACTCTCCCCCGGTCTGATGCGGGTGTTGTAAAGATTCCAGAGTTCAGGTCGTTGATTCTTCGGATCCCAGCGATGGTTGGCGCTCCTGAAGGAAAAGATTCGCTCCTTGGCCCGGGACTTCTCTTCGTCCCGGCGGGCGCCGCCGAATGCGGCGTCAAACTTGTAGATATCGAGAGCCTGTTTCAACCCCTCGGTCTTCATGACATCGGTGTAGAGGGCCGAGCCGTGGGTAAAGGGGGAGATCCCGCGCTGCACCCCCTCCTCGTTCACATGGACGATCAGTTTGAGTCCGCAGTCGGCGACCATCCGGTCGCGGAACTGGATCATCTCGCGGAACTTCCAGGTGGTGTCCACGTGCATCAGGGGAAAGGGGGGGGGAGCCGGGTAAAATGCCTTGCGGGCCAGGTGGAGCATCACCGCCGAATCCTTGCCGATGGAGTAGAGCATTACCGGGTTGGCGAATTCTGCTACCACCTCGCGGAGGATGTGGATGCTTTCGGCTTCAAGTTGCTGCAGATGGGTCATCGGTTTGCCACTGTTGGAACTGCTCATCGCCTACTCCTCCCCCTTCTCTACGGTCAGCAGGTAATCACCTTCGGCCGTCTTCTGCAGGCCGAGGAGCTTGTGCCCGTCTCCTTTCAGACTGCGGGGGACGTTTTTTACCGCTTCCCCGTCATCCAGGAGGAGCTCCAGCCGGTCGCCTGGCTCAAGCTCTTCCAGCGCCAATTTGGCCTTCACGAAATTGGTGGGGCAGCTCACTCCCCGCAGGTCTATGGTTGCCATGGTTGCACCCCTCTTACGCCGACCTGAGTATCAATAACCTGCGGCGGAACCGTCGCGGCCACCACTGAATGAGGGAATTGTTGTCTCAGATGGTTCAATAGAAGGGCGGGGCCCTCCTGGATGATAATATCTCCCAACCTGATCCGCCCCTGGCCCTCGGCCTTTTCCTTGTACCACGCCAGCACCCCGGTGATGAACGCCACCACCTGTTCCTCGGGGAGGAAGGTGGCGAAGAGGGTGCCCACCAGAGGGTTGCGCCCCCATTTGCCGCCGATCCGGACGTTATATCCCGTCTGTTTCGCTTCCCAGGCCCCGGTGGGGCAGACTTTCACGCAGTCGCCGCACCAGATGCAGGGATCGGTGGCCAGGAGCGGCTTTCTATCCTCTCCCATGGTGATGGCGCCCGGGGTGCAGTTCTTGGCGCAGAGGCCGCAGCTGATGCAGGCCCCCTTGTCCAGCTTCGGCAGGAGCGCCCCCTGGAACCCCACATCGTTGGTGGACGACTTGGGGCAGTCGAAGGGGCAGCCGGCAAAGGCGACCTTGAACTTGTGATGGCCGGTGGGGGCGCCGAAGAGCCGTTGGTCCACCTCCAGGGCCGACTTCTGGGTGTCAACCAGGCCGTTGGGGTTGTACTCGCAGCCGCCGCAGGCTACCGGGACCCGGACCCGGGCGCCGCAGGAGGCCACCTGTTGCTCGGCTTCCCCCAACTCCTGAACCACGGCATCAAAATGCCTGAAGTTGATGTTGATCAGCTCAATGGACTGACGGACGGAGAGGTGGACGAATTCGCCGCCGTACTTCTCGGCCACTTCGGCGATCTTCTTCAGCCGGGGGACGGCCATTCTCCCCCCCGGAACCCGGAGACGGACGGTGAAGAGATCTTTGCCCCGTTCCTTGATGAAGCCGCCGGCCTTGAGGTTCCCCAGATCTATGCGTGGTTTTTCCTGCTGCTCTTTCATGATTCATCACCGATTACAATCTCTTCCGGAATAACCACCCCGGAGGAGATCCTGAAGGAACGGATGACCGGATTGGCGGCATCCTGGAGGGAGACGATGACGTAGGAGACCCCCGGCGTCAACGCCATCCGGATATCCTCCTCCGACGGCCGGGCCTGAGATTCGGGATGGGAGTGGTAGATGGCCAGCATGGTGATCCCTTGAGCTCGCAGTTCCTTGACAACCGCAAACTGTTCCCGTGGTTCCATCGTGAAGTGTTCGTTACTGGCATCGGTGTTGGTCATCCGGAACAGGGCGGAGACATCCTCGCCGGTCCCGCCCAGGATGCCGCAGACCTCCAGGGGGAAACCGCTCCGGGCGTGCTCCGTGAGGTCGTCGTGGATCGCTTTCGGTATCCGGATCATCTCACTGCTCCAGGTCGCAGACGGTGAGGAGGTCCAGCTCATCCCTGGCCTCGGTGATGGTGGGGTGCTCCCCGCAGAGTGGGCAGTTGGGGTTCCGGTTGATGGCCACATCCCGGAACTTCATCTTCAGGGCGTCGTACATCAGCAGCCGTCCGGCCAGGAGCTCCCCCTTCCCCAGCAGGAACTTGATCGCCTCGGTGGCCTGGATTGAGCCGATGACCCCCGGCAGCACCCCGATGACTCCGGCCTGGGAGCAGGTGGGGATGGCGTCCTTGGGCGGTGGGGTCGGGAAGATGCAACGGTAGCAGGTGGACTCTCCCGGAAGTACCGTGATGGTCTGACCGACGAACTGGAGGATGCCGCCGTGGGAGTACGGCTTGCCGGCCAGGATGCAGGCGTCGTTGATGAGGAACTTGGCGGCGAAGTTGTCGGTAGCGTCCACCACGAAGTCATATTCGCCGATGATCCCCATGATGTTGGCGGCATTGATCCATTCATGATAGCACCGCACCTGCACGTCCGGGTTGATCGCCTGGATCTTCTCCCTGGCCGAATCCACCTTCGGTTTGCCGATGTCGGGGGTGAAGTGGATCACCTGGCGCTGCAGGTTGGAGAGGTCCACGTTGTCGGCATCGGCGATGCCGATGGTGCCGATCCCGGCCGCTGCCAGGTAGAGGGCGACGGGGGCGCCCAGGCCGCCAGCCCCGATGATGAGGACCCTGCTCGCCAGCAGCTTCTGCTGCCCCTTCCCCCCCACCTCCTTGAGGATGATGTGGCGGGAGTATCGTTCGATCTGGGAATCGGTGAGAGCCATCAGCAGCCACCTCCCATGAAGTAGAGGAATTCGATGGTGTCCCCCGTGGCGACGAGGGTGGCGTCAAAGGCGTTGCGCTCCAGGATCTCACCGTTGAGTTCCACGGTAACGTAGAGGGGCTGGGAGACGTCCAGCTCTGCGAGCAGCGAATCGATGGTCCGTCCGGAGTTTTCGGGGAGATCTGTTTTCTTGCCGTTTACGGTGATGGTCATGGGGGCTCCTCTTGAGTATCTACTCCAGTGCCTGTTTGAAATCATCGATGATGTCCTGGGGGTCCTCGATGCCGACGGAGATCCTGATGAGATCTTCGGTGACTCCCATGAGCGCTTTTTCTTCGGTGCTATAGTCGCAGCAGATGGTGCTGGCCGGGTGGATCACCAGAGTCTTGGCGTCGCCGATGTTGGCCAGGTTCCTGGCCAGCTTAAGGCTGTTGATGATCCGGAAGGCCGACGGTTTGTCGCCGGTGCCGAAGGTGATCAGCCCGCCGTACCGTCCGCCGTAGAGTCGTTTCGCCACCTCGTGGTCCGGTGAATCCTCCAATCCGGGGTACTTGACCCAGGAGACCTTCGGGTGGCTCTTGAGGAACCGGGCCAGGGCCAGGGCGTTGGAGCAGTGGCGCTCCATCCGGAGGGCGAGGGTCTGGATTCCTTCGGTCATGAGAAAGGAGTTCAGGGGGGCAGGGCAGCCCCCCACATCCTTGTGGATCAGCTTGCGGGCCCGGGCCGAAAAGGCGAAGCTCCGGTACTTCTTGTAAAACGGCTGGAAGTGGGGGAAGAGGGGGCTGTTCCAGTCAAATACTCCACGATCGATGATGACGCCGCCGATGGAGTTGCCGGTGCCGTTCAGGTACTTGCTCGTCGAATGGATGATGATGTCGGCGCCCAGCTCTCCGCCGGTGGCCAGGTAGGGGGTCGTCACCGTGGCGTCCACCAGGAACGGGAGTCCGGCATCGTGAGCGATCTTCGCCAGGGCCGGCAGATCGGGCACGTCCAGCTTGGGGTTGCCGATGCTCTCCACGAAGAGAAGCCGGGTCCGCTCGTTGATGGCGTTTCTGACCCCCTCCAGGTCGAGCGGATCCACGAACCGGGTGGTAATCCCGAAGTTGCCGAGTGTGTCACGGAAGAGCGAGAAGGTCCCGCCGAACAGCGACGATGAGGAGAGAATCTCGTCACCGGCCCGGACGATGGTCATGACCGCCGTGGTGATGGCTGCCATTCCCGAAGAGGTGGCAAGGGCGGCGACACCGCCATCCAGCAGGGCCAGGCGTCGTTCCAGGCTCTCCGTGGTCGGGTTTCCGATCCGGGTGTAGACCTGCCCCATCTGCCGTCCCCGGAAGACGTCCTCCAATCCCTCCGCAGTATCATAGGCAAAGGAGGATGACTGGACGATGGGGACGGTGGTGGCGCCGGCCGGACCGGGTTCCAGGCCGCCATGGACCAGAAGGGTGGAGAAACGGAAGTGATTGGCCATTGCAGCCCTCCTCAAGCGTTGTTATTTCCTGATGACGACCTTGTAGATATTTTCCTTGACCAGGGTCGTCTCCAGCACCGTATATCCCTGTTCCGTGGCGGTCCGGGGGACATTATTCAGCGGTTCACCTGCGGTGAGGAGGATTTCCAGAGTGTCGCCAGGCTCCAGCTCTTCCAGCTTCAGCTTGGTCTTGACGAACGTCATGGGGCAGCGGTCCTTGGTGATGTCCAGATTGAGTATGCTCATATGAAGAGTGTCTGACCTCCTTTGGAAAGTTCGAGAAACGTGGCGACGCCGAGGACATCCTTGACTTCCGGGATGAAATCATCCCGAGTCAATCCCAGGACGTGCATGGCCATTTCACAGACATAAAAGTTGACCCCCAGTGCCAGGGACGCCTGGAACAGTTCGGGGAGGGTGGCTACGTTGCGGCTCTTCATGAGCCCTGTCATGAGGCCGGGGCTGGCGCCGCCGAAGTTGAGGCGGCTCAAGGGGAGGTTGTTGCGCCCACCCAACAGGAAATTGAAGATTCTGGCCAGGAGCCCCCTGCCGATGAAGCGGCGGCCGGTGCTCTTCTTGATGGCGTTCAGCCCCCAGAAGGTAAAGAAGAGGTTCACCTCGTAATTGACTGCCGCCGCCCCCGAGGCCAGGGTGAAGACGGCGATCGCCTTGTCAAAATCGCCGCTCATACAGATGATTGATAATTTGTTTTTTTCCGCCATGGTAGCTCCGTCTGCATTTTGATGTCGGCACACCCTACCATTTCCTAGCGTAGAAGTCAAGAAGTAAAGATGTAATAACTATGGATAAAATAGATAACTTGGCGGAGGTGATCTGCCGTGGTGTTTCCCATGGGCAGGACGAACAAAAGGCAACGAAACTCCCTGAACTCTTACGGGAACTTCTTTGCCTCAGATTTCAGGTCTCAGAAGAGATACTGCCAATTACGTCACCGACCGGAGATACCGTTTTAATTTTTTGGCACAACGTTCTCGCATGTTAAATGTGGTCGGCGGTGACCTGTCAGGTCCGGTTTCCGGACACGGTTATCGTTACGCCACCCGTTGTCAACGTCACAGACTCCTTGTATGGATTCCCTGCGCTGTCCAGATAAAACGTATCACTCTCGGTTCCGACTTCGACATTAGCCAGATCCTTGTAGACAAACGAATATGTTAATTTGGAGTTACCATTAATATCAGGCTCAAGCTTCCATGTGGCACTCTCGCTTGTGCCGTCACTCTTATAGACTACCCAAAGATTTCCGAACTCTCCGACATGAATGATATCTGGTACTGTTTTTTGTGATAGTGGTGTTCCGGTAACCCCTGAGGAGTACACCTCTTTATATAAACTTTCATCTGTTGTAAAATAGCGTGACAGAGTGGTCGATGGAGTCTGGTTTAATACATTTGCCAATGTGACGACGATCCTGCTCTTTGTTACAGGGATATTTTCGAAAACTGTTGTCCCATCCGATATTATTTTGTGCGAACCGACCCAGGTATTGCCGGATGTATCAGAGCCGGTGAGGGGAAACAGGATCTGTGAACCTGCCGCAGATTTCCCGACAAAATACCCCTTGAATTGAACCAGGCTTACCACGGTGCCGACCGGAGTTGGAGTTGATGTTCCGGAACCGCACCCGGTCAACAGCATAACGGCGAAACAGAAGATCCCGGATACTCTCTCAATAATTTTTCTTCTCATACCCGTCCCCTCTTTCTGCTCTGTCGAGTGAATACCTCTATATACCAAGACGGCACCTTTGACTACCGCAAACTTGGTCTGAAGCTGCTCCGGTAATTCGGGAACCTACCCTACAGGATCTCTGGTGACCATGTTCTTGAGGAATTCGATATGCCCGAGGGCGTCGATAATGGTATAGGTGTATTTTTGAGTACATGAGTCGCTTACATCACCTTGGCTGAACTACGCCAAAGAACACGGTTTACATCTGCATAAACAATTATATTGTTTATCATCCATACATTAACTCCGGACAACCTGTTTATAGCTAAAGATTACAGTATGTTACGATTTATCGTAATTGACCGAAAATCGGTATGTATTTTGAAAGTAATCGTTGGAAGGTCAGCCCAAGGATACAACGAATGAACTTATCTAATGTAGAGCGTGCGGTGACGCCTCGTCTCATCGCCCGTGTCGGCGTCATCGTAACGCTGCTCATCTTTTTCCTCGGGTATTACAGCGCATGGCGGGATTATCACAAGCGGTTCGTCACCGACGCCTCGGAACGGGCCGGAGGTGTGATCGATGCGCTGCAGGACCGGTTGCTGGAGTTGGATGGCCTCCGCCGTTTCTTCAGGGGAACGGGAGAGGTCGATCAAAAGAGCTTCAGGGAGTTCGTGCAGCCGATTCTGCTGCAACCGGGGATCATGGCCCTGGCCTGGGCGCCGGTGGTCACCGCCTCCCAACGGCAGAGGATGGAACATACCGGCGACCGGGGTGGATTCCGCATCACCCAGTGCGCCCCCGACGGCTCTCTGGTTGCCGCCACCGAGCGTCGGCTCTATTACCCGGTCTCTCTTCTGGAGCCGTTGGTGGGGAACGGGGGGGGAATCGGCTACGACCAGGGGTCGGACCCGGATCGGGCGGCGGCGCTCCACACGGCGGAGAAGACGGGGCAGACCACAGCGACGGGGCCTCTCAGGCTTCTCCAGGAACGGGGGAGTCAGAACTATTTTATCGTCTATGCTCCGGTTCTCGATGCGGGGGACAGAGTTCGCGGCTTCGCCCTGGGGCTCTTCAGGGCAGGCGATATGCTGGAGGCGGCGCTTCGTCCCACCACCTCAATGGCGATCAACACCACTCTTGTCGACCTCTCAACTCTCCCCGGCATGGAGCTTCTGCACCGACACACGGTCTCCCGGGAGGTCGCCGGTCAGCTCCCCGGGCTGGATGACCTCCTCTTTCCCCAGCTCTCCTATACCCGGGACTTCCGCTTTGCCGGGCGACAGTGGCGGATCAGCTGCGAGGGGACCAGAGGGTATCACGCGGAGACGGTATCCCTGGCGTTTCTGCTGAGTCTCCCCTTGGGACTGTTTATCACCCGTCTGAGCTGCCTCTATCTGCGGCAGCAGCAGCGCTCCCGGGAAGAGGTGGAGAGTCTTGTGGTCGAGCGGACCGTCGAACTGGCCACAAGCAACGCCAGGCTCCTCGTGGAGATCGAAGAGCGCCGGCGCGCCGGGGAGGCGCTGCGGGCAAGCCAGAACCAGTTCCAGACCTTTTTCGAGAGAATCGGCTCCATCATCCTCCTGATTGAACCGGAGAGCGACGCCATCATCGACGCCAACGAGGCTGCCGAGCGGTTTTACGGCCACTCCCGGAGCAGCATCCGGGCCATGAAGTATGGCGACCTCAGCCGGCACACCTATCAGCCGCCGGACGGCGGGACGCATCAGACCGAACTTCAGCTTCATCGCCTTGCTGACGGGTCGTTCCGGGCGGTGGAGGTCCACTCCTCTCTGATTGACTCCCGGGACGAAACCGGCATGAGAGTACTCTTTGCCATCATTCACGACGTTACCACCCGGCAGGAGATGGCGGCTCATCAGGAACTGCACCAGCTACATCTGGGGATTGCCATGGATCTGGCGCGGCTGGCCTATTGGGAGTTTGATCAGGTAACCGGAGCGTTCACCTTCAACGACCGCTGCTACGCCCAGTACGCCACCACCGCCGGGCAGGAGGGGGGGGAGTCGCTCACCTTGACAGAGTATCTCCGGAGATTCGTCCACCCCGAAGACGCCCCCCAGGTCGCCGCCGCCTTTTCCCGGGAGAGCCGGACTCATGGAAACTTTCCCCAGAATCTGGAATACCGTATCCTGCGCCGGGATGGTGAACTGCGCCACCTGGCGCTCTTTTATCAGACAGACAATGCCCAGCTCCTGCACCATGGCGCGACCCAGGATATCACCGAACTGAAGCAGACCCGCCGCCGCCTGGAGGAGGAACAGCGGTTCCTGCACTCCCTCCTGGATACCATTCCCGATCTGATCTACTTCAAGGACCTGGAGGGGCGTTATCTGGGATGCAATGAGGCCTTCGCCACACGGTTCGTCGGACGTCCCAAGGATGAGATCATCGGCCATGGCGATGCCGACCTGATCCCCCATGAGGAGTTGGCAGCCGGTTTCCGGAGAGAAGAGCTGAACTCTTTAGCCGCAGCACACCCCTTATCGACTGATGAAGTCATCACCCTGCGCAACGGTGGGGCGCTGCTCCTGGAGACCATCAGGGCCCCCTTTCATGACGCTGCCGGCCTTCCCCTCGGGATCATCAGCGTAGGCCGGGATGTCACCGCCCGCCGAGAGCTGGAACAGGCGCTGGAGCTCTCCCGCAATCATATGCAAACCATTCTCGACAACCTCCCCATGCAAGCCTGGCTCAAGGACCGGGAGGGGAAGCTGCTGATGGTCAATCAGCAGTATGCCGACGCCGTGGGTCGTCCCAGGGAGGAGATCCTCGGCCGCACCGTCTTCGATCTCTGGCCCCATGATCTTGCCAGCTACTACCATGCCATTGATGAGGAGATCATGGCGTCGGGGATCAACCGGCAGGTCGAGGAACAGCAGGCTGACGCCCCCGGCGCCGCCTGGTTCGAGGCCTTCAAGGTCCCCATCATCGCCGCTGACGGTTCGGTGGTCGGGACAACCGGCACGGCCCGGGATATCACCGAGCGGAAGCAGTCAGAAGAGCTTATCCAGATGCAGCAGTACAAACTGGAGACGCTCAATATCCATCTGGAAGAGCTGGTGGAGGAGGAGATCGACAAAAACCGGGCCAAAGACCTGCTGCTCATGCGCCAGGAGAAGTTGGCTTCCATCGGCCAGTTGGCGGCCGGTGTGGCCCATGAGATCAATACCCCATTGGCCTTCGTTTCCAGCAATATCCGTGTGTTCACCAATTACTTCGAGCAGTTGCACAGCTTCCTGACGGCGCAGCGGGAACTCCTGACCGTCACGGCCGCGCAAGAGCAGCTCCGGGAACTTGACCGGGTGGAGCAGCGGCTGGACATTTCCTTTATCCTGGGAGATGTTCCCGAGCTCATCGCCGAATCCCTCACCGGCGTCGAACGGGTGTCACGAATCGTGCTTGATCTGAAAAGCTTTTCCCGGGTGGATACCCCGAGTTACGAAACAGCAGATCTCTCTGACTGCCTGGAGAGCGCGCTCACCATCCTGACCCATGAACTAAAAGACGTGGCGACCATCCAGAGGGAGTATCAGCCGCTCCCGCAGATCCTCTGCAACCCCGGTGAACTCAATCAGGTCTTTTTGAATCTGCTTAGAAACGCCGGTCAGGCGCTCACCCCTCCGGGGCGGATCACCCTGAAGAGCTGGCATGATGACGGTTTCGTCTATGCCGCGGTGGCGGACAACGGCCATGGCATTCCCGAGGAGCTCAAGGAGCGGATCTTCGAGCCGTTTTTCACAACCAAGGATGTGGGGCAAGGGACCGGGCTCGGCTTGAGTGTCTGCCATGACATCATCACCAAACATCAGGGACAACTCCGGGTGGAGAGCGCCGTCGGCAGCGGCAGCACCTTCACCGTCAGGCTCCCCCGGAGAGAGGAAGTTTCATGAACAATCCGAAAGGGCTATAGCGTCTTCGTCAAAAATTTTTTTCCACGAAGTACACGAAGTTTCACGAAGAAGTGCGAAAGCTTAGGAATCTCCCTCCCTTTCAAGGGGAGGGCGGGGTGGGGATGGGGTAAAAACAGTCGCTCGACAACCCCATCCCCCTCCTGACCTCCCCCTTGAAGGGGGAGGAACGATTAAAGCCGCAGATTGATAGCATTAAGGTTGTTAGCATCAATAAAGATACCATG
>CAIOGM010000059.1 GCA_903857795.1 uncultured Geobacter sp.
GAATCCGCGAAGTAACAGAACAAGAAAGGCTGACACATGCACACCCCAGGCGAGATCTATACCCCTTGGCGCATTTTCAAGGGGAGTTTCATCCCGAATGCGGTACTGAAGTGCCGGGAACTGTCCTCGACAGCGAAGCTGGTATTTGCTCGACTCTGCCAATATGGCGGGGAGCACGAACAGGCATACCCGAGTTACAACACCCTTGCCGGGGAGGTTGGGGTTGAGCGACGCCAGGCCATTCGGGCCGTGAACGAACTGGAGGCATTCGGTCTGCTCCGCCGGAATGGACGCCTCCGCTGCGATGGCGGACTATCCTCAAATCGGGTTGTTGTTGTTTGGAACTCCTCTGTCGAAAATCTCTGAAGACGAATTGCAGCTGCTGGCGAAGCGGCACAGTCCGGAACTGTTGCGGCAGGTCGCCGATATTGCCGCCGAGACGTGGCGCCGGGATCGGCAGGAGATCCGCAATCCGGCCGGCTACCTCCACGCTCTGTGCGACGCCCTGGTACGAACCGCCCGAAGAACGCACGGCCCGGAAACAGGCCGAGGAAGAGCAGAGAGCGGCCCGGCTCAGGAAGGAGCAGGACGAGCAGGCTGCCGTCGAACACGAGGCCCGCGAGAAAGATGCGTGGTGGACCAACCTGTCTGCGGTCGACCAGGAACGGTTTCGCGCCGCAGTCGCAAAGAACCTCCCCCCCGAGTTTCGCTGGCCGGCCGTCGCCATCACGGCCATGGCCAAATCATTGGCCTGGGAGCAGCGATCCCCTCAGCGCGAATAGCATTTTGCCGAAAGTTAGCGGCTCAGAAAAAAAATTTATTCCGGATTTTATTGAATAAATTCCACTTTACCCCCTGTTTATCGGTCTTTCCACCTGCGACCCCCGGAGATTATAGGTATGGAGGGGCTCATGCGTTTCGTTATCCTGTCACTGCTGCTGGCGTTATCCTCGATCTTTACGAAATCGGTCTCTGCCTTCTGCTACGCGGAAGCCGGCAGCAGATACGGAGTCTCACCCCGCCTCCTCCAGGCGATCGCTCAGGGCGAAAGCAACTTCAACCCGGTCGCGGTGAATCAGAACACCAACGGCAGCTATGACTTCGGGCTCATGCAGATCAATTCCTCCTGGGAGCCGACGCTGCGCCGGATGGGCATTCCCTGGGAGTCACTGGCCGATCCCTGCACCAACGTCATGGTCGGTGCCTGGGTTCTTGCTCACTGCGTCCGGGAGTACGGCAACACCTGGTCTGCGGTCGGCTGCTACAACTCCCGCACTCCGTCCCGACGGGACCGGTACGCCGCCCGCATCGCCCGGATCGTCGACCGGGAGCGATTCCGTCATCAAGGCGAGGTGAGCGATGTCCAGGTTGCCGCTCTCACCCGGATGACCACCCCCTGGGAAGAGGCTTTCGGGTATGCTCCCCGTTGACCTTCCGGCCGGGACCGGCCTTACCGATAACCAAACCATGGAGGCCGTCGAGGTTGCCCTTGCCCGGGTTCTGACCGGACTCCTTCGCATGAGCGTGAGTATCACCATCGATGACCGGCTGCGGATCACGGCTTTTCCGGAAACCGGGGAACCAATCGTGATCTCCCTGGAAGCCGTCAACCGGAAGCTGCGGAGACTCTTCTTGCACCAGATTGAACTGGAACTGCAGAAACGTCGCACTCTCATCGAAGCGCACCGGCTAAAGGCGTTGCGCGGGACGGTCGCCCCCGGCGAAATCTTCCGCCTTGCCGCTGACGGCACGTTGTTCGTCTCCCTGGAGAGTACCGATTCCTGCCGGCGACTGATCCTGGCCGGCCTCTGTCCCGTTCGCTGTCAACCGCGCCATGAACGGGGGCGCTACACCATCGGCACTGTCCGGGAGTTCTATATCACCAGCGTCCTGCCGGTCATGGTCAACAGGAGATCCTGCCGGGTACGGATTCTGCTCAGTCGGACCTCGAAGGAGTTGCCCCGGCTGTTACTGCAGGAGCGCAGCCGCGTCTCGGGCATCCACTGCCGGAAGCGGATTCCCGGAGGGTACAGCGATCTTGTGACGCCGGTCACCATTTCCAAGGATGCGATTAATTCTGTCGGCAAGGAACAGGGGGAACATCTGCATGTTTCGCGGCGCATCTCATAGAACGAAGGAACCGCTGACCAGTCTGGGGACCGGGGTCAACCTGGGGCGCCGCACGAGGATCGTCCCGATCGCCATACCCGATTCGTATCGAAAGCGGCACACCTTCGTCTTCGGCACCACCGGAGTCGGCAAGACCCGGCTCTGCGAGAACCTGATCGAGCAGGATATCCGCAAAGGGTATTCGGTGGTCTATTTCGATCCCAAGGGGGACCAGCAGATCTTTTTAGAGGTGGGGCATATCGTCTCGGGGATCCTCGGCGGCCGGGAGCCGTTCTACCGCAATATCGCCAAGGAGATCACCACTGCCGTCATCTCGGCCTATATCATCCTGGCCCGGAAGCACGGCAACCTGCCGATCATGAACATCGACACCATCCGGCAGCGGATTCGTCGGGAATCCCTGGAAACGACCATGAAATCGTTGCGGAGTATCGGCACCCCCGAAGCGGAGCTGACCGCCGGGATGCTGGAGGATATCCTCAAATCGCCTCTGGAGTATTACGCCAAGGTC
>CAIOGM010000060.1 GCA_903857795.1 uncultured Geobacter sp.
GCCATTGGTTGTACCCTCCCGGAAGTGTTTAGCGATGTGCGAGCGGGAGACAGAATCTGGTTTGATGATGGTAAAATTGCCGGCATAGTACGCGGGGCGACCTTTGACTGGCTCAAGGTAGAGATAGACCGGGTGGGGAAAAACTGCGGGGAGAGAAAGGGATCAATCTGCCTGACAGTCAACTGAAGTTGTCCTGCATTACCGAAAAAGATCAACAGGATCTGCAGTTTATCGTAAAACACGCCCATATGGTGGGCATGTCGTTCGTTCAGGAGGTGGCGGACATCCACCGGATTCAGGAAATGGTTTCAGCGCTTGGGGCGCCCCAGATAGGCATTGTCCTCAAGATCGAAACCCGGCGTGGGTTTGAAATGATGCCGGACCTGCTTCTTGCGGCCATGCGCAGCAATGCCGTTGGGGTCATGATCGCCCGGGGGGATTTGGCGGTAGAATGCGGGTATGAAAGACTTGCCGAAGTTCAGGATGAGATTCTCTGGCTGTGCGAAGCAGCGCACATCCCCGTGATTTGGGCGACACAGGTAGGTGCCGTTCTCTACCAGTTGTTGCGGCGAGTGAATCCCTGGGTGGTGCGTCTCTTGAGGCGCGTGGCCTCCCGGTTCCGTTCTTTGGCCAAGGCAATGAGCTGTTCGTGAGAGCCCAGGCCGTTTCCTGAGACGTCCGGCGCCAACTGTACCGAACTGCCGTCGGGCCGCAGTTCCCAGGCGTTTCGCCGGTCGGCAAGCTGCGTATCGAAGATGCGCCGGAGTTCCCGTTGCAGGGCCGGGCCCTCCACCGGGACGAGCACCTCCACCTGGCTCTCCAGATTGCGCTGCATGGCGTCGGCGGAGCCGATGAAATACTCCTCGGCGCCGCCGTTGCGGAAGTAATAAATCCGGGCATGCTCCAGGAACCGGCCGACAATGCTGATCACACGGATATGGTCGGAGAGTCCGGCGACCCCCGGCCGGAGCCGGCAGGTATCCCTGACTATCAGCTCTACCTGAACCCCGGCCTGGGAGGCGCGATAGAGCGCCCGGACTATGTCGGCATCTTCCAGGGCGTTCATCTTGAACCGGATCAGCCCCGCCTCCTGTTCGGTGGCACCTTCTCCCAATGTATCGTCGCAGGTGAAGAGACCCAGATCGCTGTAGATGCGGGCCGTATCGGGATGGTAGTTGCCGGTACCGAGGTGCAGGTAGCGCCGCAGCCCGTTGAAGTCCTGCCGCACTACCATAATTACCTTGCAGTGAGTCTTGAGCCCCACCACACCGTAGGTGACGTGAATCCCGGCAGCCTCCAGCCGTTCCGCCAGCCGGATGTTGGTCGCCTCATCAAAGCGGGCCTTCAACTCCACCACCACCGCCACCTGCTTGCCGTTGTCGGCGGCCTCGATGAGGAGGTCCATGATCCGGCTTTCCCTGGCGGTCCGGTAGAGGGTCATCTTGATGGCCCGGACCTTGGGGTCGGCGCCGGCCTCCTGGAGGAAGCGTTCCACGGAGGTCGTAAACGACTCATAGGGATGCTGGAGGAGCAGCGCACCGGCATCCCGGATGATGTGGAAAATGTTGCGCGGCGTCTGGAGGAGCGGGTGATCCACCGGGTGGTGGGACGGGTCCTTGAGCTGCGGATAGTCGAGCCGGGCGATCTCGAAGAGGTCGCGCATGGCTATCATGCCGGGAACCTCGAAAACGTCGGTGGTTTCATCAAGCTCCAGTTCCGCGGCGAGCCGGCCCCGGCGCACCGGGTCCATGGCCTGTTTCACCTCGATCCTCACGACCGGTGCGAACTTTCGATCCCGTAATTCCGATTCAATCATGGCCAGCAGATCGTCGGCCTGCTCTTCCTCTCGTTCAGTGTTGGCGTTGCGAGTCACCCGGAACAGTTCGCACGAGATGACCTCCATATTCGGGAAGAGGAGGTCGAGGTTGCGACAGATGATCTCTTCAAGCCGGACAAAACAATCCCGGTTGCCCACTTTGATGAAGCGAGGGATGCCGGCGCCGGTCGGGATCTTGACCCGGGCCAGGGAGCCGTCGGCGCTCTGGGGATGCTGTACTGTGACCAGGAGGTTTAGCGACAGGTTGGAGATAAAGGGGAAGGGGTGGGCCGGGTCCACGGACTGGGGGGTGAGCAGGGGAAAGATGTTGCGCCGGTAATACTCGCGCAGGGCATCATTCTCCGTGGTCGACAGGTCGTCAACGCCGGTTAGGGTGATTCCCGCGGCAACCAGCAGCTTCAGCAGGTCCGGCAGCAGCCGTTCCTTGCCGGCTTCCAGGTCCCTGACCAGGGCGTTGCACTCAACGATCTGCTGGCGGGGGGTTCGCCCATCCACGGTGAGGTTCCGGAAGCCGGCGGCATCCTGCTGCTTGAGGCCGCCGATCCGCTTCATGAAGAATTCGTCCAGGTTGGCGCTGACAATGGCGACAAATTTGACCCGCTCCAGGAGAGGGGTGCGGGGGTCCTCAGCCTCGTGAAGAACCCGGCGGTTGAAGTCCAGCCAGGTCAACTCCCGGTTGAGGTAGAGGGAGGGGGAATCCAGGTCGAAGATCAGCATGTCAGGGTCCGGAATGATCCCGGTAGCGGTCGGTGGTTCTGTTGCATCTTGCTGAGAGCCGGGAGCCTCTGGTTCCGGCATTGCCGGCGGTGGCGCCAAGACTGGTGTGTTTCGTGGTCTGGTCATGCTGTCTGCTCCAACCTACTTCGAGTCAATTTCCCTGTGCCTGACATCCTTGCCCTTGACCATGAAGATGACCATCTCGGCCACGTTGGTGGCGTGGTCGGCGATCCGCTCCAGATGCCTGGCAATGGCGTTGATCTTGATGGCCCGGGTAATGGCGCCGGGGTCCTCGAACATGTAGGTCAACAGTACCCTCTGGATCTGCTCGTTAAGGAGGTTCACCTCATCGTCACGATGACAGACCGTGTAAGCCAACTGGTCGTCCCAACGGACAAAGGCAGAGAGAGCATCGTTAACCATGGAGGCCGCGAGTCCCGCCATTCGCGGCAGGTCGATGTACGGTTGGAGGGGCGGTAGTTCATTCAACTCCCGCGCCCGCTTGGCGATGTTGCGGCACTTGTCGCCGATCCGTTCCAGATCGGTGTTGATCTTCATGGCCAAGGTGATGAAGCGGAGGTCGCGGGCCGCAGGCTGACGCTGCACCAGGGCTTCGAGGCAGAGCTCGTCGATCTCCACCTCCAGCCGATTGATCTCATGGTCATACTCGATGGTGGCGCCGGCCAGCTCCGTATTGCGCTCCACCAGGGCTTTCATGGAATCGTGGATCATCTTCTCCACCTTGCCCCC
>CAIOGM010000061.1 GCA_903857795.1 uncultured Geobacter sp.
GACCATAGATTACCCACAGGCATTCGTTGACGCCATCGTGGCCGGAATAGCGGCGCAGCTCTCCGTTGACCATGGCTCCGGATCGTGGGTGTCACCGCTCAGTGGCGATTACCCTGTCGGCATCACCTACAACGGGGCCGACATATCACAGGTGTCGTGGCATAGCGGGGTAACGTGGACCTACCACTATAACGCGGCAAGCCAACTCGTCAGTATTACGGAGTCATAGCGTGTTCCTTGGTTCCGTGCCCCTCACCAGCATCATCTACGCAGCCCAAGACAACACCGCTCCCGACGTTGCCATGCAGACCTCGGTGCTCAATATGCTCACCGAATCAGGGCGGCCGGCGGTAGTCACCCGCACCGGTGATCAGAGTTATGATCCTGCGACCGGTACCATGACTGCGGGTGTCGGCAGTGTGTGGGCCGTGCAGGCGCTTCAGATGGATTACAGTAACCGGGAGATAGACGGCTCAGTTGTTCAGCGGGGAGATGCGAAGTTTCTGGTTCCGGGAGTGTCGAAGGCGCCGCAGGTTAACGACATCATGACATTCGCCGGTATCGCCTGGCGAGTTATCAACACCACCGCCGTGGCGCCGCAGGGATACCCGATCCTCTACACCGTACAGGGGCGGCGCTGATGGCCGGGAGCTTCGCCATAGACCTCACCCGGTTCTGCCAGAAGGCGGACCTGGACATGAAGACTGTCATCCGGAAGATCACCCTGGAGGCGTTCAAGCGGATCATCCTCCGCACACCAGTTGATACCGGCATGGCCAGAGGGAATTGGCAGGTATCGGCAGGGGCTCCGGTCACGGTGCAGATCTCTGACGGGGATAAATCCGGCACCGCCACGTTATCCAAGTCCGAAGCTGGGGTCCTCTCCTGGCAGTGCCAAGGGTCGCTGTTCATGGTGAACAATCTGCCGTACATCGGGAAGCTTGAGTATGGGATCAGCAAACAGGCGCCCCAAGGGATGGTGCGCCTCACCATGACAGAGATGCAGGCGTGGGCGCAGAGCGCAGGGAGCACGACGTAATGAGCGCCACCATCTACACCGACATCCGCGCCGCGCTGGAGCAGCGACTCAGCACTATGCCGGGGCTCCCCGCTGTTGCCTGGGAGAACGTGAAATATGTCCCCGTGGTCGGCACTCCCTATCTGGAGCCGGCGCTGATGTGGGCGGAAGGCGCGCAGGCTGAGATAGGCGCCACCGGCCGCAACTGGGAGCGGGGTATCTACCAGATCACCGCGGTTTTCCCACTGGACAGACCACTGGCGTCAACATCGCTGTTGATGCTACGGCCAAAACCATCACCAGGGCTTCTGCAGGGTTTAATACCATCGACGGGTTCCCTCTGGTAACTGCCGGGGTACCGGTACTGAAAGTCAGCATGAAGGGCAACACCGATGCGGGGAACAATGACGCCGTGTGGACCGTCACCACCCTGACTGACACGGTGATGACCTTCACGACCATGACGGGCTCAGTGACTAAAACCACCACCGCAGGGATCACCGTCAACCAGGACACGGTGAACTCCTCACTGGTGGCAGCCACTACCATCGCACCGTTCGACAGCTTCACTGGGGCGATCACCGAAGGCGGCAACGTCATCGCCCACGTAACCGGTTGGGACGTCAAAGTCGACCAGACCGTGACGCCCAACTTTGCCTGCGGCAGCGACTCTGCGCAGTCGGTGTCTGTCGGAACCATCAAGGTCACGGGCAACATCACCGTCTATTACATCGATCAGGCACTCCGGAAGAAGTTCATCAACGGCACCGGGTCCAGTCTGATCCTCACCATGGGGTCCGTGGCTGCAACCAAGGCCTATCAGCTTGCTCTTGGCACTGTGAAATATACCAGTAACAGCCGGGATGATGCCGAAATGGCACGTACTGAATCGCTGGCCTTCAGCGCCACCTATGATGCCACCAACCTCTCCACCCTGATGATCACCCGCACCCCGTAACCAGTTGGCGGCAGCCGCCACCCTTCGGCTGGGGGGCTCGGGATTGGCCCGGCCCCCTTACCGCCGATTTTTATCACTGACGAACTATAAGGAGCATCACCATGAGCAAGAGTTTCGACCTCGCCGACCTCGACCAGGATCAGACCGCAACCATCCCTCTCGTCCATCCCGCAACCGGGGATGAGCTGGGCGCCACCGCCACCGTCTACGGACAGGACAGCGACATCTTCCGCGCAGAGTCCCGCAAAGCCGAAGCTCGTTACACCGAATACTCCAGACGCAACCGGGGAAAGTTCATGCCTCCCGAAGATCGTGAGCGGCTGGACAAAACGAAACTGGTCGCCTGCACCAAGTCCATCGACGGGCTGGCCTACAAGGGTGAAGACCTCACCGATGTTGAAGAGATCTTCAACCGCTTCCCGTGGGTGCAGGAACAGGTCACCCAGGGGGTCATGGAGCGGGCAAATTTTATCAAGGGCTCTGCGACGAAGTAACCGCGTATGCAGAGAGTCAGTTTGAACTGAACCGCATCCCCAAGGGAGCGTCAACATCCCTCCGGGATCAGTACGAACAGGTGGAACGGGTAGCCGGCATCACCCCGCCAGAATTGGTGGGGCTGCCGGAGCTCCCCGAATGTGCGGCGCACGTCTGGCGCTGGTATCACCAGGTGAGTGCAACCAGGCAATGCGGCATGACGGTAAACCCGATAACGCACCAGGAGATAGACGCCTGGGGCCGCCTACGGGGGATCAGGCCGCTGGTGTGGGAGCTGGAAGCGCTGTTCGGCATTGACGGCGCGTTCATGGCCCACATCGCCGAAGAGAGCAAACGCGACGCCCCGAAGAAGTAAGGAGAGGACATGGTTGACATCTTTCAGCTTGGCTTAGAAGTCCGCTCCGACGGGGTTGTCGTTGCTTCCGACAGATTGAAGCAGCTATCGAAATCAGGAGAAGAGGCGGAGAAGGGCGCCGGGGGGCTCTCCGCCGTCTTCGACAAGCTGGGTTATTCCCTGCAGAACCTGCAATCACTGATGATGAAAGCCGCCTCGGCACTGGCGCTGCTGAAACTGGCGGAACTAGCGAAGGATGCCATGCTGCTGTCGGCCCGGTACGAGACCCTGGGCGTGGTCATGACGGTAATCGGCAAGAACGCCGGCAAGACTCAGTCGGAGATGGCGGGGTTCCAGCAGGCACTACAGAAGACCGGGATCTCCGCCATTGAGGCTCGTCAGGGTCTGGCGCTCATGGGACAGGCTCAGATCGACTTTGCCAACTCGGGGAAGCTGGCCCGGATCGCTCAGGATGCTGCCGTGGTGGGTAACATCAACTCCTCTGAGGCGTTCAACCGGATGATCACCGGCTTGGCGACGGGTCAGAGCATCATGCTGCACCACCTGGGGCTGATGACGAACTTCGAGTCAGCCTATGTGAAAGCGGCGGCGGCGGCCGGCAAGACCACCAAGGATCTGACCGAAACGGAGAAGTCCACCATCCGGATGAATGAGGTGATTCGTGCTGGGGTGGGGATCGCCGGTTCGTACGAGGCGGCGATGGGGACAGCCGGCAAACAGCTGAACTCCATGAAGCGCTATTGGTCGGACCTGATGGTGCAGGTGGGCTCCTCGATGCAGGGGCCGCTGCTGGAAGGAGTGACCGGGATTACTGCGGCGCTGAAGTTTCTCTCCAGCCATTTCGAAGAGGTCAAGCTGGCAGCTATGGCGGCGCTGTCTGTTCTGTCTGGCATCGCCGTATTCATGGCTTCATCGTTCGCCCCTGTCGTGATCACAGGGGCGTCTATAGCGCTATCAGCGGGATCACTCCATACCACCGCTATAGCGACTATCGGAACGGGGGCATATACGGCCATGGTACCCGTGGCGGCGTCCACCGTGTGCTCTGGGGAGGTGACGCTCCGAGGCTCCGGTCAGGTGGACGTTACCCTGAAATTCTACACGGCAGGGCTCGGCGTCACTGCTGTGAAATCCCAGACGGTCACGCTGTCCGGCTCGTTGCAGACCATCAAAATTGAGAACGTCAACTCAGGCGCATCGGCGGCAACGTGCCGCATCATCGTACGGTCCACGGCGGCATCGGCAACGGAATGGTACGGCAGCCAGTTCAAAGTTTACGCGGGGAACCGGACGCTACGTTATTGCTCTGGTACCGGATTCATCACCTCCCCCGCCGACACGCCGCCGAACACTGCATACGTTCCCCGCATTGTGCAACCGGCACTGGTGAAGCGAGAGATACCCATCCCTGGCTCCGGCTCATCATCCACCAGGCTCTCATATGGAGAGCTCACCCTTGCCAACGCTGACGGAGTGCTTGACTATCTGACGGCCTACGATTTCAGCGGCAGGCCAATCACCATCCGGGCTGGGGAGCAAGGCGGCGCATTCCCGTCGGGGTATCCGGTTCAGCTCGTCGCGGTGGTCGATGGGGTGACGGTGAGCCTACGGGAAATGGCCGTCAAGCTCAAATCGCCCCGCGCCAATTGGGAGCAGCCGGTTGCCACCGCAACGTATGCGGGGACGGGAGGAGTTGAAGGGGATACTTCGCTGACCGATACCATCAAGCCGGTTGTCCTAGGGGCGTGTGGTCCCATGACTCCCATATTGGTAAATTCCACTACTGGTAAAAACATCTACCAGTACAATGTGCCATCAGTGGTCTACTCTCCTGTTGTGTCAAACTCCGACACCAAAGCCGTATCAGTGGCAGAGGGCGGGAATGCACTCACTGCGTCAACGGAGTTTTACGCCAATTCGGCGGCCATGCTGGCAGAGGCTACCAACCCCGCTTGGTCGGGTGATTACAAAATCTGTCCCACTGAGGGGATGTTCCTGCTGAAGAGCGGTCACACGGGGAAAATAAGCTGCAAGCTGTCACCGGGACGAGACGTAGAGTTGTGCATTCGGGACGTTGTGCGAAACATCGCCGGTTCCGACGTTGACCACAGCATGAGTTATGAAACAGCAGGATTCCAGACGCGCAGAACGTCGCTGACCGGATACGCAGGTACGGTAATCACTCAGGGGAAAACCATCGCGCAACTGATGGACGACATCGTAAACCCTATCGCGTGCTGGTGGGGATTCCGCGTGGATGGTTCGGTGGTGGTCGGCTCCTATTACGATGACGCTGATGCTGGGGCGTCGGCATCCATCAGTTATTCAGATATCGTGTCGTTCTCCCGCGAACAAGCTCCGCTGATATGGCGGGTGACGGTTCGGTGCAATCACAATTTCGCTGTTCACTCTGCAACTGATGTCTTTGGGACAGTGGCTCCCGCAGTCTCGCAATCATATCAGCGAGAGTGGGAGAGCAGCGTGTTCACTGGTCCATTGCCAATATACAAAACTCGCCACCCGTCAGCTACAGAGATGACTTTTGATTCCATCAACGCCCGATACAGCGATGGGTATGACGGGTGGATTTACTCTCTGCAAAATCCGTATGACATGACCGGACGGGGCCGCGAAATCCTCCGCATCACCGCACGCCTCGACTCCACCGAGATTGCCGCGCTCGACATCGGCGCAGTCTGCACCGTCACCATGCCACGGCTGGGACTCTCCGCTGGACGGAACTACCTCGTAACCGGAATCCAAACTGACGCAGTGCGCGGCACTGCCGATCTCACTCTCTGGGGATAATATGAGCAATTGCCTGTTTGCATGGCCTGACCGAGTATTGCCGACATCTACCATTACCCCGACATTCACCGGAGGCTCGTGGACGCTCCCGCTCACCAATCTGCAGGATCCGGCGCTTGGGACGGTGGCACGGAGTACCAACGCTCTTACGTCGTCAACGACATTTGACATTGACCTGGGCGCAACGCGGGAACTCAGGGTGTTCGCCATCCCCGACCACAATATGAGTTCGGCGGCGACTATCCGAGTCATCGCAGCCACTGACGCCTCGTTTGCTTCATGGGTGGCCGACTCTGGCCCACAATCAGTCTGGCCGCGCTACTACCCCGCTGGGTCTCTCCCTGCTACCCATGAGAGTTACGCAGACGGCAAATTGACTGCAGAGGCACGGTCAGGACTCCGCTCTGGATGGTGGTATGCGCTCACCAGTACCGTCCAGGCGCGATATGTGCGGGTAATGATCTCCGATGCATCCAACCCATCCGGATACGTGCAGATCAACCGATTCATCTGCGCTCCCGCGTGGCAACCGGCGCTGAACATGAGCATGGGAGCACAATCGGTGTGGGTGGCCAACACCGACCAAATTCAGACCCTGGGCGGAGCGACATGGTTCGACAGGCGCACCCCGCGCCGCAGCCAGCAGGTCACCCTTGAAGCGCTGACCACCAACCAGGTGATGACGTGGGCGTGGGAGATGCAGCGGATACTGGGGATCGACGGGGAATTATTCTTTGTTTTCGATCCGGATGACACCGATTTGCTGCTGAAACAACGCTCGTTCCTCGCCAATGTCCGGCAACTCAGCGCCATCGAATACCCGTATTACAACGCCTGCAAAACTGCGCTGGAATTAATAGAAAAACTCTGAGGGGGATGAAATGGCTGACGAGAAATGTGTGGAACATGGCGCAAAAGTGGATGCGCTGATGGATCAAATTGAGTCGATGCATGGGGCGGTTCGGGATATTGCGCAGTATGTTCCGAAAATTGAGGTAGCGCTTGAACGGTTGGCGAATGTTCAAGATGTGCTGAAATCCTACGCTGATGTGAACAAAGAACAGTTCCAAATTCTCCGGTCTCAGTCGGAAGAAATCCACCTCCTGCAGATGAAAGTCACCGCCAACGAGGGGCGGCTGATCATCCTGGAGCAAAGCCGTAACGGTATCATGGGCGTGGCAAATAATGTGCTCACCTGGGGCGTTGTGGCGGCGCTGGCGGGGGTGGCTGTCCTCATGGCTACCCATGGCGTGGGGTTAGGTAAATGAGGCGTACCAATCCAGCAGGGATAGCGCTGATTCGGGTATCCGAGGGATGCGAGTTGACTGCGTACAAATGTCCCGCCGGTATCTGGACGATAGGATATGGTAGCACTCACTGCGTGTTTCCTGGACTGGTGATCTCCAAAGCCGACGCCGGTCAACGGCTCATGTCTGATCTCATCGTAGCGGAGAGAGCGGTGGAGCATTCCGTTACGGTGCCGCTGAGTGATAACCAGTTCTCCGCGCTGGTCAGCTTCACGTTCAACCTGGGGGCTGGATCGTTGGAGAAATCGACGTTGCTGAAACGACTCAACGCGGGGGATCACGGCGCGGTACCGGCGGAGTTGATGAAATGGTGTCACGTCGGGGGGCGTACCAGCGAGGGGCTCCGGAAACGACGGGAAGCGGAGGGCAAATTATGGGTAACTCCCTGTTAGATAAATTATTTGATGTCATCGGCTACATCCACTATTGGCTGAGAAAACGGCCACAACCACCAAAAGGAGAATCGAAATGAAAACGTGCTTCAGTTACATCATCTGCATCCTCATGCTCCTCGTCTCTGCTGTATCGTTTGGGGCTGACTCCGCGCCCGCCACCGCTGTCCCTGTCGTCGCTGATGCGTCCCTACTCATCTGGGCCAAGGGCAACCTGACGGGCATTCTAGGCATCCTGTTGGCTATGTCTGAACTCATGGCGGCAAGTCCGTGGTTTAAAGGGAATGGGATTCTCGACTCCATCACCAAGAGCCTGAAGTTTTTGCTGACGAAAGAACAACCATCAGCATGACAGCGTCCATCCTCGCACTGCTGGCATCATTGGCCGGGATCGTCAGTATCATCATGGAGGTGTGGGTATCCCGCACTCCGGAGCGGAAACAGGAGGTGGCAGATGAGGCAAGAACCCGATTACGCTTGGCTGTCCGGAATGGTGATGCTGATACTGTTTCTCAGTGTCTGGATGACCTCCTGCGCGTCACTCCCCCAGCGGCCATACCTCGACCAGTATCGAACGGTGAAGCTGGCGCAGGGACAGCCAGCACCGAACAGCGGGTGGTTGATCTCGGAGAGCGTGCTGATAGGATTGGTGGAGCGAGCGGAGGCGTGTAAGCCGTGAGTTGACAAGGATTCATTGACTACTGCATGGATGCTTCAAGATTGAGTGGATGGAACAAAAAAGGGGGCAATGCGCGCCAACGCAAGCCCCCCGTTACTTTTGTTCTCCCCGACCAGGAGAGTATCTTAGGGATTCGGCCCTAAAACGTGTCTTTACTATAGTCCATACCCTTCCATAGCGCAACAGCCAATATTGTTACAACCTGCTGAACGATTGCCCTGCCTCTGCCCCGAGAGGTGGGGTTTTTTATTTTGAGGGGAGCGAAAATATATGGTTGACAAACCTAAGCGCTTGGGTTACTATTCAAGCACAAGGAAGGCAAAACGAACGAGGAGACCGCCATGAAAATCACATACTGCCCGACTGAGCCCATCAACAATTTCCACCACTCTCGCCCCCTCGACCTCATCATCACCGGGGAAACTACAGAGGGTATCTGCTGCTCTGGCGATGTCTACAGGATCAGCACCAGCCAGGCAGCTAAGATCCGCAAGCACTTCTGCGGCATCACCGATTGCCGGTGCGCTGCTGGCGCTACCGATCAGCTCAACGAAGACGGAACTGAGTGGGGCATACCGGTGCGCTACTGCACTACCAAAACCCCCTCTCCATCTGTGGACGACCTGACCATCAAATTTGACAACACGCGTTGGAATTCCGAAACCTGCGAACACGATCTGCCCGTGGTATCGGTGGGGGAATTCGTGGCGCTGGTATGCATGAGTAGCTACGGCCACGACACCTATGATTTCTCAGTCTCGCAGATGGTGCAGGACGACGGGGTGTGCATCAACGGTATCACCCACTACTATCTGGGGATGCACGAGGTAGTAAAATGCAGCACGACCAGCATCACCTTGCGTCCTGCTGGTGCTGACGATCTATTTCGCGTGGACGCATCGGGGCAACGGGTTCGGAAAAACCCCGCAGCCGCCGCACTCGGGTCTATCGGAGGAGCGGCTAAAACCCCGGCAAAATCTGCGGCATCCCGCGCCAACGGTGCCAAGGGTGGTAGGCCGCGCAAAGTTCCTTCCGCTGAATAAAAAAGTCCCCGCTCCGGGTGACCAGGGCGGGGGATTTTTGTATCAAAACTTACTATGGGCTGACTATTCCCATTCATTACGGCATAAGACTCAACATAACTACTCGTAATTGCTGAAGTCACAAAACTCACACGGCGAAATACCTCCCCTCCGGGTGATGGAAGACCAGGGCCGAGACGCTGGCCTCGGGATCCATCATGAACCCTTCGGTGAGCTGCACGCCGATCTGCTCCGGTTTCAAGAGGGAGAAGAGTTTCTCTTGGTCGTTGATCTCGGGGCAGGCGGGGTAGCCGAAGGAGACCCGTATCCCGTGATAGTCGGCGTTGAAGAGCTGCTTCAGCGTGAGGGACGGGTCGTCGGTGATCCCCCATGCATCCCTGATCCGCTTGTGGACGAACTCGGCGGTGGCCTCGGCCAGCTCCAGGGCCAGCGCCTGGAGGAGATGGGACTTCAGGTACTCACCGGCCTCCTTGAGCCGTTCCGCCTCATCCCGGACCCCTTCGCCGCAGGTGACCACGAAGAGGGCGATGCTGTCCCGTTCCCCCGTGGAGAGCGGCCTGGCGAAATCGGCCAGGCAGAGTCGCTCACCCCCCCCTTGGCGCGGGAAGGTGAAGCGGGTGACCTCGCCGCCTGAACCGGCGGGATCGAAGAGAACGAGAGCGTCGCCGTCCCCTGCCGCCGGGAAGAAGCGGAAGAGGGCGTGGGGCCGGATCAGCTGCCGTTGCTGTACCTCGGCGAGCATCGCCTCCACCGTCTCGTGGAGCTTCACCGCCTTTTCGTCACCGGCTGCCAGGAGCCGCTCCACCACCCCGGTGAGCCCCAGGTGCTTGGTGTAGAGCATCTGGCGGTTTAGGAGCGGGAGGATGTGGGCCAGGGGGAGCTCCCGCAGGAGATGGGGTGCAAAGTCGGGAGGAGCGGGGAGTTGGACATCGGTGCGAATCGCCGAGCGGCCGGTCCCGCCTGCTGCTACCACACTCTTGGGAGGTAACTGCATGGCTGCCTCCTGCTGCTCCGCCACTTGCCGGAGCAGTTCCGGACGAAGGAGCGGGTCGGAGAGCCGGTTGGCCAGCTCCAGTCCGGTCATGGCTTCCTTGGCGTAGAGCACCGGGCCGCCGTAGGCCGGGGCGATCCGGGTGTCGGCAAACTTCTTCGAGAGAGCTGCCCCCCCCACCATGAGCGGCACATTTATCCCGGCGGCCTTCAGGTCGGCCGCGGTGATGGCCATCTGCTGGGCGCTCTTGACCAGGAGCCCCGAGAGGCCGATGAAGTCGGGGCGCTCCCGGAGCGCCGCGGCAATTAGCGCCTCCGGCGGCACCTTTATCCCCAGGTTGACCACTTCGAAGCCGTTGTTGGAGAGGATGATCTCAACCAGGTTCTTGCCGATGTCGTGGACATCCCCCTTGACCGTGGCCAGGAGCATCTTCCCTTTGGTGGATGTTTCCGCCTTTTCCAGGAATGGCTGCAGATAGACCACTGCCGCCTTCATCGCCTCGGCGGACTGGAGTACCTCGGCCACGATGAGCTGATTGTCGTTGAAGAGCCGCCCCACCTCGGCCATACCGGCCATGAGCGGACCGTTGATGATCTCCAGAGGGCGGTCACCCCGGGCCAGGGCCGCATCCAGGTCGGCGGTAAGGCCGTTCTTGATCCCTTCGATGATGTAGCGGGGGAGCCGCTCGTCCAGCGGAAGGTCGGCGGCCGGGACGTGGGAGACCGGCGCCCGATCGCGGAAGGCTGCGGCAAAGGCTGCAATGGGGTCGGCCCCCCGCCAGTAGATGAGGTCATCGGCCAGTTGGTGTTCATCCTGGGAGATGCCGGCGTACCGCTCAAGCTTTTCGGTGTTGACGATGGCGTAGGTGAGGCCGGCCTTGACGCAGTGGTGGAGGAAGATGGAGTTGAGAACTTCGCGCCCTGCCTGGGGGAGGCCGAAGGAGACGTTGGAGATCCCCAGGATGGTGCTGCAGCGGGGAAACTCCTCGCTGATGAGCCGCACCCCCTCGATGGTCTCCACGGCCGAGCCGATGTAATTTTCATCGCCGCTCCCCACCGGGAAGACCAGCGGGTCGAAGATCAGCTCCTCGGGCTGCAGGCCGTATGTGTTAACCAGCAGGTCGTAGGAGCGCCGGGCCACCGCCAGCTTCCGCTCCCGGGTAACCGCCATGCCGTGCTGCGGATCCTCGTCGATGCACCCCACCACCACGGCGCCGCCGTAGCGCCGCAGGAGATCGGCGGCCTGAGCGAACCGCTCTTCGCCGTCCTCCAGGTTGATGGAGTTGAGCACAGACTTTCCCTGGAGACGTTGGAAGGCCAGCTCCATCACCGCGGCGTCGGTGCTGTCGATCATGATCGGAGCGCGAACCTTACGGGGAAGGAAATCCAGGAGCCGCGTCATGTCGTCGGTTTCGTCACGGTCCGGGTTGGCCACGCAGACGTCGATGACCTGGGCTCCCCCCTTCACCTGATCGCGGGCGATCTCACTCCCCTCCTCGAACTTTTCGGCGATGATGAGGTTCTTGAACTTCCGGGAGCCGATGACGTTGGTTCGCTCCCCCACGAGCACCGGACGGTTGTCATCTTCGATGAAGAGCGGTTCGATTCCGGAGACCACCCGGCGGCGAACAGTGACGGGACGGCGGGGGGGCTTCCCCGCCACCATCCGGGCGATTGCCGAGATATGGGCCGGGGTGGTGCCGCAGCAGCCGCCGATGATGTTGATCCACCCCTCGTCCACGAAGCGGCTCAGTTTCTTGGCAAGGGAGTCGGGGGTCTCGGCATAGGTGCCGTTTTCGTCGGGAAGTCCGGCGTTGGGGTAGACGGAGACGTGGCAGCAGGCGAGTTGGGAGAGCGACCTCAGGTGATCGGTCATGAACTCCGGCCCGGTGGCGCAGTTGAGGCCGATGCTCATAAGCCCCAGTGATCCCTCCAGGTGAGATACGCTGGTGTAGAGCGCCTCGACCCCCTGGCCGGCCAGCATGGTTCCGGTGGCCTCGATGGTGCCGGAGATCATCACCGGGACGCTCTTGCCTGCCTCCCCGAAGGCGAGGCGGATCCCTTCGGCTGCGGCCTTGAGATTCAGGGTGTCCTGGGCCGTCTCCAGGAGGAGGAGATCCACCCCGCCGGCCAAAAGGCCCAGGGTCTGGCCGTGGAAGGCGGTCACCAGCTGCTTGAAGGTGACGCCGCCGGTGACGGAGATGGTCCGGGTGGTCGGCCCCATGGAGCCGGCCACCCAGCGTGGTCTCTCCGGAGTGGCGCAGGCGTCGCAGGCGGCCCGGGCGATCTCTGCGGCGCGGCGGTTGATCTCGAAGACCTTTCCCTCCAGTCCGTACTCCGCCAGGACGATGTCGGTGGCGCCGAAGGTGTCGGTCTCGATGATGTCGGCCCCCGCCTCCAGGTAAGCGCGGTGGACATCAGCGATGACATCCGGTCGGGTCAGTACCAGCTGCTCGTTGCACCCCTCGTACTCCGGGCCGCCGAAGTCGGCGGGGGTAAGGTGGCGCTCCTGGAGCTGGGTTCCCATGGCGCCGTCGATGACGAGGATCCGCTGGGTGAGTGCCTGCAGAATGGAGTGGGACAAAGGAAGCTCCTTATGAGTGCAAAAGGATTGGGGTTGACGTAGGGGCGAGGCACGCCTCGCCCGTCAAAGAGAGATGGCCGGGAGGGATCAAGATCCCAGCAGCCCCTCCACGATCTCCAGCACCGCGTCGGCGCGGTTGAGGGTGTAGAGATGAACTCCGGGAGCGCCGGACGCCAGGAGCTCATCCGCCTGCTGCCGGGCATGGGCGATCCCCACCCGTTGCACCGCCGCAGCGCCGCCGGAGCGATCGGCTTCCTCCAGCTTTGCCATGAAAGCGGGGGGGATGGAGGCGCCGCAGAGGGAGACGATCCGGTTGATTACCTTGAGACTCACCACGGGCAGGATGCCGGGAATGAACGGACTGTCTATCCCAAGGGAGCGGGCCCGGCGTACGAAGTTGAAGTAGTGGGCGTTGTCGAAGAAGAGTTGGGTCACTACAAAGTCGGCGCCCTGGTCCATCTTGAAACGAAGCGCCTCCAGATCTGCTGCCGGGCTGACCGCCTCCGGGTGGGACTCAGGATAGCCGGCCACGCCGATCCCAAGCTCCGGGTGAGAAGCGTGGATGAGGGAGACCAAGTCCGAGGCGTGCTGCAGGTTCCTGCTGGGGTAGGTCTCCGGCGTCACCTCCTTGGGAAGGTCACCGCGGAGCGCCAGGACGTTGGTGACCCCCTGGTTTGCCAGCGCGTCGAGAAACCGTTCGACCTGGCCCGGCTCCGAGCCGATGCAGGTCAGATGGGCCATCGCCTCCAGTCCGTGCTCCTGTTTGAGACGGGAGACGATATCCAGGGTATCCCGGTGGCTGCTGCCTCCGGCGCCGTAGGTGACCGAGGCGAAGAGCGGCCGTGAGGGAGTCAACCGCTCCACCGTGCGAAAGAAGGCGGGCCACTCCGTCTGCTCCTTGGGAGGAAAGAATTCGAAGGAGACAAAGGGTTTTCCCGGGATGATGGCGTCGATTATCTTCATGAACTCTCCTGCTGACAGTTATGCAAAAACGGGTAATCATACCCGAAATACAGGTTGGGAGCAAGTGCAACATCCGGGAAAATCGGTGCCGGTATCTTCATTCTGCCGGTTGATGGGGGGCTGACGCAGTCGGCGGCGGCGCACCCCTGCTACCTGTCCAGAAACAGTATGGCCTCACCGGTACACTCGGTCAGGTTGAAGCAGTCGGTAAACCAGTCGATGATGACGAGGCGGCAATCGGCGATAATGACCGCGTCTGCCGACAGTCGCGCCGCCTGGAGTTGCAGATTCAGCAGCGCGTCGGATTCGGGGATATTGGTGTCGAAGTTGCTGCGCCGGCATCCGGCGCCGAATACTTTGCCGAGATTTTTATGCCGCCGGTTCGTCGTCTCACGGAGCAGTTCCACCTGCCCGGCGTCGGCCCGTTGTTGGGGGGTGGGGATCTCCACGTTTTTGCTGCCGACGCATCCGGCGATGAGGGGGAGGAGGATCAACAGACAGGTAGCTGTTTTCATTGGCATGGAGCTCCAGCGGTGGTTTAAGGTGAAGGTAAGGATTCTATAGTGACTGGACAACCTGATTCCCCCGTTAGTTGACAAGTCAGGTCGGGTATGCTATCCGTCAGTGGCGATTGATCGCCACTGACGGAAGGGGTTTACCATGTTCTCAGCTCTCAGGGAAGATATCAAGGCCGTATTTGACCGGGACCCGGCGGCGCGAAGCGCCCTGGAGGTCTTTTTTTGTTATCCGGGGCTGCACGCGCTCTGGTTCCACCGGCTCTCCCACCGCCTCTGGGTGAGGCAGTGGTTTTTCCTCGGACGGTTCATCTCCCACTTGGGGCGGTTCTTCACCGGGATAGAGATCCATCCCGGAGCTACCATCGGCAAGGGGTTCTTCATCGATCACGGCATGGGGGTGGTGATCGGCGAGACCGCCGAGATCGGCAATAATGTCACCCTCTACCACGGAGTCACCCTGGGAGGGGTGAGCTGGGAGAAGAGCAAGCGCCACCCCACCGTGGAGGACAATGTGGTTATCGGTTCGGGGGCCAAGGTCCTGGGGCCGTTCACCGTCGGCAAGGGAAGCAAGATTGGCTCCAACTCGGTGGTGGTGAAGGAGGTCCCTCCCAACGCCACGGTGGTCGGCATCCCCGGCCGGATGGTGGTGGCGACGGAGCAGCCGCCGGCGCGGATGGACCTGGAGCATGGCCGGCTCCCCGATCCGGAGGCCAAGGCCATTGCCTGTCTCTTCGACCAGATCCGTGATCTGGAGCGGAAATATACGGAGCTGCAGGCAGATCATGATCTGCTGAAAAAGCAGCTTCGAACGGAGCGTACCTGATGCTGCTGACCAAGAAGGCCCACTACGCGATTCAGGCCCTGGTGGATCTCTCCGCCCACTCTCTGGGGAAACCGGTCCCCCTCAAGGAGATCGCCCGGCGTGAGGGGATCCCTCTGCCGTACCTGGAGCAGCTCTTCTTCCGGTTGAAGAAGGGGCTTCTGGTCACCGCGGTCCGCGGACCCGGCGGCGGCTATCTTCTGGCCCGCCCTGGCTCGGAGATCCGGATCAGCGACATCGTCGCCACCGTTGAGGAACCGCTTCGGCCGGTAGCCTGCAGGGACGAGCGGAAGGAGTGCGACCGGGATATCCGCTGTGCCGCCCATGGGGTCTGGCAGGATCTGGGGGCGAGGATCGCCAGTTTTCTCGACGGCATTACCCTGGAAGAGCTGGCGCGACAGCGGCCTGAAGGTGCAGAAGGGGCGGCGACCGGCCGGCCACCCCAGCCGATACAAGGAGTTTCCCACCGTGCGGTTCGTCTACCTGGATCATAACGCTACCACCCCGCTGCACCCACAGGTGCTGGAGGCGTTCATCGCCTGCAGCCGCGATCGGTTCGGCAACCCGTCCAGCAGCCATTGGGCCGGACGGGAGGCCCGTTGCGCCCTGGAGACGGCCCGGGAGCAGGTGGCCCGCTTCTGTGGCTGTGATCCGTCAGAGTTGCTCTTCACCTCCGGGGGGACCGAGGCGGACAACCTGGCCATCAAGGGGGTGGCCTCCGCCTCCCGTCGCCGAGGTCGGCACATCATCACCACCGCGGTGGAGCACCCGGCAGTGTCTGCCAGTTGCCTCTCCCTGGAGCAGGAGGGGTACCGGATCACCAGGCTGACCGTGGATCGCCTCGGCCGGTTGGAGCCGGCGGAGCTGGAGGCGGCCATCACCCCCGAGACCATCCTCATCTCCGCCATGTGGGCCAACAACGAGACCGGCGTCATCTTTCCGGTGGCCGCCATCGGCGCCATTGCCGACCGTAACCGGATCCCCTTTCACTGTGACGCGGTGCAGGCGGCACGGTGGCTGCCGCTGGAGTGCCGCGATCTGGGGGTGGGGCTCCTCTCGCTCTCCGGACACAAGCTCCGGGCCCCCCGGGGGGTGGGAGCGCTCATGGTCCGCAAGGGGGTCCGGCTCCATCCGATCCTCCATGGCGGCTCCCAGGAGCGCAACCGCCGGGCCGGCACCGAGAATCTTCCCGCCATCGTCGCCTTCGGGGTCGCCTGCGAACTGGCCGACGCCTCCCGGGAGGAGGCGGCCGGCCGAGTCCGGCTCCTTCGGGACCGGCTGGAAGCGGGGATTCTGGCCCGCTCCTCCGGCGCCACGGTCAATGGCGATCCCGCGGCGCGGCTCCCCTCCACAACCAACATCTCCTTTCCCGGCGCCAGGGTCGACTCGCTCCTGGCCGCTCTCGATCTCCAGGGGATCGCCGCCTCATCCGGCGCCGCCTGCAGCTCCGGGACGCTGCGCCATTCGCCGGTTCTGGCCGCCATGGGGCTCTCCCCGGAAACGGCCGGGGGGGCGGTCCGCTTCTCTCTCGGTGATGAAACCACCGGTGTAGAGATCGATTATCTGCTGGAAATTCTCCCTGCCATCCTGGAGCGGCTCTGCCCGGGTGGCGGGCCGAGGAGGGGATGATGGGGGAAAACGCCGGTAAACGGGTGGTTATCGCCATGAGTGGCGGGGTCGACTCCTCGGTGGCGGCAGCGCTTCTCAAGGAGCAGGGGTATGAGGTCATCGGCATCTCCCTCCAGCTCTGGGACCACTCCCATGAAGAGGAGGGGGCGCCCGGCGGCTGCTGCTCTCTGGACGACCTGCATGACGCCCGGCGGGTGGCTGAGCAGCTGGAGATCCCGTTCTACGTGTTCAACGCCGAGGAGGAGTTTCGCCGCCACGTGGTGGATGACTTCGTGGCAGAGTACTTCGCCGGCCGGACCCCCAACCCCTGCACCCGCTGCAACGAGCGGGTCAAGTTCGGGCTCCTCCTGGAGCGGGCCCGGGAGCTGGGCGCAGAACTGTTGGCCACCGGCCACTATGCCCGGACCATCCGGGACGAGGGGGGACGCTACCGGCTCCTCACGGGGCTGGACCCGAACAAGGACCAGTCCTACTTCCTCTTCACCCTGAGCCAGGAGCAGCTGGCGAAGACCCTCTTTCCGGTGGGGGGGGTGACCAAGCCGCAAGTCCGCCTCCTGGCGGAGCGGTTCGGGCTGAAGACGGCTGCCAAGGGGGAGAGTCAGGAGGTCTGTTTCATCCCCGACGATGATTATGCCCGGTTTCTGGAAGAGGAGCGGGAGCCAGGTCTCCTCTCGGGGGAGATCGTCGACCGCTCGGGGAGAGTCATGGGGCGCCACCTTGGGATCTACCGCTACACCGTGGGGCAGCGCCGGGGGCTGGGGATCGCCCACCCCCACCCCCTCTATGTCCTCGGCGTCGATCCTCTCCGGCGGGAGGTCATCGTCGGGTCACGGGAGGAGCTCCGCTGCCAGGGGCTCCTGGCCCGGGAGGTGAACTGGATCGTCCCCCCCGCAACCTCCCCCTTCGAGAGCTTCTGCCGGATCCGCTACCGGCACCGGCCGGTCCCCTGCCGGGTCACCCAGCTCCCTGGAGGAGCGGCCGAGGTCAGGTTCACTACTCCGGAACCGGGGGTGACCCCCGGTCAGGCGGTGGTCTTCTATGACGGCGAGAGTGTCCTCGGCGGCGGCTGGATCGCCGGGGCGCTGACGGAAGAGTCATGAAACGGGTAGCCATCACCACGTTGGGGTGCAAGATCAACCAGTTCGAGTCGGCGGCCATGCACGAGCTGCTGGGGGGGGACGGTTATGAACTGGTCCCCTTCGATCAGGAAGCCGATCTCTACGTCGTTAATACCTGCACGGTGACTGCAAAGAGCGATGCGGAGTCACGGAAGCTGATCCGCCGGGCCCGCCGCCGCTCCCCGTCGGCCCGGATCGTGGTGACCGGCTGCTACGCCCAGATCGATCCGGAGAGCATCGCGGCCATGCCCGAGGTGGACCTGGTCATCGGCAACGGTGAGAAGAAACTCCTCACCGCGCTGCTGGCCCAGGAGGGGGGGGGGAAGATCCGGGTCTCGGAGCTCTCCCGCTCCGGCCAGGGAGAGGCGCTCAGGCTGGAGTCCCACGCCGAGCATACCCGGGCCTTCCTGCAGATCCAGAACGGCTGCGACTCCTACTGCTCCTACTGCATCGTCCCCTACGCCCGGGGAGGAAGCCGGAGTGTCTCCTTCGACGACTCCCTGGAGGGGGTGCGGACCTTCAGCCAGAAAGGGTTCAGGGAGGTGGTGCTCACCGGCATCCACCTGGGCGCCTTCGGCCTCGATCTCTCCCCCCCGCGGAGCCTGCTGGAGCTGCTGAGGGCGATCGAAGCCGAAGGAGTCGTCCCGCGCCTCCGGCTTGGCTCTCTGGAACCGGGCGAGGTGACCGACGAACTGATCGACTTTCTCGGCCGTTCCCGCACCGTCTGCCCCCATTTGCATATCCCGCTCCAGAGCGGTGATGACGGGGTGCTGGCCCGGATGAAGCGCCGCTACAGCAGCGGGTTCTTCCGGGAGCGGGTCGCCCGGCTCGTGGAGCGGATCCCGGATCTCTTCATCGGCATGGACCTCATCGCCGGGTTCCCGGGGGAGAGCGATACCGAGTTCAGCCGGACACTCTCATTTCTTCAGGGGTTGCCGGTTGCCGCGTTTCACGTCTTCCCCTTCTCCCCTCGTCCCGGGACTCCTGCGGCGGGGTTTCCGGACCGGGTGCCGGCGCCGGTGGTCAAGGAGCGGGTCCGGACCCTGCTCGCGCTTTCGGAGCAGAAGCGGGAGGTGTTTCACCGGAGGTTCATCGGGAGGGAGCTGGAGACACTCCTCCTGGCGCCACGTCCCGACGGTGTCGTTGAGGGGCTGACCCGCAACTATATTCCGGTTACCGTTTCAGGAGGGGAGGGGCTGATCGCGGGGAGCGAGGTCCTGGTCCGCCTGGAGCGCGCCGATGCGGAGCGTTGCCATGGCAGTTTTATATTTCAGGAGGGGGTGTAGATGCCGTTTCAAGATGCTGACCCACGGCCGCTGAGTAACGGGGCACTTACCTACACCGAGCGACTCCTGCGGCACCTCCGGCGGGCCTTCACCAAGGGGCTCTTCGTGGTCATCCCCCTGGGGATTACCATCTTCATCCTCAAATTCCTCTTCAACCTCGCCGACGGGGTTCTTGGCCCCCATCTGGCGACCCTCTACTCCTCCATCACCCACCACCCCGGCTACATCCCCGGGCTCGGCATGCTCTCCGGAGTCGTCGTGATCTACCTGGCGGGGGTCGCCGCCGGGAACATCCTGGGGAACAACTTCTTTCACTGGGCCGACGGGATTCTGGCGCGGATACCGGTGGTCAAATCGGTCTACACCTCCAGCAAACAGCTCACCCAGGTCTTCAAGGAGGGGCGGAGCGCCTACAGCCGGGCGGTCTTCGTGGAGTGGCCCCGCGTCGGGGTCCGGGCCATCAGGTTCGTCACCGCCGAGGTGCTGCACGAAGGGGAACAGTTCATCGTGGTCTACGTCCCCACCATGCCGAACCCCACCTCAGGATTTGCCCTCTACTTCCGTCCCGAAGAGGTGTATGACTGCGGCATGACCGTGGAGGATGCGGTCAAATTCGTGGTCTCCGGCGGGGTGGTAGTTAATTGACAGTGGACAATTGTCAATTGTAGGTTGTCAATTGATTCTCACCTCGGTTACGAAGTATTCGGTCTCTCCGAAGAGCCCCGATGGCAATCCCTTGTGCTGCTCGTACCTGATGACGACCCGTTTTCCCAGGGAACTGTTGATGCTCTGCGCCACCGTGTTGCTTCGGGTGCTGAAGGGGAATTTCTCGGGTAGCGCTCCGGGAAGCGGCACCATGGCAAGCTCCCCTTCCCAGGTCTTGATGACCCACCCCTTTTCGGAGAATTTTTGGATGTAGCCTGCCCGCTCACCCTTGGAGTAGCTCCAGTTCAGCGCCGCCCAGAGATAGAGCGCTCCCCCCCCCAGAATCAGCAGCAGGAACAGAAACAGCCCCAGATATACTTTCCCCTTGGTAAAAGCCATGTCATCTCTCCCCCGTCCGGTTTTAACCGGGATTCGTTTTTTGCGTACCTTAGCGCAACAGGGAGATCGAGGCAACCGTAAACGGGTTTGGCTGCAGTTCTGTTTTCCCTTGCCGCGCCATGACTCGTTACGTACAATGCGGCGTGCAAAATTTGATATCCAAGAGGGTATCGGGTCGACAGTCATCGAACTGATCTGAGTTGCAGGAGGAGAGCAGATGAACCGACAGGAGAAAATAAGACTCACCGCCATGGTTAAGGCGGCCGGCTGAGCGGCCAAGCTGGGCCCGGCGGGCCTGGAGGCAGCTCTATCCGGAATCCCGGAGAGTTCCGACCCCAATCTTATCGTGGGGCTGGGAACCTCCGATGATGCGGGGGTCTACCGCATCGGGGAGGGGTGCGCCCTGGTGGAGAGCGTGGATATCATCACCCCGTTGGTGGACGATCCGTTTACCTTCGGCCGGATCGCCGCGGCCAACGCCCTCTCCGACATCTACGCCATGGGGGGGCGGCCGGTGACCGCCATGAACCTGCTCTTCTTCCCTTCCAGCGCCCTGCCGGGTGAGATCCTGAGGGAGATTCTCAACGGCGGTTCGGCCGCCCTCCGGGAGGCGGGGTGCTGCCTCGTGGGGGGGCACACCGTGGAGGACGACGAACTGAAGTACGGTCTCTCCGTCACCGGTCTCATCGATCCGGACAAGGTTGTCCGGAACTCCACCCCTCGTCCCGGCGACCGGCTCATCATCACCAAGCCCATCGGCACCGGGATCGTCTCCACCGCCATCAAGGCGGAGCTCTGCCCCATCGAGACGGCGTCCGAGGCGATCCGGTGGATGACCCATCTCAACGACCGGGCCTCTTCCCTGATGCTCCGCTGCGGGGCCTCTGCCGCCACCGACGTGACCGGATTCGGCCTGGCCGGACACTCCCTGGAGATGGCGCGGGGGGGAGGGGTGACGCTCCGGATCGACTCCGACTCCGTGCCGCTTCTCCCCCGGCTCCGGGAGCTCATTGACGACGGCCTGGTCCCGGCGGGGTGCTACCGTAACCGAGAGCATTGTGCCCCCTATCTGGCGGGTGCGGGGAGTGGCGACCGGTTTCTCCCCCTCTTCGACCCGCAGACCTCCGGCGGGCTCCTCATCGCCCTGGCGCCGGAGCAGGCCGCCATCTTCCTGCGTCTCGCCATCGCAGACGGCCCCTATGCGGTCGAGATCGGGGAGGTGCTCTCCTTTTCGGGCCATCACCTGGAGTTCACCTGATAGCCGATTCCCCTTGACCCCCGCTAATTTGGAATGCTATCTTCCCGCATACTCAGCAAAGTTTTAGGAGCATCAATCATGGAAATCCCTCTTAACGTCGAAGTTCTCTGCTCCGATGGCAGCTGCGGCCGCAGCAGCTCCATCATCCTGAACCCTATTACGGAGGAGGTGACCCACTTCGTGGTCAAGGAGGGGGGGCTTCTGGGAGACGAGTACCTTGTCCCCCTGGATGCGATTTTCGAGAGCTCTTCCGTCTCCATCCGGTTGCGCTGGAGCCGCGAGGACCTGGCCCAGGCGGAGCCTTTTGTCAAATCGGTCTTCATCGGCAAGGATGAGTCGACTTTCCTGGCGGAGTCGCTGTCGGCTTCGACGTTTCTCTGGCCCTACGCCATGGCCGGGGGCGATCCCTATCAGCCGGCCATGCTCTCCGCGCTCTATGAGCAGGTGGAGCAGATACCGCCGGGAGAGTTGTCCGTGCGCCGCGGGACCGAGGTCGAGGCGGTGGACGGCCGGGTCGGTACGGTGGATGAGTTTCTCATTGACCCGGTGACCGGGCGTATCACCCATCTGGTGCTGCGCAAGGGGCATCTCTGGGGGGAGCGGGACATCACTATCCCTGTGTCGCAGATCGACCGGGTGGCGCCTGAAGCCGTCTATCTCAAGCTGCACCGGGAAGCGATCAACGAGTTGCCCGGCATTCCCATCCACCGGAAATAAAGCCATTCCCGCAGAGGCAGCGAGAACCCTCCAACGCTCCGCAGCTCACCCGAGTCGCGGGGCGTTCGTTCATTTTGACGAGGGATCTCTTCGTCTGCCGTGGAGGATGTCGAAGCGCCGCCTCCGGGAGGTCCACAAGCGCTATTGCCGGGGGGCGGCTGCCGAAGCAGTGCAAAGCTGTTGACCCTCTCACCCTCACAGCGTATAGTGACTCTCTTTTGAGAAGCCCACGATGAAGAGGTTTAGACATGGCAATGGAGGCAGGGAAACGGCTCCCGCCGCAGAGCATCGAGGCGGAGATGTCGGTTCTGGGGGGGATCCTCCTGGAGAACGAGGCGATCAATCAGGTTCTCGAACTCCTGGCGCCAGAAGACTTTTACCGGGAACCTCATCGGAAGATTTTTAAGGCGATGCTGGAACTGAGTGAGCAGCGGGAACCGTGCGATTTTATCACCCTCACCATGATGCTGAAGAAGCGGGGGGATCTGGATGAGGCGGGGGGAGGGGCCTACCTGGCGACGCTGGTCGACTATGTCCCCACTGCCGCCAACATCGCCTATTACTGCAAGATCGTGAAGGAGAAGTCCGTTGCCCGCAAACTCATCAACGCCTCCACCGATATCATCACCCAGGGATATGACGAACAGACCGACCTGACGGAGCTCCTGGACAAGGCCCAGAGATCTATCCTGGAGATCTCGGAAAATCAGCTGAAACGCTCCTTCTACGAGCTCAAGTCGCTTCTCAAGGATACCTTCAAGTCCCTGGAAGAGCTGAGCGAACGGCAGGATCATATCACCGGAGTGGCCAGCGGCTTCGTGGACCTGGACAAGATGACCGCCGGATTCCAGCGGGGGGATCTGATCATCATCGCCGGTCGCCCCTCCATGGGGAAGACCGCCTACGCCCTCAACGTTGCCCAATACGCCGCCATTCATGCGGATAACCCGGTATCTGTAGCGGTCTTTTCTCTGGAAATGAGCAAGGAGCAGCTCGCCATGCGGCTCCTCTGCTCCGAGGCCCGGATCGACGCCTCCCGGATGCGGACCGGAAACCTTGGGGAGGGGGACTGGGAGAAGCTTACCAGGGGGGCATCGTCGCTCTCCAAGGGGAAGATCTTCATTGACGATACTCCCGCCATCTCGGCGACGGAGATGCGGGCCAAGACCCGGCGGCTCAAGGCCGAACATGATGTGGGGATGGTGGTGGTGGACTACCTGCAGCTCATGAGAGGGAGGGACCGGAGTGAATCCCGCCAGCAGGAGATCTCGGAGATCTCTCGCGCCCTCAAGGCCCTGGCCAAGGAGCTGAGCATCCCCGTCATCGCCCTCTCTCAGCTCAACCGGAGTCTGGAGAGCCGTACCGATAAACGCCCCATGATGAGTGACCTGCGTGAATCGGGCGCCATCGAACAGGATGCGGATGTCATCGCCTTCGTCTACCGGGAGGCGGTCTACTGCGAGGATTGCCGTAAACGTGACAACTCCTGCACCCTCGGTCACGAGCGGGATGCGGAGATTATCATCGGCAAACAGCGAAACGGTCCCATCGGCACGGTGCCGCTGATCTTCTGCGGGGAGTACACCAAGTTCGAGAACAAGGTCAGGGATGAGTACTGAAAATTAATTATGGCTAATTTATAATGTGGGGGGCGCCGCTTGCTGCGCCCACTGAAACGACATTCAAGGAGAAGGATATGACCGCTTATTCGCCAATGACAAATCTTCCGGAGGCGCCCGGATACAAGAAGGGGGACCTGCTGGTCCTGTTCGGGGAGCTGTTCGGCCGGGGGTATGCCAACGGCATCGTGGATGAGGCCCGCCGCGCCGGGATGACCGTCGTGGGGGCTACCGTCGGTCGTCGGGACAACGGCGGTGAGCTGCGCCCTCTGACCACCGGGGAGCTGGCCGAGGCGGAGGCGCTTCTGGGAGGGAAGATCATCAACATCCCCCTGGAGGCAGGTTTCGACCTGGAGCCGGCCGATGACGGCGTTTCACCGGTGGAACGGCTCAAGGGGATCAAACCCGATGAGTGGGAGAGTGCGCGATTCGGGGAGGGACTCCTGGAACAGTCCCGGTGCAATGGCGTGGCGCGCTTTGAAGCCAATCTGGAGCGGTTCGTGGCGGAGCTGAAGCCGTTCATCCCTGCAGGAGGCTCGGTTCTCTTTGTCCATACCATGGCCGGCGGCATCCCCCGGGTCCGGCTCTTCATGCCGTTGCTCAACCGGATCTTCAAGGGGACCGGCGACAAGTTCCTTCCCTCGGAGCGGTTCTGGAATTCTGAGCTGGGGCGGTTTTCGCAACTCAACTTCAATGAGGTGACCGCCGACACCTTCGGCCGTCTCTTGGAAGGGACGGTTGCTCTCAGGGGGGAGATCGAGGCCCGCGGCGGCGCCGTCCGGTATGCGGCCTACGGCTACCATGGCTGCGCGGTGCTGCTGGGGGGAGAGTATGTCTGGCAGAGCTACACCCCCTATGTCCAGGGAGAGGCCAAGATGCGGCTGGAGGGGATCGCCGAGGCTGCCTGGCAGCAAGGTGTCAAGGCCGCCGTCTATAACTGCCCGGAGATCCAGACCAACTCCAGTACCCTGTTCCTGGGAGTAGAGCTCTCCCTCTATCCGTTCCTCTCCGCCCTGGAGCGTGAAGGAGGGGGGGAGATGGCGGAGCAGGCAAAACGGGAGTGTGCGCAGCTGCTCAAGGAGGGGGTGACTCTCGACAGGATGCTGGCGCTGGCCGAAGAGTATCTCGTCTCTCCCCTCATGGCGGGTTTTCGCGACTTCGCCGCCTGGCCACAACACAATACCAAGGAGCAGATGGCCTTCATGCTGGAGCGGTCACAGGAACTCATGGCGCTGAGCGCTGATCAGAAACGGGTGGTCTGCGCCGAACTCTCCCGGCTCGTATTCCAGGGGGTCGGACGGTTGATGTTCGATGACTCCTGGAGTCCCCGGGGCGCCGTCACCTGGCTCAATCATGACATCATCGCCCGGCGGCTGGTGAGCTGAGTCGGGTCGAATTTTCTTGAGATTTAGCGCTTTTTTTTGCATTATATCTGGCCGTGCGCTGGAATCGGCTCTGCGCTGACGGATCAACGCCGGTGTAACGGCGTACCGTAGAGATTTTCAGGACAAACGACTCATGATGACAATTCTGGGAAATACAAGGAGGATGTGTGGCGATGCAAAAGTTTGACGTGAGCAAGGATATCTGGGCGCTGATCGTTATGAATGCCCAAGTGGATTATTGTGATGAAGAAAAAGGGTCGCGGGTAGTTCAGGGGGTTGCGGGTGATCTCCCTATGGAGGTGGTGACCGACAATATTGCGGCGCTGATCGCCAAGCCGTTCAGGCGAATCGTCGTTTCCAACGATGTTCACCCCCGGCGACCGGACAACAGTGAGAACGTGGAGCAGAGTCTCTCCGGCGAGCAGAGTCACTGCATCGAACGGACTCCCGGGGCGCACCTGATACCGAAGATAGAGCAGGCGCTGGTCGGGAAGTCATCGCGGCCGGTCCGCAAGGGGGAGCACCCGAGCCTGATCTGCAACTCCATCGGTACGAGTCCGGAGTTCAGCACCCACGTCTCCACCTTGCGTGGTCTCAATGTCAAGCATGTGGTTGTCTGCGGTTTCCCGTTTTCCTCCGCAGTGGCCATGACGGCCATCGAGCATGTTAATCAGGAATTCGAGCATGTGTACATCGTCATGGACGCCACCCGGAGCGACGCTGCGCCTAACCGGAGCCCGGAAAAGATGAAGCAGGCGGCTGAACTGCTGGGGGTGGAATTGGTAACGACAAAGGATTTTGTGTAACTGCTACCGATAGTTAGAAACGATAACGCCCCGCCTCCGGACTCCGGAAGCGGGGCGTTGTTCGTTTCGTCATCTGAATAAATTTCCTCCGGTTTTCCCTTACTTTGTTTGGGTCGCTGAAGTTACAATGACCGCGGTAACCGGTTTATTGTCCGTTGCGGAAACAGGGACAACTTCGATTGTCTTTACGACATCAAACCCCTGGATGACACTCCCGAAGACAGCATATCCGCCGGAGGAGCTGTTGAGGTTGATATTGTTAGCCGTATTGAAAAAGAATTGAGCCGTTGCCGAACTGAAATCGGTTGTTCTGGCCATGGCAATTGTTCCTTGCGTGTTGCTGAGTCCCGTTGTGGAGGACTGCTCCAGTTCGATGGCAAGATGCGGAACTTTTTGAATCCCGTCGATGCCGAAGCCGCCCCCCTGGACCACAAAGCCAGAAATCACGCGATGAAAAATCGTATTGCCGTAGAATCCCTCGTTCACATAGCGGAGGAAATTGTTGACGGTTATGGGTGCTTTCGCCGGATAAAGCTCCACAACAATCGTCCCCATGCTGGTGACGACTGTTACCTGGGGACACGGCACGGTAAACGGCGCCTGTTGCAGGACTGTTCCCCTCGATGATGCCGAAATAGTCACGACTCCTGATGTAGTCGGTGTACATGAAAAGATGCGTGTTGATGATGTCCCGCCTGCCAGCTCTGTCAGTCTGTTGCATGCTCCGGATGCCGTCATGGTGGCGCCTTCCAGATCAGTGCCGATGACGTTGAAATTGCTCGGTTTTGAATAGATAAGCAAGGACGAGGTGATTGACGTTACCGCTGGGGAGAGGCAGAAGGGAGGCATCTGTGCGCCACCGGCGCGTACTGTATCACATATTCCTGTCAGTGTGAGCAGGCTGCTTCCCGCCGCCCCCTGGGGACCCAGCGGCAGGGTCAGGTTCAGAACCTGATTGGGCGCCGCTCCCGTAATGCTTGCCCCTGCCGTTATCCCGGAAGTTACCGAACCTATCGCCATGGTAGTGGCGGGTCCCGCCGGTCCTTGCAGCTGAGCCTTGCTTTGAACGCTGCCATCGGAGAAAACAAGGTCACCCCCATCCCTGATGCTCAGGTCTCCGCTCACAATGGTTACGGCTCTAACCTCTCCGGAAAAAAAGAGAACCGTGATCATGCCGACGTACAGAATGGAACGTATCCAGTTCATTGCCACCTCCCTCTCTTTGGTTGTTTGGAACAGGACTCCGCATGCGGCACTGCCGCCTACAAAGCTTGGTGGGCGGGAACTGTTTCCGGAAAGTCCATCGTGTTTGGTGCGTTGACCGATTCGGCGTCAAATTCTTCCTCGTCCAGGTAAGGCGCTCCCCTTCGCCCGAAGAGCGCGATGATTTTGCCGGATAGAAGCCCCGTGATCCCGGCAAGGAGGAGCGTCACCAGAATCCCGGTCAACTGAGCGCCGCCGTTAATTTCCTTTGCCACGAAAAGCGCCGTCACGCCGCCGAATATGCCGGGAAGACCGTGGAGGTAGAGGACGCCGCAGGTGTCGACTTTTCCGGATAGATCGGTGAGTTTCCCCTGGATGACGCAGATGGCGATGATCCTCAGGGCCGCCCGACGGAGGTGATATTGGAGGTGGACGGCTTCATGATGACTTGAAACTGGTAATGGTGCTGGAGCCGGGGCGATTGCAGAGGGTTGCTGGATGACGCATCCCTGCTGCGTCCAGTATCCCTGAAGGGAAAGAATAAGGTCCTGAAAGGTCAACGGGTGATCCTTCTGTCGCGAGAACAGCTATAATGAGGAGCGAATATACAAAAGAGACGGTGTAATTGCAAGGAGTTCGGCGCTTGGCGGGTAGAATTGGAGAAGGCGGCGTTGGCTATTCTGAAAGAGCGTTACGCCAGCACGATGAGTCGTAGGCCGGTTCAGGCGCAGTGGAACCGGCTTTTTGGTTCTATCGTTCTCATGCCCCAGAGTGGGATAGCTGGAGGCGCTAACATAGCGTCGGTTCGGAATTATTCCTGTTTTCCCTCCACAATTCTTCTTGCCGCTCCCCTTCCAATCTGATAGTCTCCCCATATTAATTTTTACAACCTTCCGTTTCATGAGATGGCGTTGGTAATGGTCTTGCTGGGGCAGGCAAAATAAAAATAAATAATAACGTCCATCTTGCCCATGCTTATAGCCTAAACATCGCTTTGCTTAAATTGTAAAATTAGTAACAAATTGTTGGAATGCAAGTGCTTGTCCCACATATTTATCTCATAAGGTGATATTTACAAGTGAATAGCCTAATCCTCAAGGCCTGCAGAAAATTGATGCCAGCTGTTCTCATTTTTTATATGTTTGTATACTCCTCCGAGGCTCTAGCTTTAGAATGTGCCGAAGTATCCAACAGTTATAATGACAAAATCAGGCAGTATCTGTTCAGGGACGCACTTGATATTCTCTCTAAGTGCCAGGAAGAATGTCCGAAGTCACAGAAGGATTTTTGTGGTTTTCAGACAATTGCAATCAAGGCAACCATACGAAATTACATCGGGATTCAGATTAAATCAGCACGCGACAACGCTGATATCAATGACGGAATAGCCTTGCGCGCATATCAACGTGCCGTAGAGGCAGGCTCTTCCATCTCCTTCGAGGGTAATAGCCGTGACGAAATAAATGAAGCAAGGAAAGGGGTGGCTTCCCTGCAGGAAAAAATAAACCTGCAGGTAGCCTCTCTTGCCACAGAGGCGGAGCAGGCAATCGATGAACTCAGATTCGATAAGGCGCGAGATTTGATCTTCGAGATCTATTCCCTTGATAACGGCAGCGCCGACGCACAAAAGCTGTCGGCGCTTGCAGTGGATCGACTTGAAGATTACATGGAGAATAATAGTCGTGAAATAGACCAGCTATTGAAGAGTCTCGACACCACCGTTAACCGAGCAGTTTCCGAGAAGTCACCTCAGCGAAAAAAGAAATTGAAGCAGGAAATAGATCTCTATGCACAAAAAATTGATTCAAAGGTTAAAATATCACTTCTCCTGAAACCGGGAGATCAGAGGATTGTCAGCCTCTATTCCAATATGACAAGTGTTAGCAACCGATCCAGGAAAAACGGGGTCACCGTATCATTCGATGTTCCCGATTCCGATCAATTAGAGACCCCGACGGTCAAACTACAGGCAGCAATAGCTTCCGTTAACAAGGGGCGGTACCAAGAGACGATCAGCACCCTGAAATACTTTCGTTCTGGAGCACAATTCGACATAGAACTGCTGTCTCAGGCCTATATATATGAGGGCATTGCTTGGGCTGCACAGATAAACGAAAGCACCGCCAACGCCCCAAAGGATCGGCTCTTGCGACTTAACGCCAAAAAGGCGTTTAAGAGTGCACTCTCCCTCAACGCACACATTCAACTGCCGAGGGGATACAGTAAATACAATCCCATTCTCGAGGAAACTCGTCACTTGGGTTGATCTTCAAATAAACTGGAGGGAATATCATGAGAAAGACTCTGTTAGACAATGCTCTACGTTGTTTGCCATTATTCCTGCTGTTTCTTGTATCTCTGGGGTGTGCCCATCAACAAAAAAATGTCGACATTACTGTCGAGGCGGTACGGGCTGGCAGCTTGAATGCCGATTTGGAATCAGCATACAACCTGATCTCCACCATAAAAAGCGCTGACAATATCATTATCATCTATGATGCCTCAGGCAGCATGAACTGGCCTACAAATCCGGGAGGAGAACCGCGATACAAGAACGCTCACAAATCACTGTCCAAGTACTTGGAACGGATGCGAAAGGCCGATAATGTGGGTCTTATAGTGTACGGCAGTCACTTCCCATCGGGGATATTCGGTGGAAAAATAAACAACATGGATGCCGCAATAAAATCATGCACGGAAGATATTGCCGTTACCGTCCCCTTTGCGGCATTCAATCCGCAGGCTTTTCAGTCAGAACTGAAGAGGCTCGATCAAAGCAGGGCGTACCGGGGAGACACACCTATCGGTAATTCCATACGTAAAGCTACCGAAATTCTCAAGATGGTGAAGGGAGAAAGAAAGCGAATCGTCCTGATCACAGATGGGACAGAGGAGTGCTACAGCAAGGACCGTGCAAAGAGTGTTTCCGGTGCATTATCTCCTGAAGATGCGGTAAGGACGGCTATGGCTTCTGGCATCACTGTCAGTATCGTAGGCTATGGGGTCGGGCGTGGCAAGGATGGCAACGCGGTAGTCAATCCTGAACAGGCATTGCACAGCTTAAAAAATCTCGCCACCGGCGCCTTTGTGGGTGCCAATACAGGGGATGAATTAATCAGGGCACTGATGCAGATAGAGGTCGAAAATTTCCAATTTGACCTACTGGATATGAACAAAGAAATTATCGGAACACTCCGCATAGGCCAAACAGCGCACCTTGACTTCACTCGGTACAATACCGTGATGAATGGTCTCCTTACCAAAATGGATGTCAGCGGTATGAAACCCAAAAAATTAAAGTTCACCTTGCGTGCTGCTGGTGAAAGAATTTTTGAGAAGGATATTGGGATACCCATAGAATCCGAAGATGTCAGGATTTACCTCGGCCTTAAATCACCTTCAGATAACGATCCGGATATCGCACCAGACAGCCTGAAATGGGAATAGCAGAGTTCAATGGCCATAGATCCTGAAGCAACACAATTTATCCCTGCCGAGCAGGGGGAAGTGGTTTCGACCCGTGGTTTTCAGATCATCAGGTTGCTCTCTGAACAGGGAGGTACTTCTGATGTTTTTGAAGCATACCAACCATCACTTGCCAGAAAAGTTGTGGCGAAAAAGATAAAAGCCAAACTTCTCGACGACCGTGTCATGAAAGAGCGGTTTCAGGAAGAGGCATATTATCTGGCGAGACTGAGTCACCCCAACATAGTACAGATTATCGACTACAGCAGAGATGACCTGATTCTGTTTCTGGAGTACGTTGATGGACGCACGCTCACTGAGGTGTTGCGCAGTGAGGGGAAACTCCCCTTGGAGAAGATCCTGAAAATCGTTTCCCAGACGCTCCAGGGGCTCCAATTCGTTCATGATAAAAATGTTATTCATGGAGACATCAAGCCTGGCAATGTTTTTCTGACTAAGGAGGGTGATGTCAAGATAGCCGATTTTGGAATCGCTCGGATCATAGGTCGCAATACTACTGTATCCCGCCAAGCAGAGAACAATCTCTGGATCGGTACCCCCGCATATATGTCACCCGAGCATTTTACCTCAGGAGAAATTGATGCTCGTTCGGACATCTACGCTGTAGGGGTTATGCTCTACCGTATGCTTGTGGGACGTCCACCTTTCAATGATGAAAATACAACCAAGATAGCCATGATGCATATGCATGACTTCCCCACCTTTCCTGATGATTTCGCGATGGATATGCCTGTGGAGTTACGCCGGATCACATTGAAAGCTTTGTCTAAATCACCTGATGAGAGGTATCAGAGCTCGCAGGAATTTAAAAATGAAATAGACTCCCTCCTCTATCCCCGTGGTGGGGCAAAATACCTGCTGGAAGCGACCGAAGAGCTGAAAAAGGCAAAGGGGCAGAGGTTTATACTAAAGAAGAAAGCTCTTCTTGCGAACGCACAAAAACTGAGTCAGCTGGCCATCAGGGAAGAGCCTGACTCGGCATCGGCGCGCCAGTTGATGACAGAGGTGGACGGTCACCTGCGAAAAGCGAATAAAAAACTGACTTTCGTAGCGATCATCGTAGCTCTGGCGCTGCTCCTCATGATTATGGCATCGGTTAGAATTTCACTGAAAGGTTTTGGAACACTTGATGTTATTACCAATGAACCTGCAGATGTTTACCTGAACGGCCAGAAGATCGGGACAGCCCCGTTCGTCTTTACCAATATTCCCACCGGAGAACAATCGTTCTTTGTAGAACAGCCTGGATTTTACCGCTCACCAGAGAGTAGGATACAAGTTGAAAAGGGGAAGGTGCGGAATGTTGAAATAGCTATACCTGCTGGTGGGACTGTCTCGATAACCTCTGATTCTTCCGCGACATCAGTCATAATTGATGGCACAAACAAGGGGCAGACCCCACTCACGATAAAACTGCCAGTCGGAGTTCACTCCATCCAGGTGGGTAAAGCACGTAGTGAGGTTGCCGTTGTAGAAAATGCCCGGATTGCAGTCTCGTTCTGATGTTCTGTAGGTGCACAGGTGGTTACAGAACTACAATAATTGTCGCCGGATTCATACAACTTCAGCAGCGAACTTGGCTTGAGCAATTACCGACTCGGTGTCATCTATGACGCGGCGACCACAAACGTGAGCACACCAGACACAATTCATTACGCTGCAAAAGCAATGAAAATAGCGCTGCCGAGCTGCGTGTCGGCGCGTTCCATCGAAGCTATCTTTGCTATCGCAACTGTTCGTATCAACGAAAATCGAGGATTCAGACTGCTCATCGATATGTCGGCGGTTAATCAAATAGAGCAAGACGGCTTAACTCGATTGTACGATCTGACTCAGTTGGCCAAGAGTCGCGGCGCACAGAAAATAATCATACGGAGTCCCAACCGAGTGGTGCTAGACGCACTGATTTTATCAAACACACTAAACTTATTCGAGCTACGGGAAGATGCTTAAAACAAACGTATTGCCATATGCCATCCTGATTATGCTTTTAACCCCACAACTATCATGGCAGGCCCAGCAGCAGTCGCAGAAGGAAAAGAGTACGTTGAAAGTGGTACGGTCAAATGACACTCTGTATAGTTTGTGTTTGAAACAATACGGAGCTTACAACGAAAGTATCTCCCGGCAAGTATTGTCGGCAAACCATTGGATAACAAATCCCAACAAATTACTACGTGGCCACCGGATCAAGTTCCCACGTCTGCGCAAAGACTCCACGCTAACCACGCATATTGTCAAGGATAACGAGTCCATCCGTAACGTAACGTCATTACACGAGGGCAAGCCTTCGACCGCAGGCAGAGTTGAGTTTCACGGAGAAGCCACTATAGTGTCTGCTGCCCCTGTTCAGACCATGACAGACAAACTACCGGCACACAGTAATGTGACCGGGAATGTCACTCCGAAGTATGAAAAGTATCCCCGTCGACTAACCGGTAAAATTACTGAGTTAACATGGTTATCTGACAATTGTGCAGAGGTCAAAGGTGATGTCACGAGGCAACCTGGTGACGACGGGTCGTATAAATTTATCGTCTCCGTTGATGGTGACTTGGATTATGAGCAGTCATTTAAAATGGAACCTGACGGTAAATTTACAGCCACTGCTACCATAGGCAGATTGAATCAGGATTATGATCGAAATTATGTCCTGAAGGTAGTCAAGGTTTACGATGAAACAAACCTGGATCAGATAGCTGTGCTGGTGACAAAAAAAATAAATAACAAAAATAAAACCATAATATTCAATGATGCTAACGACATTAACTTGACAGATCACAGAGGAATCGATAAATGGGTAAACGACCAGAGTGTCAAGAGTAGCCTCGTTGACAACGGCAAGTTCAAGATCCAAAACGGTTTGGTTGTCAAAAATTATCGATTTATTAACTTCAGCCCTGATGAAAAATACCTTGGCAGGTATGGTCGAGTAACGCTGTACGGTAGTTCGTGCATTTCAAAGTATCTCATACTAAAAGGACAGACCGAGAAAGCCAAACAAATCATTGATGTCTGGTGCAATCTCGTCGATGAAAAGGGCGGAATTCCCCGTAGTGCTAACGTCGTTGGAGATACGTATATCTCTCCCGATGTGAGAACCGGTGATATGGCGTATTTTCTTGGCGCACTAGCGCTGTACAAGGCGGCTACGGCCTCTACTGAGTATGATGAACTCATAAAACAGCTCATCAATAAGTATTTCTTGCCGCTTCAAGATCAGAAAACCGGTCTGGTAAAGGGGGGCTACAGCACGGGAAGTGATGGTTATACCGTATCAGGTACAACCAGTTATGTCTCATGGGCGTCATCAGAGCATAATTTTGACCTTTTTCAGTCTCTCGTCCTTTTAAGCAAACTTTTCAGCGGTGAGGATCAGCGGAGCATTGCATCGTTTTATCAGAGAATCGGTGAGGGTCTCGATAACTACATGTGGGACAAGGAAGCCGGCACCTTCAACCGGGGATATCGATTTAGTGCTGGAGAAGATCGGGCCAGGGCGCTTGATTGCTCATCGTGGGGCGCATTGTACCTGTTGAAACAGGCAGCTCTCAAAGTCGATGCCAATGATTTTGGTGGAGAACATTTTTATATGAGACGTGCCGCCACGGCGCTCAACTTCATAGAGGCAAACTACACGGCACAATGGTGCTATGAACTCCCTGATGGAACGCAGGGATGCGTACAAGGTTACAAGCCATATGCCGGCAAGATAGATGATGTTCAGGATGAGGTGTCACATACTCCCATCGATTGGGACAAAATACCGAACATGGTTTGGTCCGAGGGAACGTTGGGGGTGGCTATCGCCCAGTATCAGATGTGGTGCCGTAAACCATCAGGAATGGATCGTGAAAACTGTGCTAAATTCTACGATCTAGTGGATCAGATGGTAGAGCTGCAATCGCTCGGCCAGTCCGGAGGTCTGCTATATTCCAGTAAAAGGATCGAAGGACATTTTACACAGGGTGAAGAACTCGCATCGCTGGCATGGCTTGGCTCCGCGTTGGTAATAAAGGGGCGTGAGTACCCCCCGAGTATCCTCAAATACCAAAAATGGATACCGTGGTAATCGGGCGCGTGCTTTCGACAACGGAGGCATGTTGAGTTCCAAACTGCATTTTCCGATAAAGGAGGTGAACTGGTATAGCAGCGTGGCTGTCAAGGATTTTTCACGCCACCGCAGAGGGATTACTACGATTATTACTGCTATTAGACGAGGAGAGTCGAGATGATGCAAAAACAAATTCGCGCAGTATTGATGCTGGCATGTGCTATGGGCGCTCTGTCCGCATGCACGACGGTTGTCCATGACACCCCCATCCAGAACACCACCAACGTATACCAGAGTGGACCCAAGGTTATTTTCAGCGACAACTTTGATCCTGCAAACGCCGAATTGCGGAACCTTTGGCAAAACAACGGGAAAGGTGCATGGAAAGTACAGGGGCAAATCTCATCACTTCCTGGATGCGAAGATGGTTGCCTCAAGCAAAACAGTGAGGATCCCCGGGCACTTAATGCCATTGAGTATGTAACATCTCCTCAGATATCAGATGGAGCAATTGAAGCTCAGATGAGGTACAGCTATGAGTTGTCGGTGGCGGAGACCGCTGAGCAGCGTAATGAAAAGAAATCATTCATCGGCGCGGGAATCATATTTCGCATGGTCGATGTAAATAACTACTATATGTTCAGGTTGGCAGGCGAAGACGGTGTAGTTCTTGGGAAAATGGTCAACGGCAACTGGATTGATCTGGGTAACCCACGAAGAATAGATTTTCTTGACGGCGCCGGTAAATTACGCCCGAACTCCTGGTACAAGTTAAAAATTATTGCTCGCGGCACCAGCATCCAATGTTTCCTCAACGATAGTCCGGTCGTCAGCGCCTTTGATCCGACGTACACTGTCGGAAAGTTTGGTCTTGTTACGTTCAAAACCGCCGCTGACTTCGAGTATATAAACGTCACAGAGTAGATTTGTGAAGACGACAGACATGAATTGTCTAGTTTAGGAGGTTTTATTATTTGACCGGATGGCAATAATCGCCATCCGGTGCTTTTGTTCAGGGATAAATTAGCCTTCAGAAACAATGAAACAGGCGCCACCGCACGAAAAAGCTAAGAAGACAGCTGATAAGTAAACTGCCAAATATAAAGGATTTTTATGAGTAGATCAACCAAGACAAGGTCTATCCAGGTTTTATGCCTGCTTTTGTCTCTCTGCCTCGGAACCACCATCACGGGTTACTGTGGAGCGCAGTCATTAGGTGTAAAAGAGCTTCTTACTAATGCCGGGAAATATAGTGAGCGACAGGTGCAGTTGCAGGGAAAGGTAGAGAGGTGGGTCGAACTGGTCTCCGGAGAAAAACTGGGATCATACATGCTGAAGGACAATTTTGGCGATGAAATCCAGGTGAAGACGATGGAAGCCATGCCACAGGTGGGAGACACTGTTGCGGTCACGGGACTCGTCATCTTTGACGGCAAGCAGAACGAGTATTACCTGCAATCCCTGAAAAGCAGTAGTGTTGTTCCACATGAAGTTGCGCGCGACGACACTAAAGGCGAAAATAAACCATCGATCTTCATGCTGTTAACCAGTAAAGCGAGCACGGCTAATGCTCTCCTCGGAGGGGTGGCGATTGCCGGAACGGTCCTCATTCTAATCGTCGTTATCGCCGTAAGGATGAAAAAGCGGAAAAATAGGGTACACGAAGTCCCCGATTTTTCCTTCGATGAAACTGAAACCATCCGAATTGACGTCGATGGCAAGCTCATGCAGTCGGAGATCGCCGATGAACGGACCGTAGTTTTGATGCCGGGAAATCTCAATGTCACCAAGGGACCCAAGGAACTGGAAGCGGTGCAGTACCGTATCACCTCGGCTCTCACTAAGATAGGGCGCCAAGAGTCTGGCATCGACAAATCCAGCGGCTGGATCGTCTTACCTGCAAATTGCGCGACGATCAGCAGGCATCAGGCCGACTTGGTATTCAAGGACGGTGTTTATTACATCGAAAACAGATCCCAATCCAATATCACCCGGGTTAACGGTGTAATGGTACCCAACGGTATGGCCAACAAGCTGAACGATAAAGACATAATCTCTTTCGGTGAAATAGAACTTACCTATAGCGGCCCAACGTGACCGGAAATATCAGCCGCGGGTCGTGCGTAGTATTACAAGGCGCTCGTTGTGCGTTAACACCAGAAGACAGGAATACGACATGGAAGCACTGACCATACTGCTAACAGTTTTTTTCTGTTTTTATTACATTATAAATATCTGGCTAATCTTCAGAGCAATTCTTTCAATGGAAAAAGAACTGTCACAACCACAAGGTAAAAATAGCGACTCATATCCTCACATCACTATCATAATACCAGCATACAATGAAGAACATGATATTGTACAAACTGTCAGGACTATTCTACTGCAAAATTATCCTAATTTTGCAGTTTTGGTAGTAAACGACGGTTCTAATGACTCTACATTAAAAAAATTAGTAGCCGCATATGATCTAAAACCTGAATCAATGAGATACAAGGACTATATAAAAACCAAACCCGTCAAGGCACTGTATTACAATAAGAGTTACGACAAACTCAGGGTTATTGACAAAGATAACGGCGGAAAGTCCGACGCCATAAACACAGGTCTCAATATTGCCACTGAAAGTGAGTATATCTGTGTCATTGACGCCGACGTTTGCCTTGAGAAAAACGCTTTGTACTATGTCGTGCAACCGATAGTGAACTGTCGCGCGGATAACGTAGTCGCCGCAGGTGGTAACATTCGTATAGGGATTGGAAGTGACATCACCAATGGCACGGTGCACAACCTGGCGACTCCGGGAAGTCTGCTGATCCTCTTTCAGATATTGGAATATATTCGATCGTTTTCACTATTCAGGATCGGCTGGAATGCCGCTAATGCGGTACCGCTCTTATCCGGGGCGTTTGGTGTCTTCAAAAGAGCGGACGTCATACACTCCGGCGGTTATCAGAAATTTTCCAAAGGAGAAGACATGGAGATGACACTCAGACTCCATGAGCGATATCTTAATAGAAAAGAGCAGTACAAAGTCGTGCAACTGGTGAGACCGCTCTGCTTTACCGGAGCCCCTTCCAGCCTCAAGGAGTTGGCCGGTCAGCGAACCAGATGGCAGGTGGGGCTACTTTCCGGGCTCATGGTTTACCGTCATATGGTCGGCAGACCCCGGTATGGGGTGCTGGGTATGGTGACGCTCCCCTATCTTCTGCTCTTCGAAGCCGCAAGCCCGTTTTTGGAGATCATCGGGTACCTCCTCATCATATTGAATTTTTTTGTACTACATCACTCTCCGGCAGTTTTCTCATGGCTTATCGTGTCGATTATCGGCGGCTCCCTGTTCGTGAATCTGGCGGCACTTCTCACTGAAGCGCTGGTGGTGAAACTCTACACACGACCGCTGGATCTTCTGAAGCTCCTGGTCGTCGGCCTGCTGGAACCGTTCGGATACCATCAACTGAACCAATACTGGAAAATAAAGGCAACCTTCCAATATTATAGAAATATTCATCTCAAAAGCACCTGGCAACCTCCTAAACGCGATTGAACAACCACCTGTCACCATTTCCGAAATAGGAGTCGTCATGCCCCTCCCCCACACTCTACGGCGGGATAGTGAACCATGATAACGTTCATTTCATCATCGGCCACTGAAGTCGGACTCAAGAGAACGAACAACGAAGACGCCTTCCTCGATCTTCCTCAACAGGGTCTTTTTGCCGTATCAGACGGAATGGGAGGCGCCGCAGCCGGAGAGATAGCCAGCAAAATATTCATTGAAACCGTCTCCGAGTTTTTCCCGCCAAGCCGGGAAAAGATGGGGGGTGAGGATTATGAAACGGTACAAAATGTGTTCGGCGTCTCGAACCAAAAAATAATCAATTATGGTTCCGAAAACTCCGACTGTTCAGGCATGGGGTGTACGGCAGATCTCCTGGTCTTTTCCGGTGAGCGATTCATCGTCGGCCATATCGGTGACAGCAGAATTTATCTGTTCAGAAAGGGAGAACTGCTCCAACTGACAAGAGATCACTCCTTCGTGCAGCAACAGGTTGATCAGGGAATAATTTCTCCCCTGGAGGCGAGGAGTCATGCCAAGAGGAATGTCCTGTTGAGAGCATTAGGGACCACTGCGCCGCTCTCCTTCGACATCATGCGAGGCAAGAGTTACCCACGCGATCTTTTTCTCCTCTGCTCCGACGGTCTGACCGGCATGGTCGAGGATCCCCGGATAAAGTCAGTTCTCGCATCAGGAAAAGAGCTGCCTCAGAAGATCTCTCACCTCATGAAACTCGCCCATGACGGAGGCGGGAAAGACAATATCACCGTGATCCTGTGCCAGGTGGTGGCGTCATGATCGCGTAGCCCCGGGCTTGGAAGTTGACAAGTTGCGGAGGAGTACTGTATCCGGAGTGTTGTCGCTCGGGGTTGGCTTGTGGACTATGTTCTCCTCAATGGTTTCACCTTCAGACATGCCGCCGGGTAGATCCAAAATGAAAACAGGAGAAGCCCCCGACGGATCGGGAGCTTCTCCTGTTTCAGCACCAGGTGACGGGAGCGCCGGCTACGCCAGTACGATGAGCAGCTCTTCCTTCTCCACCTTATCCCCTTCCTTGAACTTTACCTCGGCGATGACTCCGTCTTCTTTGGCCTTGATATTGGTCTCCATCTTCATCGCCTCGGTGACCATGAGGACGTCGCCCCCCTTGATGGCATCCCCGGCCTTGACGTTGACCTTGAGCACCTTGCCCGGCATGGGAGCACCCAGATGCTTGGGATTCCCCTTCTCGGCCTTCTCCCGCTCTTTTTCATCGGTGGTCGCCGACTGGTCGCGGACGGTTACGGAACGAGCATTGCCGTTGAGCTCGAAATAGACCAGCCGGGTTCCGTCGGACTGGACCCGTCCGATGGCGTTCAGCTTGATGATGAGGGTCTTGCCCGCCTCGATATCCAGGGAGGTCTCCTGCCCCGGCTCCAGGCCGTAGAAGAAGATCGGTGTCGGGATGACGGAGGTGTCGGAAAACTCCTGGCGGTGCCGGTCGAATTCGGGGAAGACATGGGGGTAGAGGATGGCCGAGATGAGGGCCTTGTCGTCCACCTTGTGCCCCACCTTCTCCTCCAGTTTTTCCCGTTCCAGTTCGAAATCCACCGGCTCCAGCAGCTCGCCGGGACGGCAGGTAATCGGCTGCTCCCCTTTCAGGATGATCTTCTGCAGTTCCTCGGGCCACCCCTGGTACGGTTGCCCCAGCATTCCCTTGAACATCCCCACCACCGACTCGGGGAAGGCCAGCTCTTCTCCCTTGCTGGTGAAGAGCTCTTCCGGTTGCAGATTGTTCTTGACCAGGAACATGGCCATGTCTCCCACGACCTTGGATGATGGGGTGACCTTGACGATGTCGCCGAAGAGGAGGTTCACCTTGTGGTACATCTCCTTGCACTCTTCCCATCGGTCCAGGAGGCCAAGGCCGGCCACCTGTGGCTTGTAGTTGGAGTACTGGCCGCCGGGGATCTCATGGTGGTAGACCTCGGCGGTGCCGGACTTGAGCCCCGATTCGAAGGGGGAGTAGTAGTCACGCACCGTCTCCCAGTAGTTGGCAAGGGACTGGAGCCCGGCTGCGTTGACCTGCGGATCCCGCTCCGTCCTTTCAAGCGCCGCCACCAGGGCGTTCATGTTAGGTTGGGCCGTGAGCCCCGATAGGGAGGAGAGGGCCGCGTCCACGATATCCACCCCGGCTTCGGCAGCTTTCATGAGCATGGCGCTGCCGTTGGATGAGGTGTCGTGGGTGTGGAGGTGCACCGGGATGCCGATGTTCTCCTTGAGCGCCTTGACAAGCTTGAAGGCCGCCTGGGGTTTGAGCAGGCCAGCCATATCCTTGATGGCCAGGATATGCGCACCCATCTTCTCCAGCTCCTTGGCCATGTTCACGTAGTACTCCAGCGGGTACTTGTCCCGCCGGGGGTCGGTGATGTCACCGGTATAGCAGATGGCGGCCTCGCAGACCTTGCCGCTCTTTCTGACCGCATCCATGGCCACGGTCATCCCCTTGGTCCAGTTGAGGGAGTCGAAGATCCGGAAGATGTCGATCCCCGAGTTGGCCGCCTCCTCCACGAACTTCTCCACCACGTTGTCCGGGTAGTTGGTGTACCCCACGGCGTTACTTCCCCTGAGCAGCATCTGGAAGAGGATGTTGGGGATGGCCTCGGAGAGCTTGTGGAGCCGCTGCCAGGGGTCTTCCTTGAGGAAGCGCATGGAGACGTCGAAGGTGGCCCCCCCCCACATCTCCAGGGAGAAGAGCTCCGAGGCCAGATAAGAGGTCGGCTCGGCGATCTTGAGGAGGTCGTAGGTCCTGACCCGGGTGGCCAGGTTGGACTGGTGGGCGTCCCGCATGGTGGTGTCGGTCAGGAGGAGCTTCTTCTGCTCCAGGATCCACTTGGAGAGCCCCTCCGCACCGAGCATCATGAGGAGGTCGCGGCTGCCTGCCGGCCGTGGCCTGCTGCTGTCGATCTCAGGGACGCGGGCCTCGATCAGCTCCGCCGACTTGAGGGGGCGGGGCGCGCCGGCGGAGCCGTTGACGATGACATCACCGAGGAACTTCAACACCTTGGTGGCCCGGTCCTTCTTCTCGCGGAACTGGAGCAGCTCCTGATGTTTGTCGATGAACGAGGTGTCGCACTTACCGTTGAGGAAGACCGGGTGGGTGATGACGTTCTCCAGGAAGCCGATGTTGGTCTTGACGCCGCGGATCCGGAACTCCTGGAGGGCGCGGTGCATGATATGGGCCGCCCCCTGAAAGGTCAGTCCCCAGGCGCTGATCTTCACCAGGAGCGAGTCGTAGTGGGGGGTAATCTTGGCGCCGGTAAAGGCGTTCCCCGCATCGAGACGGACCCCGAAACCGGCGGCAGAGCGGTAGGTGGTGAGGGTGCCGAAGTCCGGCGCAAAGTTGTTGGCGGGGTCTTCGGTGGTGACCCGGCACTGGATGGAGTAACCGCGGATGTCTATGGCGCTCTGGGAGGGAATGTTGATCTCCGGATCGGAGAGTTTATGCCCCTGGGCTACGAGGATCTGGTCCTGCACCAGGTTCCGTCCGGTGATCATCTCGGTGACGGTATGCTCCACCTGGATCCGGGGGTTCATCTCAATGAAGTACCACTCTCCCTCCTTGTCCAAGAGGAACTCCACGGTGCCGGCGTTGCGGTACTTTACCTGGCCCGCGATCTTGAGGGCCGCGCCGCAGAGCTCTTCCCGCTGGAGCTGGCTCAGGGAGAGGGAGGGGGCGAACTCCACCACCTTCTGGTGCCGGCGCTGGATGGAGCAGTCCCGCTCGTAAAAATGGACCAGGTTGCCGTGGTTGTCCCCCAGGATCTGGACCTCGATATGCTTGGGATTCTCCAGGTAGCGCTCCAGAAAGACCGCCGCGTTACCGAAGGCCGCCTTGGCTTCGCTCCCGGCGGCCACCAGCCCCTCCAGCAGCTCCTTCTTGTTCTGGGCCACCCGCATGCCGCGGCCGCCGCCGCCGGCCGCCGCCTTGACGATGATGGGGTAGCCGTGCTCCTTGGCGAAGATGAGGGCATCCTCTTCCTTTTCGATGGGCTCCTCGGTGCCGGGGACGGTGCGGACTCCGGCGATTGTGGCCACCTTGCGGGCCGCAACCTTGTCTCCCAGTGCCCGCTGCATCTCGGCGGTGGGGCCGATGAAGACGATGCCGGCCGCCTCGCACTTCTCGGCGAACTCGGCGTTCTCCGAGAGGAAGCCGTAGCCGGGGTGGATGGCGTCCACATCGGCCTTTAAGGCCAGGGCGATGATCTCTTCGATCCCCAGGTAGGCGTCAATGGGGGATTTCCCTTTGCCGATGAGGTATGCCTCGTCCGCCTTGTAGCGGTGGAGCGACAGTTTGTCTTCTTCCGAGTAGATGGCCACCGTGCTGATCCCCAACTCGGTGCAGGCGCGGAAGATCCTGATGGCGATCTCTCCCCGGTTGGCGGCCATGACCTTCCTGAATTCCCGGTGTTTCATCGTGTGCCTCCTCTTTTTATGGGCTGAATAAAACAATTACATTCTGCGTAAATTTATGTATGATGCCAAAAAAATAGAGCAAATACTGATGATTAAGGCATCGCTTTACTGGCGGCCATAAGAACAGAATATGGGTATGCTGTCAATAGTAAATATTTGTTATACTGTATAGAACGGTGACTATGAGAGCGGTATCGGGGGGAGGGGGGTGATCCGGGCAGTTGCCGCGCCGTCCTGAATGGTGATCAGGGCAAAGGTTGGGGACGGGCTCTCCTTCTCAAGGGTTCCTGGGTTAACCAGGAGGAGTCCGTGACTCACCTGGATCAATGGCGTGTGGGTATGGCCGAAGAGGACGACCTGGGCCCCGACCCGGCGGGCATGGTCAGTAAGTCGTCCCACTCCCCCTTTGACTCCGTAGGCGTCGCCGTGGCAGAGGAGGAACGGGATATCGCCGAAGCGGAGAAGAAGTTCACGGGGGAGGCGGACTCCGATGTCACAGTTGCCGGGGACCCTGATGAAGGGGCGGGAGAGCGTGGCTTCCAGGGGGAGGAGGTCGTCGCAGAAGTCTCCCAGGTGGATGATGGCATCGACCTCCTGGATCATCTCCATGGCCCGAATCATCGCCGGATAGTTGCCGTGGGTGTCTGAGATGACAACGATGTTCACGAGTGACTCCGACTGTTCAGCTTACGTAGTGAGATTTATCGGCGGCTCTGAGGGACTGGGAGGGTCGCCGGGAATTTTGCGGGATTATACGCCCAACGGGCGACGAGGGGAAGGGGGTTCGTATCATGAAAAAAATGCTGCTTACTATTGCGGGGGTGGGGGGCGTGACCCTCTTATGTTGTCTCTCTTTTCTGGTGGTTCGGCTGCTGACCGATGACGGCTCCTTCGGTTCCGGCAAGATGGTGGGAGTGGTGGAGGTGAAGGGGATCATCCTCGACTCCCAGGAGAGTATCCGGCGGCTGAGGGAGTGCGGCAAGAATGACCGGGTCAAGGCGGTGGTGCTCAGGATCGATTCCCCGGGCGGGGTCGTCGCCCCTTCACAGGAGATTTACGAAGAGGTGCAGCGGTTGGCGGGGAAGAAGAAGGTGGTGGTCTCCATGGGGAGTGTCGCAGCCTCCGGTGGCTACTACATCGCGGCGCCGGCCAGCGTTATCTATGCCAATCCGGGAACCATCACCGGGAGCATCGGGGTCATCATCAAACTCTCCAACCTGCAGGAGCTGATGGAGAAGGTGGGGATGAAGGTCACGACCATCAAGACCGGAAAGTACAAGGATATCGGTTCCACGTCCCGGCCGATGACCGAGGAGGATCGGGCGCTCCTCCAGGGGGTCATCGAGAGCAGTTACGGACAGTTCGTCAAGGCGGTGGCCCAGGGGCGCCGACTCCCCGAGGCCCAGGTGCGGCTGCTGGCGGATGGCCGGATCTTCACCGGCGAACAGGCCCTGGCGCTCAAGCTGGTGGACCGTCTCGGCAATATGCAGGATGCCGTTGCCGAAGCTGGCCGGCTGGCCGGAATAGAGGGGGAGCCTCCCATGTTTCGTCCCAAGAAGGAGCGGAAGCTGCTGGATCTGCTGGTGGAGGAGACGGTGAGTCAACTGGGTGGGATGGCGCGGCAGCAGGGGTTCAGCCTCAATTACGAACTGGATGCGGCACTGCCGGGGAGGTAGCCGTATACCTATGTAGGAGCGGCCTACGGCCGCGAATGATGCCAGAATTCGCGCCTAAAGGACGCTCCTACGGGTTGTTGTAAATGAGTATTTCCATCGTTCCCATGCTCCAGCGTGGGAACGGATTCGATGGCGCTCTGCGTCGGCTGTGAAAACCGGAGGGTTTGTCGGGCAGGTTAAATCCGCCGCCGGAGCGGCGTGTTCTGGTTCCCACGCTGGAGCATGGGAACAATGAGTGCAGGAAGAGGAGAGCGGGAGGAGTGCTGCTACGGAGAGTAGGCAAAAAAAACGGGGCCGTTGCCGGCCCCGCAGTTACAACGGAGATCATTCAGTTACACAGTTTTCTTCGACCGCCGCTTCATGAACACGGCTCCAACCAATCCGGCGCCGAGCAGAACGAAAGTGCCGGGCTCGGGAACCGTACTGGTCGCTCCGACGGCATTGATCCTCGTGTCCATACCTGCGGCGCCGTCAACGAGCATCTGGAAGCCATTGATGTGTTTGAAGTCGATGCCGGCCCAATCGGACATACTCAGGTTGAGAACAAAGTTTGTCGCAAAGACGGGGATCACTCCGGAGTTGACCTTGTAGACTATGGTGTTGTTACTCATATCCCTGAAGATCAGGGTGATTTTGGGCGAATAATCGGTGTGTTCGATGTCCAACTGGATGACATTGTTACTTCCGCCGGCGGTGAGGTCGGCGAAATGCGTGTTGGCCTGCAGGGAGCCGGTAAGACCGCCGGTGCCGTCAATGAAGAGCGCGGATCTTGCCTGAACACCATCTTCCGTGCTGTGGCTATACACGCCGCTGTTGAGCCGGTTGATGTCCAGGCTTGCAGTGTAGCCGGGCGACGAACCAGCGTACACGTAATCGAAGGTGTGGCGTGCGCCAAAGAGGGTCTGGGTTGTCGCCAATCCGGAGTTTCCCCCATACACCAGCTGCGGGGACGGCAGCAGTGACTGTGACTGGATGAGTCCGCCATTGAACGAGTCGATGCTCACGTAGGTGGCGGAGGCGATGCACGGGGCGAGCAGTGCGGCTAGGCACAAGGCAATGAGACTCTTCTTCAGGATTCCAGATTTCATGTGTACTCCTCCTTAATTATGTTCTGAGTGGTTGCGCTCTGAATTCTTCCCTCGTATGAGAGTTCTTATAAGCAAACAGTGTGCCTTATTTCTCCGGTGGCTCGAAAAAAGTGATAAAGTTGTTATCCTGCTGAATTGCCAAAGGTTATACCTGGTCGGTCAGTGATGCCGTTCGCTTCTTCTCCGGCCATGGCTCTCCGCGATGCAGTTCATGTAAAGAAATCCGACACCTTGCTGTCGGGATGCTTTACAGTTGTCCCGGGAGCGGGCCGGCGCCTCTTTAGAAGCGGGCGTCAGGAGAATACAGAAGTTTCTTCCGCAGAGCAAGCGGTATTGTCGATCCCTCGCATCTCTCCCGATTCGGTCTGGCTGCGCAGCAGCTCCTGCATCTCCTTGAGTCGCCGCTCCACCCGGAAGTTGACGGTATCGGCCGGATAGCTCCCGTCTTCCTGCCGCTGCCCCGCGCTTACCCCGGTGAGAAGCTCTATTCCCTGGTCGATGCTCTCCACGCTCCAGATATGGAACCTCCCCGCCTCAACCGCCTCGATCACCTCATCGCGCAGCATAAGATGCCGTTCGTTGCTCCTGGGGATCATTACCCCCTGCTCACCGGTGAGCCCCTTCAGCTTGCAGACGGCGAAGAATCCTTCGATCTTGTGATTGACCCCGCCGATGGGCTGGACCCGCCCCAGCTGGTTGACGCTGCCGGTGACCGCGATCCCCTGTCTCAAGGGGAGGCCGGAGAGGGCCGAGAGGAGGGCGTAGAGTTCGGTTGATGAGGCGCTGTCCCCCTCGACTCCGTCGTAGGACTGCTCGAAGCAGATGGTTGCCGAGAAGGAGAGGGGGCGATCCCGAGCATAGGTCCCTCCCAGATAGCCGGTGAGGATCAGGACCCCTTTGTCATGAATCGGGCCGGAGAGTTTCACCTCCCGTTCGATGTTCACCATGCCGGCCCGTCCCAGGTAGACCCGGCTGGTAACCCGCGTGGGGCGGCCGAAGGTGTGATCCCCCAGGGTCATGACGGAGAGACCGTTGATCTGGCCGACTTCGCTTCCCTGGGTATCGACCATGATGATCCCGTCGTCGATCATCTCCCGGAGCCGCTCCTCCAGCCGGTTGCTCCGGTAGCTCTTCTCTTCCACCGCCTGGAGGATGAACTCCCTGGTGACTGTGGGAGCGTTCACCCGTCTTGCCCAGAAGCCGGCCTCGCGGATCAGGTCGGCGATCTCCATGAAACGGGAAGAGAACTTGTTCTGCTCTTCCACGAGCCGTGATGACTGCTCCAGGAGTGCGGCGACCCCGCTCCGGTCGAAGTGCGGCAGCCCTTCGTTGCGGCAGAGGGTGGCGACGAAGAGGGAGTAGTCCCGTACCGCCCGGGGGGTCCGGTCGATCCGGCTGTCGAAGTCGGCTTTTACCTTGAAGAATTTCCGGTAGTCGGGCTCCAGGTAGAAGAGGAGGTAGTAGATGTACGGCGTGCCGATCATGATGATCTTGCTCTTCAGCGGGATCGGCTCCGGTTTGAGGGAGACGATGGTCATGAACCGGTACTGTTCCAGCACATCCTCGATCTTGATCTCGGCGTTGCGGATGCAGCGCTTGAGGGCGTCCCAGACAAAGGGGTTGATGAGCAGCTCTCGGGCATCGATGATGAGGTAGCCGCCAGCTGCCCGGTGGAGCGCTCCCGGCTTGATCATGGTGAAGTTCGTGGCGGCGACTCCTCCCACCTGCATCTCGTGCTCGATCCGGCCGAAGAGGTTGTTGTAGGTGGGGTTCGGCTCCAGGATCACCGGCGCGCCGCTCTGCTCCCGGTTCTCCACGAAGACGTTCACCGCGTATCGCTGAAAGTTTGGTTCCTCCCGGGGGAGTTTGAGCCCGGGGATCGGGGACTGGGGTTGCTGCTGGGGTTTGAACTCCTCCAGATTCCGGATGACATCCTCTTGCACCGACTCCAGCCAGGCGCTCGCCTTGGGGAAGCCGGAGAACTTTTCCCTGACCGGATCCAGCTGTTTCCCCACGATGGCCATCCCCAGGTCACGGTCGAGGGTCGCCAGGGCCTCCTTGGCGCCTTTGTCATTCTCCCTGATCTGGCGGAGCACATCGTTCAGCTTTCCGGTCAGCTCCGTTCCGGTATCGTCAAGCTCCTTCCTGGCCTCGGTGGAGAGCTCCTCGTACTCCTCCTGAGTGTAGTTATGCCCCTCTTTCTGGGGGACCATGACGAGGCCGGAGACGGTCCGTTGGATGGAGAAGCCGCAGCCGTCGGCCTCCTTCTCCAGAACGGCGAAGAGGAGACCGTTCCGCTCCTGGTACTCCTCCAGGAGCTTCCCCTTCTGTAGTTCGTACTCCTTGCTCTCCAGGGCCAGCGGAACATCGTTGCGGAGTCCGTTGACGAACTCCCTCATCTCCCGCTCCAGCTCCCGTCCCCTCCCGGCGGGGAGTTCCAGGGCCAGGGGATGGTCTGGCGAGGAGAAGTCGTGGAGATAGCACCAGTCCGGGGGGGTGAGCTCGTTGCGTGCTCTCTTCTGGAGGAGGCTGAGAATGGCGGAAGCCCTGCCGGTGCCGCTCTCCCCGGAGATGTAGATGTTGAAGCCGCTGGCGTTCATGTTCAGGCCGAAGTCGATGGCCCTGAGCGCCCGCTCCTGTCCCAGCAGCCCCTCCAGTTCCGGTAGCTCTTCGGTGCTCCGAAATTCGAACTGCTCGGGATCGCAGCGCCAGGTGAGCCGTTCCACGGGGATCCTGAGCCGGGTTCCGGGACTCTCGTTCTGGGCTTCCTGGGCGTTCATTCTCCCCCCTGTTTCACGAAATTGAGGGTCCCACCGGCCAGCAGTTCCCGCCGCTCCCGTTGGGTTAGCTCCAGCAGCACCGTCATTTGGCGCCCGTTGACGCTGCAGGGGAGCTCCCGTTCACCCCCGGCCACCAGCGTCCGGAGGCTGTCGATACGCAGCACTGCCCCCTGCTCCAGGAGGTCGTAGTCGGCGGGATTCTTGAAGGTCAGCGGCAGGATGCCGAAGTTGATGAGGTTCGCCTTGTGGATCCGGGCGAAGCTCTTGGCAAGCTTCGCCCGGATTCCCAGATAGCGGGGGGCCAGGGCCGCATGTTCCCGCGACGACCCCTGACCGTAGTTTTCACCCCCCACCACCATGCCGTTTTTCGTGACGACTGCCCGGTCGGGGAACCCGGGGTCGAGCTGTTCGAAGACGAAGCGGCTGATGGCGGGGATGTTGCTCCGTAGGGGGAGGATCTTGTTGCCGGCTGGCATGATGTGGTCGGTGGTGATGTTGTCTCCCACCCTGATCACGACCCGCAGCTCCAGGCTCTCGGGGAGCGGGTCGAACTCGGGGAGCGGTACGATGTTCGGGCCGGTGACGATCTCTACCTCGCCGCTCTCCTCCAGCGGCGAGATGATGCTGGAGTCGTCCACCAGATACCGGGCTGGGTTTTTCACCTCCGGCCAAGGGAGCAGCTCTCCCAGCTTCCGCGGATCGGTGATGACCCCGAAGAGCCCGGCCGCGGCAGCCGTCTCCGGTGAGCAGAGGTAGACCTTGTCGTCCCTGGTGCCGCTACGGCCGGGAAAATTTCTCGGGAAGGTACGGAGCGACACCTGATTGGTTCCCGGCGCCTGCCCCATGCCGATGCAGCCGAGGCAGCCGGGCTGATGAATCTGGGCGCCGGCCATGAGGAGCATCATGACCCCCCCCTGGGCTGCAACATTTTCCAGCACCTGACGGCTGCCGGGGTTCACGTTGAAGGAGAGGTGGGGGGCGATCCGGCGCCCATCAAGAATCCGGCAGACGGTCATCAGGTCGCGGAAGGAGGAGTTCACCGAACTCCCCACTAGCACCTGATCCACCTGCAACCCGGCCACTTCCCGCACCGGGACCACGTTGTCGGGGGACGACGGGCAGGCGATGAGCGGCTCCAGGGCGGAGAGATCGATCTCGTCGTAGTCGTCATAAGTCGCGTCGGGGTCCGCGGATAACGGCAACCAGGAGTCCCCTCGCCCCTGGGACTCCAGGAACTCCCTGGTCCGGTGGTCCGAGGGGAAGAGGGAGGAAGTGGCTCCCAGCTCGGCCCCCATGTTGCCGATGGTGGCCCGGTCGGTGGCGGAGAGAGTCTCGACCCCCGGACCGTAGTATTCGATGACCTTCCCCACCCCCCCCTTGACGGTGTGGCGGCGGAGCAGCTCCAGGATCACGTCCTTGGCCGAGACCCACGGCTGCAGGGCGCCGGTCAGCTTGACCCCCATGACCCGGGGAGCGCGAAGATGGAACGGATGCCCGGCCATGGCCAGGGCCACGTCGAGCCCTCCCGCGCCGATGGCCAGAAGCGACAGCCCCGCGGCCGTCGGTGTATGGGAGTCGGCCCCCAGGAGCACCTTTCCCGGGATGCCGAACCGCTCCAAATGGACCTGGTGGGAGACCCCGTTTCCCGCCTTGGAGACATGAAGGCCGAACTTTTCCCCGGCGGTCATGAGAAAGAGGTGGTCGTCGGAGTTTCGGAAGTCGGTCTGGAGGAGGTTGTGGTCGATGTACTGGGCTGCCAGTTCGACCTTTACCCGCTCCACCCCCATGGCCATGAACTCCAGCATGGCCATGGTTCCGGTGGCGTCCTGGAGGAGGGTCTGATCGACCCGGATGGCGATATCTTTCCCCGGGATCAGTTCTCCCTCCACCAGATGGGCCTCGAGAATCTTCTGCGTGAGATTGTTACCCATGGTAAACCTCCTAATTCCTGGGATTTAGAACCGGAAACCTTGGACCTCGGAGTCGATCAGCTCCGGAAGTTCCTTTTCGAACAGTTCCCAGAGCGGAATTCTCAACTCCGGGAAGGCGATTGAGGAGAGCATCTCGTTTCAGATAGGTACATGGCTCTTGTTGTTTCCGTTTTGCCAGCCCCATCTTGACCTCTCTGAATGGGCGACGCATGCGTCGCCCCTACGGTGTTCATATCCTCCGACCCGGAACCCGGAACCTCGAACCCCGGGTTTACCCGTGAATAGCCCGCTTCATGACATCCAGCGCCGCCTCCTTCACCGCCTCGGAGAGGGTAGGGTGAGCGTGGCAGATGAGGGCTATATCCTCGACGCTCCCCTCGAAGGCCATGACTGTCACCGCCTCGGCGATGAGGTCCGAGGCCCGGGGGCCAACGATATGAACTCCCAGGAGCTTGCCCGAGCCGCGGGCCGCCAGCACCTTCACGAACCCTTCGGTCTCGTCCATGGCCCGTGCCCGGCCGTTTCCCATGAAGTTGAACCGTCCCACCTCGTACTCCTCTCCCTCCTCCTTGAGTCGCTCCTCGCTCTTCCCCACTGAGGCTGCCTCGGGCCAGGTATAGACGACGCCGGGGATATAGTCATAGTCGACGAAGGCCCCCTGACCGTTCATCCGCTCCACGGCGACGACCCCTTCTTCCGAGGCCTTATGGGCCAGCATGGGGCCGGGGATCAGGTCGCCGATGGCATAGACACCGATAGCCGTGGTCTGGTAGTCGTCGTCCACCACGACTCGTCCTGCTGCATCCAGCCTGACCCCTGCCTCCTCCAGGCCGAGTCCGGCGGTCTGAGGTCTCCTTCCCGCCGCGACGAGGATCTTGTCGCAGATGAGTTCTTCCCGGCTCTCTCCGGTGGTCAGCGCCACCGTCATCCGCCCGTTGTCGGGAGAGACCTTCTCCACCTTCGTGCCGAGTCTGAAGGCGATCCCCTGCTTCTTCAGAGACCTGATCAGGGTATCGGCCACCTGGCCGTCGCTGCTGGGGAGAATCTTGGGGAGGATATCCACCACCGTCACCTGGGCGCCGAGACGCCGCCAGACGGAGCCGAGTTCCAGGCCGATATAGCCCCCCCCCACCACCAGGAGATGTTCAGGTACCGTGGTAAAGGAGAGCGCTTCCCGGGCGCTGACCACGCTCCGGCCGTCGAACCTGAGCCCCGGTACGGTGGCGGCGCTGCTCCCCGTGGCCAGTAGAACCCGTTTCCCCTCGATGGTGGTCACCGATTCTCCGGCGGTCACCTCCACCTCGTAGCCGCCATAGCCGAGACGGCGCGCCAACTTCCCGGTTCCACGGACCCAGGCCACGCCGTTCTTCTTGAAGAGGAAGGCGACGCCGTCGGTGAGTTTTTTTACCACATCGCTCTTTCTCGCCATCATCCGGGTCAAGTCCAGCCGGGGGGGGGCCACCAGGATGCCGTGGCCGGCGAACTTGTCACGGGCCAGGGCAAAGAGCTCCGAGGAGTCCAGGAGCGCCTTGCTGGGGATGCACCCCTCGTTGAGGCAGACCCCGCCCAGCGTCTCCCGCTGCTCCACCACCGCCACCTTCATCCCCAACTGGGCCCCCCGGACGGCGGCCACATACCCCCCCGGTCCGGCGCCGATGACGATGAGGTCAAACTGCTGATCAGACATATATGCTCCTTTTAAGTAGTTAGTCACCCTTCCAGCAGCATCTCTTCCGGGTCCTCGATGAACTCCTTCACCGTCTTGAGGAACCCCACCGCCTCGCGGCCGTCGATGATCCGGTGATCATAGGAGAGGGCCAGGTACATCATGGGGCGGATGACGATCTGGCCGTCGCGGACCACGGGGCGCTCCTGGATGGAGTGCATCCCCAGGACCCCGCTCTGGGGGGTGTTGAGGATGGGGGTGGAGAGGAGTGAGCCGTAGACCCCGCCGTTGCTGATGGTGAAGGTTCCCCCCTCCAGGTCGGAGAGCTCCAGACGGTTGTTTTTCACCTTGTCGCTGAAACCCTGAATGGCCCCCTCGATCTCGGCGAAGTGGAGCCGGTCGGCCTCCCGGAGCACCGGCACCACGAGCCCCTTCTCTCCCCCCACGGCGACCCCGATGTTGTAGTAGTGGTGATAGACCAGTTCATCTCCGTCGATCCGGGCGTTGACCGCCGGGAACTCCTTGAGCGCCTCGACGCACGCCTTGACGAAGAAGGACATATATCCCAGGGCAACGCCATGTTTCTTCTTGAACTGCTCCTTATGCCGGGCCCGGACCTCCATGACCCGCCCCAGGTCGGCTTCATTGAAGGTGGTCAGCATGGCGGTCTGCTGCCGCACCGCCACCAGTCTTTCGGCAATCCGCTTCCGGATGGGGGTCATCTTCTGCCGGGTCACCCGGTCGTCAACGGGCTTGGCGTTGTAAGGGGGGGGGTCTTCGGAGCGGACCCGGGAGACCGGCGCCGGCGCCGGCTCTGCAAAAACAGTCGGCGCAGGCGCCTCGAACGCTTTTGTCTGAAGTGCGGCCCGCCGGGACGACGGGGACCGAAGCCCTGCTGCGGCTTCAGGGAGGTGAGGTTCTGTCGGGGCGGCCATGGCGGCAGGAGGAGCTGCTGTTGCAACAGCGAGTGGGGTCTCCGCCGGCGCCGCCGCAGCTACTTCCCCTTCGGCGATGCCGCCGATGACTGTGCCGATCTTCACCGTGGTCCCGGCGGGAACCACGATGGAGAGGAGGCCGTCGGCCTCCGCATGGAGCTCCATGGTGATCTTGTCGGTCTCGATCTCGCAGATCGCCTCGTCCTTGCGGACCGCCTCTCCCTGGCTCTTGTGCCACTTGGCCACCAGCGCCTCGAATACCGACTCACCCACCGCAGGTATTTTGATCTCCATTATTTGTACCTCTCGTTGAAATATTTGTAGGAGCGGGCTCCGCCCGCGAACTGGGTGACAAATGCATTAGCAGGCTTTAGCTGCGAATTGTTGTGCAAAAGACGGTGATCGTGCCCCGAGGACGGAATAGTCATTGTTCGCGGACAAAGCCCGCTCCTACAAGAATGGATTGATCTCATTCAACCCAAACCGCATCCCACAGGGAATAATCCCAGATTTTTTTGACAATCCCCGCCCGAACCGGATTCATGACCACATACCGGGCAATATCTCGTAGATCTTTGTCTCCGCGGATCGCCCGATCATGAAACCCTTTTTGCCATACTCTGCCCGAACGTATCACTGTAGGATCGGGCTCCGCCCGCGAACCATCAACCTCTTCGCGGGCGGAGCCCGCTCCTACGAGGTGCTGATTCATGAAATGCGCCGAGGCGCCCTTGATCTGACCGATGAGGGTTTGCAAGGTGCAGACGTCGGTGAGAGAAAGCAACCAATGAAAATGATTCGGCATGATGACGAAGGCCAGACTCTCTACCTTGCCGGCATCTGAGTACTGCCGCATGGTATTAACAAGGATTCGTCCCAACCGGAAATCAGAGAAAATCGGACGACGACCAAGGGTAATACTGGTAACGAGATAGATCTGTCCGTCAACCGAAAACCGTCCTTTACGAAGATCCTTGCCATGGTAGATCATGGTGCGGGCATCCTTACCTCAACGTGTAGGAGCGGTCTATGCCCGCGAACCATGAATGGCGTTATTCGCGTCTTCTCGGTGCAAAGACTTGGTGTAAAGGCTGCTATGCAAACGCCTCCTCAATGATCCGCTCCTGCTCCTGCTTGTGCAGCCGGTGCGACCCCACCGCCGGGGCGGCCTCTTCGGCCCGGCCGATGTACCCAACCTCCCGACCGACGGTCCGGTTGAGACTGGGGCGGATGTGGTGCCAGGCCCCCATGTTCTTCGGCTCCTCCTGGACCCAGGTGAACTTGGTTCCCGGCATCCCGACGCTGAGGGCCGCCTTGAGCAGATCCATCCGGAGCGGATAGAGCTGCTCCACCCGGACGATGGCCACGTCGCTCCGGTTGTCCCGCTGCTGCCGCTCCAGCAGATCGTAGTAGATCTTCCCTGTACAGATGAGGAGGCTCTTCAGCGAGCTCTCGCTCACCGGGGCCGGGATCACCTCCTGGAACCGGCCATGTACCAGACCGTCCAGGGATGAGGTGCAGGCCGGGTGGCGCAGCAGACTCTTGGGGGTAAAGACCACCAGCGGCTTCCTGAACGGGAGCAACACCTGCCGTCTCAGGAGGTGGAACAGCTGGGCCGGGGTGGAGGGGTAGACGACGAAGAGGTTGTTGAGGGCGCAGAGCTGGAGGTAGCGCTCGATCCGGGCGCTGGAGTGCTCCGCCCCTTGTCCCTCGTAGCCGTGGGGGAGAAGCATGACCAGGCCGCTGGAGCGGTCCCACTTGGATTCTCCGGCGGCGATGAACTGATCCATGATGACCTGGGCGCCGTTGGCGAAGTCGCCGAACTGGGCCTCCCAGAGGGTCAGGCTCCTGGGGTTCTCCAGGGAGTAGCCGTATTCGTAGCCGAGCACCGCGATCTCGGAGAGCATACTGTCGAAGACCTGGAACCCGACCCCTTCCGGGCAGAGGGTGGTCAGCGGGACGAACGCGGCGCCGTTCTTCAGGTCGTGGAGGGTGGCATGGCGATGGTTGAAGGTCCCCCGCCGGGAGTCCTGGCCGGAGAGCCGCACCGGCACCCCCTCGCTCAGCAGGGTGGCGTAGGCCAGGGTCTCGGCGTTCCCCCAGTCGAGCCCTACTCCAGCCCGGATCGCCTCCCGCCGCCGGTTGTAGAGTTGACCGATCTTGGGGTGGGGGGTGAAGCCGTCGGGGAGGGTCGCCAGCTTCTCGGAGAGCGCCATGAGCCGCTCCCGCTCCACCCCGGTCTGAACCGTAACCGCCGCATACTCCCGCTGCACGCCGCTCCAGAGCCCCAGGAACCCCATGCCCACCGGCTCCGCTTTTATCCCCAGCGCCGTGTTGAGCCGGTTGCTGTAGGCCGTCGCCATCCCGGTTATGGCCTCCTCGGCTGCTCCCAGCTCCCGGAGCCGGTCGGCGTAGAGGGTATGGACCGACGGCCGCGCCTTGATCTTCTCATACATCATCGGCTGGGTGAAGAACGGCTCGTCCCCCTCGTTGTGGCCGTACCGGCGGTAACAGGTCATCTCGATGACCACGTCCCGGTGGAATTTCTGCCGGTAGGCCACGGCCAGCCGGGCCGCCTGGATAGCCGCCTCCGGCTCTTCGCCGTGACAGTGAAAGATTGGGGCCATGAGCATCCGGGCCACATCGGTGGAGTAGGGGGTGGAGCGGGAGTCCTTGGGGAGGGTGGTGAAGCCGATCTGGTTGTTGATGATGATATGGATGGTGCCGCCGGTGGTGTACCCCTCCAGTTGGGAGAGGTTGAGGGTCTCCGCCACCACCCCCTGGCCGGCAAAGGCGGCGTCACCGTGGATGAGCACCGGCATGACCAGTCGCCGCTCCGTGTCGTTGATCCGCTCCTGACGGGCCCGGACCCTTCCCTCTACTACCGGGTTCACCACCTCCAGGTGGCTGGGGTTGAAGGCCAGGGAGAGGCGAACTTGAGCCCCCTCGATCTCCTGCACGATTGAATAACCCTTATGATACTTCACGTCCCCTTCACCCACCACATGGTACTCAAGGTTGTCGGCGAATTCGGCGAAGATGTTCTCCACCGGTTTATGGAAGATGTTAGCCAAGACATTGAGCCGTCCCCGGTGGGCCATGCCGATCATGACGTTGCGCACCCCCAGCCGGGCCACGCCCAGGATAACCTCATCCAGGAGCGGGATGACCGTCTCTCCCCCCTCCAGGGAGAAGCGCTTCTGACCGATGAACTTCCGGTGGAGGAACTCCTCGAAGAGGGCCGCCTCCTGGAGATGACGGAGGATATGGAGCCGGTACTCCATGGTCAGCTCCGGGAGATTCCTGGTCGGCTCCATCCGGTCGATGAGCCACTGTCGCTCCTCCGGGTCCTGGATATGCATGAACTCCACCCCCAGATAGCGGCAGTAGGTCTCCCGCATAGTGGCGAGAATCTCGCGCAGGGGGGCGGAGGTTTTGAGGAAGCGGCGATTGGAGAAGACGGTGTCCAGGTCGGCATCACAAAGGCCGAAGGAGGAGAGCTCCAGGTAGGGGTGCGATAGCGGGCAGGGGTTCAGCGGGTCGGTGCAGGCCAGGAGATGCCCCAGGTCCCGGTAGCGGTAGATGAGCGACTGGACCCCGGATTGGCGGAGCTGGGCCTGGCGGGTCGCTTCCTCATTCAGGGGGGGAGTGTTTTCTCCTTCACGTCCCAGGTCGAACCCGGCAAAGAAGGAGCGCCACTCAGGGGCGACGCTGTCCGGAGATTGCTTCCAGAGGAGATACTGGGCTTCGATCCAGTCGGGAGAGAGTGCTTCGATGAATGACATGAGGCCTCCTGTTTGAAAATAGTCGCAATCTCTTGAACCTGAAAAAATCAGTGGTTCAAATGCCGATTTTAGGTTGAACCGCGTCTCCTTTGCGTCCTTTGCGGCTTTGCGGTGAAAGGCTTCGATTTTGTGTGTGTTGAACTTTTATCACAGTTTTGCGGTTTTTTCATGGGGATTTATGATGATGCGTCCCACCGCAATGGCTTTGCAAATGCACCATTGAAGCAGGAGGGGCTAACCGTCTACCCCACCCCATAAATTACTTGTCTTCTCCGACCATTTCTGCCATAGTGGGCAGTCAAAAAAAGACGGGAGCTGCCCGTCTTTTTGTTTTCACTAACTATCCATTCCCTGTAGGAGGGGCCGCCGTGCACACTAACCTCGCGGGCCACGACCGCTCTTACGACTATTATTCAGGAGAACAGATGCAGGAACTTATCAGAAACATCGCCATCATCGCCCACGTCGACCACGGCAAGACCACCCTGGTGGATGCCATGCTCAAGCACGCCGGAGTCTATCGGGAAAACGAACAGATCACCGAGCGGGTCATGGACTCCAATGACCTGGAAAAAGAGCGGGGAATCACCATCCTCTCCAAGAATCTCTCGGTTCATCATGGCCGCTACAAGATCAATATTGTCGATACCCCCGGCCATGCCGACTTCGGCGGCGAGGTGGAGCGGGTGCTCACCATGGTGGATTCGGTGCTCCTCCTGGTTGACGCCCTGGACGGCCCCATGCCCCAGACCCGTTTCGTCCTCAAGAAGTCCCTGGATCTGGGCTTGAAGCCCATCGTGGTCATCAACAAGATCGACCGCCCCGGCGCCCGGCCCGAGGAGGTGGTCAACATGGTCTTCGACCTCTTCTGCGAATTGAACGCGTCGGATGAGCAGTTGGACTTTCCCATCGTCTACACCAGCGCCAAGCTGGGGTACTCCAAGCTGGACCTGAGTTCGCCCGCCACCAGCATGGAGTCGCTCTTCGCCGTGGTGGAGAGCAATGTCCATCCTCCCAAGGGGGACCCCAACGCGCCGTTCCAGCTCCTGGTCACCAACATCGACTACAACGACTACATCGGCCGGATCGCCTCGGGGAAGATTCACAGCGGCAAGGTCAAGGCCGGTGAGACCCTCACCGTGGTCAAACGGGACGGCACCATGACCAAGGGGCGGATCTCCAAGCTCCTGGGGTACGAAGGGCTCAAGCAGGTGGAGATTGCCGAGGCGGTCACCGGGGATATCATCTGTCTGGCCGGCTTCGACGATGTGGGGATCGGCGAGACCCTGGCCTGCGGCGAGAATCCCACGGCGCTCCCCTACGTTGCCATCGACGAGCCGACCATCGCCATGAACTTCATCGTCAACTCCTCCCCCTTTGCCGGCCGGGAAGGGAAGATGATCACCTCCAGGAACATCCGGGAACGGCTGACCAAAGAGCTCCGGACTAACGTCTCCCTCCGGGTGGAGGATACGGACAACTCCGATACCTTCAAGGTCTCCGGAAGGGGAGAGCTTCATCTCTCCATCCTCATCGAGAACATGCGGCGGGAAGGGTTCGAGCTGGCGGTCTCCAAGCCGGAGGTCATCTACCGGGAGATCGACGGCAAGCGGCACGAGCCGATGGAGTACCTGGTGGTGGATGTCCCGTCCGAGTACCAGGGGGCCATCATCGAGAAGATGGGGCCGCGCAAGGGGGAGATGTCCGCCATGCAGCCCATGGGAGAGACGATCCGGCTGGAGTTCATCGTTCCGGCGCGGGGGCTCATCGGCCTGCGGGGGGAGCTGCTCACCGAGACCCGCGGCACCGCGGTTATGACCCATATCTTTCACGATTATTCTCCGTATAGGGGCGATATCCCGGGAAGGAAGAACGGTGTGCTCACCGCCATGGAGCATGGTGAGACCACCGCCTATGCCCTGGACGCCCTTCAGCCGCGGGGGACCCTCTTCCTGGGGCCGGCCACCGAGGTCTACGGCGGGATGATCATCGGGATGCACGCCAAGGACAATGACCTGGACGTGAACCCCTGCAAGGGGAAGAAGCTGACTAACGTCCGGGCCTCGGGCACCGACGACGCCATCCGGCTCACCCCCCCCCGCCTCCTCACCCTGGAGCAGGCGCTGGAGTTCATCGATGAAGACGAACTGGTGGAGGTCACCCCGCTCTCCATCCGGCTCCGGAAGAAGGAGCTTGACCCCAACCGGCGCAAACGTGGTCCCAAGGGGTAGAAAAATCGGGCAACGTCGAAGCGGATAACGCTGCGGAAATCATTACATGGCCGGTACGGTATCCCCGTCCGGCCATTTTTACAGGGAGTATCAGGTATACCGCGGGCGTATGCCATAAGCCCCTACGGGTCGGGTGCGAGGGGTTGTGGGGGCGACTCGTGAATCGCCCGTCTGTTGAATCCGGTTTCAATTGCACCCCGGCGCCAATCCAGGATTGACAAAAAGGCGCATTTCCTCTACGGTCTGAAACCGGCATAAATCGGGATAACAGAGGTCACTTCACAGTCACGAAGCACAAAAACTACTTCCTTCTCGCGAAGCTGCGGAGGACGTAAAGAAAATCCCCGGGGGAACCCATGCCGCTTTCAGCTCTGCTCAGGATCACCGCATTTCTCAGCATTATCACTCTTGCCGCCTGCGCCACCACGGACAAGGCGAAGCCGGTGTCGTCTGAGGCGGCGTTCAAGGAGGCCGATGATCTGGTCGCCAGGGGGCGTTACGACGAAGCCATCGCCCAGTGGAAGAAGGCGAAGGAGAGCTACCGGTCGCCGGAGCTGAGCGCCGTGGCCGAGTTGAAGATCGCTGACGCCTACTTCGCCAAGGAGGCGTACATCGAGGCCGCCGCCGCCTATGAGGAGTTCCGCAAGCTTCACCCCAAGAGCGACAAGGCCCCCTACGCCCTCTACCGGATGGCCCTCAGCAACTACAAACAGATCGAGAGGATAGACACCGACCAGACCCCGGTGAAGAACACCGTCGCGTCGCTGGAGATGTTTCTCAAGTACTACCCGAAATCCGAGTACGCCAAGGACGCCGCCGACAAACTCGCCGTCTGCCGGCTCAAGATGGCCCAGTATGAACTCTATGTAGGGCGCTTCTACTACCGTACCGACAAGTACGTTTCCGCCGTGGGGAGGCTCGAGGGAATCCTCAAGAATTACCCCGATGCTCCCGTCATCGATGAAACGCTCTTCTATCTGGGGAGCTCCTATCTCCAGATCGGAGAGCTCGCCAAGGAGAAGGAGACCCTCAACCGGCTCATCAAGGAGTTCCCCGCCAGTCAGTACGCGGAAAAAGCCCGCAAGCTCCTGGCCTCGTCGTAAGCCGGAGCCTGCTCGATCCCATCCCTGAGTGAGGCCGAACAAGCGGAGCCTGCTCCGCTTTTTTAACTTGACGAACGAAAGCCACTTCAGTAAAATCCCCTCCCGCAATTCACGTAAAACTTCGGTTTAAAATGCCCTTTCTTGCACGCCTGCCGAAGTTTTTTCCCGTTATCCGCGTGCTCGTTCGTCGTTGTAGACACCACAACAAAACAGGAGGTAGGAGATGTCTGATTACGGTACCCTGCAGGATCGCGTACGTCACAAATCCCTTTTGAGCAAGGTCATGACCGCTGAAGAGACGATCCAGTTCTTCAAACCCGGGATGAACCTTGGCTGGTCCGGTTTTACCCCCGCCGGTTACCCGAAAGAGGTTCCCATCGCCGTCGCCGACTATGTTGAGAAGAACAACCTGCAGGGGAAGTGGAAGTTCAACCTCTTCATCGGCGCCTCCGTTGGCGCCGAGACCGAAAACCGCTGGGCCGAGTTGGACATGATCGACCGCCGCTGCCCGTATCAGACCGGCAAGAACATCGCCGCCGGCATCAACGAAGGGCGGATCCGGATGGGAGACAAGCACCTCTCCCTCTTCGCCCAGGATCTTGGATACGGTTTCTATACCAAGGACAGCGAGAGCGGCAAGCTCGACTTGGCCATCATCGAAGTCTCCGCCATAACCGAAGACGGGAGCCTGGTTCCCACCACCTCCTGCGGCGTCATCCCTGAAATCCTCATGGTCTGCGACCGGATCATCATCGAGGTGAACACCGGACAGCCCTCCTTCGAAGGGATCCATGATATGGTTTCCTGCGGCACCCCTCCTAACCGTCAGGTGCTCAACATTACCACGGCCGGTTCCCGCATCGGGACTACCTCCATCCCTTGCGATCCCAAGAAGATCGTGGCCATCGTGGAGTCGAAACGACGGGATAAAGGGCGCGCCTTCACCGAAAGCGACGATACCTCCGAGGCGATTGCCGGCCACATCATCGACTTCTTTACCCACGAAGTGAAGATGGGGCGTCTGCCCGACAACCTCCTCCCCATCCAGTCGGGTGTCGGCTCCATCGCCAACGCCGTCGTGGGCGGTCTGGCCAAGGGTCCCTTCTACAACCTGTCGGTCTTCACCGAAGTGCTTCAGGACACCATGCTGGATCTCTTCGATTCCGGCAAGCTGGACGCAGCCTCCTCCTGCTCTCTCTCCCTCTCCGAGACCCTGGGCTTCCCCCGCTTCTTCGAGAACTGGGACAAGTACTTCGACAAGATCACCCTCCGCCCCCTCTCCATCTCCAACGCCCCGGAGCCGATTCGTCGTCTGGGTGTTATCGCCATGAACACCCCGGTGGAGATCGACATGTATGCCCATGCCAACTCCACCCTCGTCGGCGGTACCCGGATGATCAATGGCCTCGGCGGTTCCGGCGACTTCCTGAGGAACGGTTTCCTCAAGATGATGCATACCCCGTCCAGTCGTCCCTCCAAGACCGACCCCGCCGGGATCTCCTGCGTCGTGCCGCACTGCTCGCACATCGACCACACCGAGCATGACCTGGACGTTGTCATCACCGAGCAGGGGTTGGCCGATGTCCGCGGTCTCTGCCCCCGGGACCGCGCCAAGGTCATCATCGAGAAGTGCGCCCATCCGGACTACAAGCCGATCCTCACCGAATATTACGAGATGGCCCTGGCCGATTGCCTCCGCCGCAAGGTTGCCCATGAACCGCAGCTGTGGGATCGCGCTTTCAAGATGCATCTCAATCTTGAGAGAAACGGCACCATGAAGATCAAGAACTGGGACATCAAGCTCGACCTCTGCGAATAGGCGACCGTCGCAGGTAGCAACTGAAAAACCCCCTTGAGCGTAGCCGCTCAAGGGGGTTTTTTATTCCGGATTTATCTCCTCATCTCTTCTTTGGCTTCTTCTTCTTTTTAGGGGCGCCCGCTCCGCCTCCTTGAGCTTTTGGCGTAGTTTCCTTCCGTGCCGGCTTGGGCTGGGAAGCCTTGGCTGCCGCGACAGGAGTGGGCACGGAGGACGCCGGTACAGTTTCCGGCGCCGACTCCGCCGGCTCCTCGGCCACGGGCTCTGCCTGCTCAGCTGTCGGAACCGAAGGGGTCAAGCTCTCCCCGACATTTTCCTCAGAGGCAGGTTCCGGAACGTGTGGCGCAGGCTCCGCGACGACTTCCTCTGCCGAAGCTGAGGTCGGAGCGGTGGCGCTGGGCGGAGCGCTCTCCGCTGCCGTTGTGTCCCGCACCAGACCCAGGACGTTGAAGTTGGTCATCTCGGTGCAGAGCTCTTCCAGCGCAAGCTTCAGTGAGCGCTCGTTCAAATCCTTGCAGGTGAGACTGATGTTCACGCCCACCCCGTTGAGTCGGCTTACCCGGAGCTTGAAGTAGCTGCTCCGCATGCTTACTTGAATTCTGGTGCGCGCCTGAAAAATCTTCTTCTCTTTCTCTTCCTTGCCGTCGCAGAGCAGCCACCGGCTGCTGCGCTTGTAGATATAGTAGTTTTTCGCCCAGATAACATTTTTCCCCCAGAGGGAGGCGCCTGTACTGTTCAGGAGCTTCATCACCATGGGGGAGAGGGAATCGAACTGGTCATGGATCATCTTTTTGGATTGATCCACGGCCATGGACTTCATGTAGCGCATAGCCTTGAATATCAGCCAGATGATGACCGCCGATAGCAGCAAGAAGGAACCTGTACGGATGAACCCGTTATAAAACCGGGCGTCTGCCGGCTTGTTGGGTTTTGCGTCGGCTCTTTTCTTATGGAGTTTTGAGAGATCTGCAACTTCCTTATACTCATCGGGGTGACGAATCCGATAGCCATCGGCTGCAACCTGAAGGGCCTCCTTTTGAAGGGTTGGGTTCATGAGCGCGGCGGCGCCGAACGTATCCATGCGCATCTTGTGGGTGAGCCCGATCAGCTGAAAGGAGTCATTGAGAACCGCGGTTTCCGGCGAGATAGAGCTGATCCTGATCCGATCCGGGTCAGTCACGATCTTTTCCGCCTCTTCCTTAATCTCCTTGATGGTCACATCAACAAAAGTCGACTTGGCTGGATTTCTCTGGTCAACCAGGATGGTGACGGAATTTTCCTTGTCCTTGATCTGAATCTTCCCCTGGGTTACCAGGTAGGCCATGGTGACCCTACCACTCTCCACAATGCTTGAGACTTTAAAGACTCTGTCGAAGTTGGCGGTAAAATCTTTCTGTATCGGAATAGTTCCCACTTCGCCATCAAAGGTAGCGCCGGGGAACTGCTCTTTCAGCTTTTCCAGAAAAGTCGTCGGTTGCCCTTTGTTGCCGTTGGCTGCGCCTGTCTCTGTTTTAGCGTGCAGCTTTTGAAGCATCGCCTCGATTTCCGCGGCCTTATTTTTACAGGTCTGAAAATACGTAGTTGTCCTGGTAAATCCGTCGAATGTGGCGACAGGGGTGACAGTTGCTCCGGCTGCAGGTGGAGCGGGTGCGGATGAATCCGTTGGCGGTGGCGCGGCCAGGGAGAGAGCGGCTGTGGTAAGCAGTACAATAAACAGGGTGGCATAATAACTTAATTTCATGGAAGTGCCCTCTATTAAAATTTCATATCTACGTTATCGGATTCGTCAACGCAAGGCATAACTCATCCAACTTGTTGTCCAGCTCAATTTTCGTCAAACCTTTGGTTACCAAGGAGATGCGCGCGATGTTCCCGTTGAGCCGGGTAATCTGCAACTTGAAATAGGTTCCCCGCAGACAGACCTCGACCCTGTGATGTGCTTGGAAAAGGTTATTGGTTTTGTCTTCCCGGCCGTCGCAGAGGACCCACCGGTTCTTATGCTTGTACAGGTGATAAACTTTGGTCAGCAGGCTGTTTTTCCCCCATAACGTCGCTCCCTTTCTCTTGAGAGAAGCGGTGACCATGGGCGACAGCGAGTTATAGTGATCGAGGTTAGTACGTTCCACGGGGCTCAGCGACATCGACTTCATGAAGCGAGTCACAATGTATATTAGCCAGAGGGCACACGCCGCCAGTACGGTGAAAAGAGCCGTTTTTATGAATCCATTGTAAAACCGGGAATCAGCCTGCTTGTCCGGCTGGATATTGACAGCGCTCAGGCGGATTTTTTGCTGTGGCGCCCCCTTCTGATACTCCTCGGGGTGGCGATCCCGGTACCCGGTGGCGACAACACGGAGCATCTCCTTCTGTGCCGTGGCGTCATGGATAACGTTTGCGCCGTAGCTATCCATGCTGACCTTATTGGTCATACTCAGGAGTTGATAGGCGTCATTCAAGATGGACGTTTCAACGGAGTCCAGTGCAACCCTTGTCAATTCAGGATCGGTCAGAATCTTTTCCGCAGCCTTCCTTACAGCGGGAATGGTGGCGCAGATGAAGAGCGAATTGGCCGGCGTTGTTTGATCGACCAGGATCGCGAGAGAATTTACGCCGGACGTAAGCTGAATTCGGCGCTGGGTTATGAGGTACTCCCGCGTGCCATTCTTGTCGGCTTCCTTGATCCGATACACCTTCATGGCGCCGTTGAAATTGGCGACCAAACCGGTCTGAAGCGGGATCGTTCCGATTCCGCCATCAAAGGCGGCGCCGGGGTATTTTTCACTCAGTTTTTGCTGGAAAGGGGTCGGTTGCTTCGACTTGATGTCTGTTGCGATTGTCGCTGTATCTGCGGAAAGTTGCTGCAGCACGGTTTCCACTGCGACCGCTCTCTGCTTATAGGATTGGAACGATCTGGTTGTCTGCATGAAGCCGTCATCACCGGCGGCGGGAGTTGCCTCCATGAAGCTGGATGCGGAGAGGGGGGGCGAAACTCCGGCAGATACAGTAGTTGCCCCAAGGGCCAGGCAGGCCGAGGAGAGAGTTATAAGTTTTCCGAGGTGAGACCTTGCCGCCATTCTCGAATGCTCCTTGTCGTTCACATCAATCTCACATTCCGGGGCTGATTTCAACTATTTGATGAGTACGTCACCGATAGTCAGCACTCCCCGGCTTACCGTGAGAGTCCCCTGCAGGGTAGTGACACCGACTAGCGTGAGGTAGTCGACGCTTTTACCTCCCGCAAGAGTAACGGTAACCGGTTTGTTGAAATCCAGATTTTCCCGGAAGGTGGTTACTTGCGCCTGAATTGTCGCGCCGTCGGGTGCGGCGGCATAGGCGGCGGCAAGGGAGTTGAAATAGGCCGGTATAGCCGAAACATAAGCGGGCTTGAGGTTGAAGGTGGCGATTACTCCCTGAACACTGTTCATGGTTACTGCGCAGTCGCCGGTTCCTGTGCAGGCGCCTCCCCAGGAGACAACCGAGGAGTTGCTGTCGGCAGTGGCGGTCAGGGTCAGAACGGTTCCCAACGGGATTGTCTGGGAGCAGGTACCTGATGTGGAGGGGCAGAAGAATGTCGCCGGTGGGATGCTGCCGACGCTGCCGCCGCCTGAACCCGCCATGGTGACGGTGAGCGTCGGGCCTGGCGGGACGACGGGGGTGACCGTTAGTGAGACCGAGGCGCCGGTCGCAGCATAGGTGACGCCGTCGGTGGGGGTGAAGGTTGTCGTGAGAGTCTGCGTCCCGGACGGCAGGATCGCTCCGGAGACAGGAATATAGACGAAGCTGCCGGGAACGTTCGCCGTGGCGTTGAGCTGCGTGGCCGAGAGCGGCGTGCCGTAGGTGATGGCGGCCGGGGTCGGCCAGGTGA
>CAIOGM010000062.1 GCA_903857795.1 uncultured Geobacter sp.
CCCATGGATGGTTTTGATTTTGATGTGGTAGGTAAGCTTATCAACCTTCCCGAAAGCCATGTCGTCAGCATGATGATTGCAGTAGGCAAGCGCAGCCAGGAATCATTCCCCCGAGTCGGCAAAATTCCTCTGAGTGAGGTACTCTTGGAAAACACGTTTTGAGATAGAGTATAAAAGGGGACAAGGGGGACGTTCTTAGCAAATTAGCAAAGCTTTCTCGATGCTTGCCTGGATCTCGGTATCACTTTGCAGAATCTCCCGGCCACGGCGAACGGCAAGTGATGCACCCACAGGACCGAGCCCTACTTCTTGCCCGGCCGCTTTTTCGGTATAGCCGTACTTTTGAAAGGCAAGGCAGCAGAAAATTGCCCGTGATCGAGCCACCGGGAAACCGCGGAAACCGCGGAAACCGGGACAGATTTGTTTGTTTCTAATTTTGCATTCTAAGCGAGCAGGTAATCAATGGACGGGACCGGAAGAACGAAAACTTGCAGGACCTCCGAACCTCCAGTCTCATGAATAGTTCTCGGATCATAGTGACAACACCTCTCATGAACAACAGAATTCATGGCCGACTCAAAACTACTCACCACCCGCACCGCGCCAGTCCCTCGCACCCAAGCACTGAACCCCTATCAAGTTCCATGCCGAAAACGGTGGCTGCTGTCAACTCTTCGTTTTTATACAGTTTTTTGGTTTTAAATGAGTCAGGACGTGGCCGGAGGGAGAGCAGGAGGCAGGGAGTCAATGTTAATTTTATTAACACAAAATTTTTTATCGTTCAAAAATAGCCAATTACGAGATTTGCCCTTATGTGAGATAAAGTAACAGCAGAGCATAAACTCTCGTTTATTCAGCTTGTTACAGAATCCGTGAAAATGTTAAAAAGTAGCACAGCTCCTGCCACCCCCACTACCCCGAACAACCCACCCCTTCCCCGCCTGCCATCTACATTTTTGCGGGTGTGGGGTCGGACCAACTCAACACACTAAAATATCTGGAGAATAACCACAATACAAATCAAATCCTGAGCACCTTAAACGGTACCATTTGCGGTCCCTGAGAATATCCGGGGAAACTGGTAGGTACGGGAACAGAGAGCGATTCATCCCGCGTGCGGGAGCAGGAGAAAGCAGGCGGACATCACCGCCGTCGGCAGGAGCGCCCCCAACAGGAGCCGTAAGGGGGAGATCCCCTCCTTGAAATAATCGCCCAGGATCGCCTGGCCTGCCGGATTGGGGGCGTTGGCGATGACGGTCAATCCCCCGCCGATTACCGCGCCCGACATGACGGCAGACTTCATCCCGTCGGTCATATTCGGCACCAGGGTAGCGAGGAAGGTGATGGCGGCGTTGTCGTTCACGGCGGTGAGCCCCAATGCGCCGAACATTAGGGGGACCTCGCTCAAACCTCCAAGGAGCGGCGCGATCCACCACTGCTGGAGTCCGCCGTGGATCACCAGCCCGGCCAGAAAGAAGCCAACCAGGATGGGGGGACGGAGCTGAAAGGGGTCCTGGAACTCTTCGGTCACCTCGAAAAACGCCAGGAAGAAGAGAAAACTCCCCACCAGCAGGGCAGGACGATGCACGTTATAGACCGCCGAGGCCATGAAGAGAAGGTGGATGACCGTGACCCAGGGGGGGATCGCGTTCCGGTTCCCCTCGGCGGCGACCGCGACCGGAGGGGGTTGGAGCGCCGCGAATTCCTTCCGGAAGATGAGGAAGTAGAGGCTGTTGCAGAGGACGATGCCCACGACGGCGATCCAGCCGAAATGGGTCAGCATATGAAGGGTGTCCCACCCCCAGGGGGCGGTCACCATGAGCACCGGCGGGGCCGCGAAGTTGGTAAGAGTCCCCCCCACCGAGATGTTGACGAAGAGGAGCCCCAGGGTGGCATAGGCAAAACGGGGGGTTGGAGAGAGGAGATAGAAACGCCTCCCCAGAAGCAGCGCCGAGATGGTCATGGCCGCCGGCTCGGTGATGAGTGACCCCAGCAGGGGACCCACCGTCAGGATGGAGAACCACCACGCCTGGGGCCGGTCCCCCCCCAGGCGGGCGAATACGGCGAGACACCGTTCGGCCAACTGCAGGATCGGCCGGGTCGACGAGATGGCCATGATAACCACCACGAAGAGCGCCTCGTCGTAGTTCACCCCCCGCTCCAGGTACTCCAGTGCCGGATTGAGGCCAACGGAAAGTGTCAGCATGAGGAAGAGGGGGATCACCCAGATCCCGAAGACCGCCTCCACCTCACCCAGGAAGTGGCAGAGACGCGCCTTGCCGCTGGCAAGAACGGTGTCGACGGGGATCTCCTCCCCCCTCTCAAGGAGTTCCTTCCGGTGCCGGCGTTCGTACAGGCCGGCCAGGCGATGAAACCGGGCGGTGAAAAAGGTGTGAACCACCGCCCCCAGAAAGAGGAGGGAGGCCCAGAGATTCAATGGTTCAACCTGAATTCGGTGGCGGAGGATGTCCAGGAGAGCGGTCATCCCCGCGTCTCCATAGCTTGCCAGGGAAGGGGGGAACGAGAGGTCGGCGCCGACCTGCCCGGCTTCGGCGCCGGACACGGCAGAGAGGAGCATGAGGAACAGCGATACTACTGTGAACTGCTTACTGCGGCTTGGCATGTCCCTCCACTCCCCCCTTCTTCCCCTGGAGAAAATCGGCAATATCAGCGGCCATCTGGCCGGCGAGCCTCTTCACATCTTTCTCCGTGGCCCCCTTGGCCAGGTGATACTTGACCCCCATCACCACCGGATTGAGTGTCACGGCCCCTCCCGGCATCTTACGGTCATGGTTCTTACCGCCGAACTGGAGCAGCAGGGTTGGGGGGAGGGTAGCGCCGTCGGTCAGGGCACCGGCGACCTCGACGGCAGGCGCCCCTGTGCCGAACCCCACGGTGGCCTCCCGTACCGCGTTTCCTTCGTCCACCGTCAGAAACTCTCCCTGCACCAGGAGTGCGCCCTGCATCGGAGCGGTACAGCGTCGGGCCGTCACCCCCCGGGTGTGGAGTTCCTCTACGAGGGAGTCGCCGTAGAGAGTCACCACCTTGGCGGGAAGCTCCTCGGGGCTCTTCTTCCGTCCGACTCTGTCGGTGATCCTGGTGGCGCGCTGCAGGGGACCGCCGCGCAGCCCCACCGCCTCTCGCGCCTCTCCCGTGGTTGCGCCGATGGTCCCCAGAGGTCCCTTGTCGGTGGTGATCAGTGCCGGATCGACCCGGAAGTCGAAGATGCAGAGCTGTCGTTTTGCCAATGGGGGGGCGTCATCGGCCCAAGCAACCGGCCCCCCGGCCCCGAGATCAAGAGAGATGACGATCAAACCTAAAAGCAGTATGTTCATGGCAGGCCTCACGATACGTATCCCCGGCGGGAAGATTCCAGATCTTTCCGGAGCGGCAAGAGTAATTCAGGAGCGATCAGCCGATTTTCGGCCGGTAATCTCCAGGGAGACGAGGCGAGCCAGCATGGTCGCCGGATAGAGCTGACCCATGAGCGCCTCGATGATCACGAACATGCGGGCAGTGGGGTGGGCCGGGGTGATGTCACCGTACCCGAGGGTGGTCAGGGTGACGAAACTGAAGTAGGTCAGGTAGTGCTGAGGATCGCGCGCCCCCGCAAAGGTGTTCGATGGGGGGAGATTAAAGGAGCCGGGGATCCGGAGTTCGATGAGCTGGTAGAGGAGCGACCAGGTAATGGCGAGGAGGAGGTAGGCCGCCACGGCCCCTCTGACCCGGTCGGGTGTCACCGGACCGGCCCGAAATGCCCGGTGCAGGACCACCCAGGTCAGCAGCAGGAAGTAAACAAGCGAGAAGACGAGCAGCCAAGTCGACAGCTCCCGGGTTGGCGCACTGTCCCGCACCCAGTGGAGCACGATGGCCACGCCGGCCACCAGGCCGGAACAGATGCGGGGGAAGAGGCGTGAGGAGACGTTGGCGACGCCGGAAACCAGCAGCAGGGTGAAGAAGACGCTGACCACGGTCCTGCCGAGCACGGTATCGGTCAGCGGCTCCAGGAAAAAGCCGAACAAGAGCAGCCCCAGCAACGCGGAGAGCCCCTTGTCCCCCCACCAGAAGGCGTTGAAGCGGGAAAAGTTATCCCTGATCTCGGTTTCTGTTCCCATATCCGTGAACCGCCGGAACGCCCGTCAGGCGGCCGGCTTCTTCCCCTCAAGAACGGCTCGGGCCGCATCCAGCTCTTGACGTTTTTCTTCGTCCACCCGGGGGAACTCCAGCTTCATCTCGTCCAAGGCGTCGTGGATAGCCGCCGCCACCACGAGACGGGTGAACCACTTGTTGTCCGCCGGCACCACATACCACGGGGCATGACCGGTGGCGGTATGGCGGATCATCTCCTCATAGGCGACCATATACTCTTTCCAGAATCCTCGCTCCCGAGCGTCGGCCATGGAAAATTTCCAGTTCTTGTCTGGATTGTCCAGCCGCTCCAGGAACCGCTTCTTCTGCTCCTCCTCAGAAAGGTGCAGGAAGAACTTCCTGATGGTGATGCCGTTTCTGGAGGCGTACCGCTCGAAGGCGTTGATGTCCTCGAACCGCTCCTTCCAGATGTTCTTCGTCACCAGCTCCGGCGGGAGTTTCTGCTTCTCCAGGAACTCCCGGTGAACCCGGACCGCCAAGACCTCCTCATAGTAGGAGCGGTTGAAGATGCCGATCCGCCCTCGTTCAGGGAGGCAGACGGTGGTCCTCCAGAGAAAATCATGGTCCAGCTCCTGGGGCGTCGGCGTCTTGAAGGAGAAGACCTGACACCCCTGAGGGTTGATACCGGACATGACATGCTTGATGGCGCCGTCCTTGCCAGCGGCGTCCATGGCTTGGAAGATGAGGAGGAGCGCCCGGCGGTCCTGGGCGTAGAGCTTCTCCTGCATCTTACTCAGCTCCTCAATGCCCCTCTGGAGTGTCTGTTTGGCAAATTCCTTGGACTTGAAGCCGTCGGTATCGCCGGGATCTATATCCTTCAGTCGAAAAGAGTTCCCGTCATCGACCCGGTACGGCTTGGTGAACTCCCTGACCTGTTTTGCGTCGAGCTTGGCCATGATCTCTCTCCTTTTGGCGTGCGTTGCCTTATTGATGAGCCGTTTCAGCGATGTGGGCTGTCAGCTTTTCGGCCTCGGTTACCCACCCCCCATCGCCTTGTACAGGCTGATCAGCGCCAGGAAGAAGTTCCCCTGCCCCGGGGGATGGGACCGGGGTTTCACCCCATGAGGAGGTTGAGGCCGTTCTCCTTCGGGGCAATCCCTTCTCGATCTGGGGGATGGTGGCCAGGGCCTGCTCATACTCGGAGCTGTTCTGGGCCAGCTCCATCTCGGTGAGGGTCAGGGCCACGGCAAGTGCGACGGCATGTGAACCACGGAGACACGGAGGAAATCACCGCGAACTGTCGAGGTCTGATTGTAACCCAAAAGGTTCGACCAGAAGCAGAGGCCAATCCTGTGGCGCCACCCGCAGCGATCCCAATTTTGCTCCGTGTCTCCGTGCCTCCGTGGTGAATGGTTCTGCTGAGGTCAGGCATGGCGATCACCCCCTTCTCCGGCGTCGTCGGGCGGCTCCTCTACCGATGGAGCCGTTTCAGGGAGCAGCTTATCCTTCTTCCGCTGGGCGAGCCGGTCGAAGAGGTAATAGAAGAGCGGCACGTAGAGCATGGCAAGGGTGGCCTCGCCGATCATCCCCCCCATGATTCCCGTACCGATGGAGTGCCTGGCATTGGCCCCAGCGCCGGTGGCCACGGCCAGAGGGAGAACCCCGAAGATGAAGGCCAGGGAGGTCATGATGATCGGCCGGAACCGCTCCTCGCCGGACTGGACCGTGGCATCCATGATGGAGAGCCCCTGCTTGCGCAGTTCCACTGCACAGGTGACCCGCAGGACGGCATTCTTCGCCCCCAGACCGATGAGCACCAGGAGGCCGATCTGGAAGTAGACATCGTTATGCAGACCGCGCAGCCAGTTGAACGTCAGGGCGCCGAGAACCCCGAAGGGGACGGCGGTCATGACGGCGCCAGGGAGCGCCCACGACTCGAACTGGGCGGCCAGCAGCAGGAAGACGATGATCAGACCGAAGACAAAGGCAATGGCCGAGGTCCCGCCTGACTTCTTCTCCTCGTAGGCCATCCCGGACCAGGCAAAACTGTACCCAGGAGGGAGGAGCCCGGTCGCCACCTCCTCCATCACCTTGATCGCCTCGCCGGAACTGAAGCCGGTGGCGGCGCTACCGGTCACCTGTGCCGCCGGGAAGCCGTTGAAATGAGGCATCAGGTCGGGACCGGTGACGTAACGGGTCGTCACCACCGCGGAGAGCGGCACCATCTGGCCGTTGTTGGATCGGGTATAGAGCCGGGTGATGTCGGCAGGGGAACGGCGGTAGGGGGCCTCGGACTGAAGGACCACGTTCCAGACACGGCTGTACTGGTTGAACTGGCTCACCTGGATGGAGCCGAACTGGGCCTGCAGGGCGCTGTAGACATCGGCCACCGGCACCCCCAGGAGCACCGCCTTGTCCCGGTCGACTTCCACCCGCATCTGCTGGGAGGAGGCGCGGAAGGTGGAGTTGAGCCCCGTCAGCTCGGGTCGCTGCCGGGCCTTGGCCAGGAGCTGCTGGGTAAGCTCATAGAGGCGAGCCGGATCCCCTCCCCCCTTATCCTGAACCCAGAATTCGAAACCTCCCGTAGTGCCGATCCCCGGAATCGCCGGCGGAGCGATGGGGATGAAGACCCCCTCCCTGATCTCCTGCGATGCGCCTCGCACCCTCCTCAGCACCGCTCCGGCGTTTTCCTTTTGGGCGCTCTCCAGGGTAGCATAACGCTCCTTGAACTCCTTGAGGGTGACGAAGAAGGTAGCGGCATTGGTTTTATACTGGCCGTCGATGAGGCTGAAGCCGTTGATAACCGTCCGGTTCTTGACCGCCGGATCCTTGGCAAACAGCTCCTCCACACGGCCGGACGCAGTCACGGTCCGTTTCAGGCTGGCGGCGTCGGGCATGAGCAGCAGCCCCATGACGGTCCCCTGATCCTCATTGGGGACGAAACTGGAGGGAATGGTTCGGAACAGCTGTACCAGCGCGGTGATCATCACGATAAGGAGCACGAAGGCGACACTCATCCGTTTGATCATGAGCACCACGGCGTTGCCGAAGGAGAGGGTGATGCGGTCGAACAGCCGGTTAAACCAGGCAAAAGGGCCCTTTTGAGGGGGAGGTGTGTGCTTCAGCAGGATGGAGCACATGGCAGGAGTCAGAGTAAGCGCCACGAATCCCGAGAGGGAGACGGAGACAACGATGGTGATGGCGAACTGCCGGTAGAGCTGTCCCGTGGTGCCGGGGAGAAACGCCGCCGGGACGAAGACCGAAGCCATCACCAGCACCACCGCGATGAGGGAGGTGCCGATCTCCTCCATGGACCTGATGGTGGCCTCCTTGGGGGGGAGGTGGTTCTTCAGCATGTTCCGCTCCACGTTCTCCACCACGACGATGGCGTCGTCCACCACCATGCCGATGGCCAGCACGATCCCGAAGAGGGTCAGCAGGTTCACAGAGAAGCCGAGGGCGAGCATGCCGGCGAAGGTGCCGATGAGCGCCACGAAGATCGCCACCGTGCAGATGATGGTGGCCCGAAAGCTCTGCAGGAAGAGGTAGACCACCAGCACCACCAGCAGGATCGCCTCGAACAGGGTATGAAGAACCTCTTCGATGGAGAGCCGCACGAAATCGGTGGTATCCATGGCGACGATATACTCTATGCCGTCGGGCATGGTCTTCTTCAACTCCTCCATGGCCTTGCGGACCGCTGTGGAGACATCCAGGCCGTTGGCGCCGGGCTGCTGGTAGATGGCGATGGGGGTCGCCGGCGCTCCGTTCAGCTTGTTCTCGTCCACATACTGGCGGCGCCCCATTTCGGCCCGGGCCACATCCTTGACGCGGACAATGGCGTTGCCGTCCTGGGTTGCGCGAAGGATGATGTTCTCGTACTGGGAGGGGGTGCTGAAGGGGGGCTGGGTCACCACCGGGAAGGTCAGCTGCACCTTGTCGTCACTGGGCTGCTGCCCCACCTGGCCGGCGCCGAACAGGGCGTTCTGCTGGGATACCGCATTCTGGATGTCCGAGGTGGTGACCCCCAGGGAGGCCATCCGGTCCGGTTTCATCCAGATCCTCATGGCCTGGTCCGGAACGCCGAAGATCTGGGCCTGGCCGGCGCCGTTCACCCGCTTGATGGCGTCCAGGACGTAGACGTTGGCGTAGTTTCTGACGTAGTCGGGAGTATACCGGCCATCCTTGTTGAACACCGAGATGATCATGAGGGTGCTGGCCGACTTTTTCTGCACCGAGACGCCGTACTGGGCCACCGCCTGGGGGAGCTGCGGCATAGCAAGGTTCACCCGGTTCTGCACCTGCACCTGGGCGATGTCCGGGTCGGTATCCAGGCTGAAATAGACCGTGACGGTAAGCTGCCCGGTATTGGAGCTGGTCGACGTCATGTAGAGCATGTTGTCGACGCCGTTGATCTGCGCCTCGATGGGCGCCGCCACAGAGTCCCCCACCGTCTTGGAGTCGGCCCCGGGATAGGTGGTCGTTACCGAAATCTGCACCGGGGTGATGGAGGGATACTGGGCAACCGGCAGGAGTTTCATGGAAACCAGGCCGGCGATGACGATGATCAGGGCGATGACCGTCGCAAAGATCGGACGCTGGATAAAGAATTTGGAGAACATATCCGGCCTCCTCTAGGGGGTGCTCTTCTGCGGCGCCGGGAGAGGGAGCGGTTGGACCTTGACTGACATATCGGGGCGCAGGGTAAGCCCGCCATTCACCACCACCTGCTCCCCCCCCTTGAGCCCCTCGGCGATGAACCACTCCTCGCCGCGCCACTCCCCCACCACAACCGGTCGCGGGGCGGCCTTCCCCTCGCTGGAGATCACCCAGAGGAAGTGCCCCTTGGCCCCCTGCTGAACCGCCTTCTGGGGAACGAGGAATGCATGGGGACGGATGGCCCCCTGCAGCCGGGCTCGGACATACTGGTTCGGGCGAAGAAGCCCCTGGGGGTTGGCCACATCGACCCGGATGAGGAAGGTTCCGGTCTGGGCGCTGTAGGAGGGGGCGGCGAAGGTGATCCGGCCGGTATGGGGAAAGAGGGAACCATCCACCTGAACGATTTCAACGGTGTAGTTGCCGTCCCTGGGGGGACGGATCAGACCCGCGGCGATCTGGTCGCGGTAGCTCTTCATCTCGTTCTCGGAGATGCTGAAGTTTACCCAGATGGGGGAGAGAAGAGCCACGGTGGTGAGGAGACTGTTCTGCGTGTTGAGGTAGGTCCCTTCCTGCTGCTGGGCCGCACCGGTTATGCCGGCTATGGGGGAGGTGATGGTGCAGTAGGAGAGGTTCAGCTTGGCCGTCTCCAGTTGGGCCTTGGCCTGCTCAACCGCCGCCGCCGCCGATTCGTAGGTCCCCCTGGAGTCATCCAGGTCCTTCTGGGAAACGGCATTTTTGGCGGCCAGAGGTTTGATCCGCTCCAGATTCAGACGCGCCGTATCCATGGAGGCCTGTTGCAGGGCAAGGGCCGCGGTCGCGCCGTCCACCTGGACCTGGTACGGTTTTCTGTCCATCAGGAACAGGACTTCTCCCGCCTTCACCATTCTCCCTTCAGTATAGACCCGGCGATCAAGGAAACCGTTCACCCGGGCCTGGATGTTCACCTGCTGCGAGCTCTGAGTCTGGGCGACGTACTCCACGCTCACCGGGACATCCCGGGGGGTAATGGTCGCCACCTCCACCACGGGGATAGGGGGCGCTGCGGCCTCTTTCTTCTTGTCGCCGCAGCCGTTCAGGGAGAGCACCGCAAGGCAGGCCAGAGCCAGGGAAACCTGCCGGATTCCCGGGGTACGGTATAGTGATGATCTGTGGTGAGCGCCCGTCGTCATGTCCATAACCCCCCTTTTTGCGGGACCGGTATGAGAGTTGGTGGTTGGGTAGGATTTCTGAATACGGCCCACCCCTACCAGAGAAACCGTTTACCGCTGTTGTCCACACAGATATCCTGGGAGAGGTCGAAGTCCGAATAACAGCCGAAACAGTTGCCCCGGCAGACATAGAAGATCGAGTTGCAGGTAGGGCCCGCCGCCGTGGGATTCATGACCATGACATCCCCCAGAGAGTTACGGTCGTTGGGGTTCCCCTGGTAACAGGTCACCGAGAGGTTCTGATCCTGCACCGCCTGGCTCGGCGCGGTGTTGATGGAGGAGAGCTGCGGCAGGTCGTCGCCACGGAGCGGAAGCGCCGGCAGGAACAGCAGGAGCGCCAGGATGAACAGGGACAGGATCTTCATGGAATCTCTCCTCATTTCCCGGCGCTGGGCGCCACGGCAGGTAACGCAGAATAGCGCTTTGTTTGGACCTTGCAGGCCGGCGAGAGCTTGTCACCCTGTTTTTTGAGGCACTCCAGCAGACGACCGCCACCTGCTTTGACCCCGGCACAGTAGGTGGCAATATCCCCGGCGCACTCCTGTTTCGCCTTCTCCAGCTTGACCATGGAGGCGCCGACCTTCTCGCTGCAGAGCGGTGACAGTTCGTCCCGGTGCTCGTTCAAGCAGATGATCATCAGACCGAGCCCCGGCTTGACGTCAGTACAGAACTGCTCCAGCTCCTGGGCACAGGGGCGTGGAGTCGCGGCTGCTGAGACGCCGGCCTGGGCAGCCAGGCTCTCTGCCTCGGTTACCCACCCACCCCCCATCGCCTTGTACAGGCTGATCAGCGCCAGGAAGAGGTTCCCCTGCCCCTGGGTGTAGGAGAGTTCCACGTTGAATAGGCTCCGTTCGGCGTCCAGCACCTCGATGTAGCTGGAGTAACCGTTGTCGAACCGGAGCCGGGCCAGGGTGGCGTAGGTTCTCAAGGCTTCAACCTGCCGTTTCTGGGCAGCCAGCTGCTCCCGGCTCTTGTTCTGATCCACCAGGGAGTCGTCAACCTCGCGGAAGGCGGTCTGGATGCTCTGCTGATACCGGTAGAGCGCCTGCTCCTGGGCCGCCTCCGTCGCCTTAACCTGGCTGGAGATCTTGCCGGCGGTGAAGAGCGGGGCGGTCACGGGGGCGCTGTACTGCCAGATCTTGGCCGGCCCGGTGAAGAGGTTGGAAAAGTCGGAACTGGCGACCCCTAAGAGGCCGGTGAGGGAGATGGCGGGATAGTAGGCGGCCTTGGCCACGCCGATCTGGGCGTTGACGGAGATGAGGTTCTGCTCCGCCTGCTTGATGTCCGGCCGCCGCTCCAGGAGATCAGAGGGGAGCCCGGCGGGAACTGCCGGCAGCTTCAGGTCGTCGATCCCCTTGCCCCGGGGGATGGAACCGGGGTTTCGCCCCATGAGGAGGTTGAGGCCGTTCTCCTGCTGGGCAATCCCCTTCTCGATCTGGGGGATGGTGGCCAGGGCCTGCTCATACTCGGAGCTGTTCTGGGCCAGCTCCATCTCGGTGATGATCCCGGCGTTGAACCTCAGCTGGAAGAGATCCAGTGACTCCTTCCGGCTCTGGGCAGTCCGTTGTGAGATCTCCAGCTGCTTGTCCAGGTCCCGGAGATTCACATAGGATCCGGCAACCGAGCTGACCAGGGTCAGGATAACCCCCCGCCGCCCCTCCTCACTGGCCAGGAGGTCGGCCCGGGCCGACTCGCTGCTTCTCCTGATCCGTCCCCAGATATCCAGCTCCCAGCTGGCGTTCAGCACCGCCTGCTGGCCGCCGGTGACGGTCTGGTAGCCGGCGGGGAGGTTGTTGCCCCCCCGCTCGGTGACCCGCTGCTGGCCGAACTGGGCGCTGACGCCCACGTGGGGGTAGAGGTCCGCCCGGACCACGCCGTACTGGGCCGCATACTGCTCCACCCGGGCCGTGGCGATGAGGAGATCCTTGTTCTCCCGCAGCGCCCCGGCGATGAGGTCGTTGAGGACCGGGTCATCCAGCTGACGCCACCAGGCGGTGTTGGCCACCTCTCGGGCGCTCTGCTCCTCAATGCGCCACGCCGGAGGAGTCGGTGTCGCCGGGCGGCGGTAGTCAGGGCCGACCATGCAGCCGGTGAGGGTCAGCACCGCTGCGAAAAGCACAAGTGCAACGGCATGAGAACCACGGAGGCACGGAGACACGGAGGAGATCACCGCGAAAAGTCGAGGTCTGGTTGTAACCCAATGGGTTCGACCAGAAGCAGAGGCCAATCCTGTGGCGCCCCCCGCAGCGATTCCGATTTTGCTCCGTGTCTCCGTGTCTCCGTGGTGAATGATTTTGCTGAGGTTACGCATGGTGATCACCCCCCTTACCATCGGTCTCCACCGGTGGCCCGCCCGCGGGGGGTTGGGCGCCGGTGTCTCCCTTATGACTCAGTTTTTCAACCACGAAGTAGGTAACTGGAATGATAAAGATGGCGATGAAGGAGGCTGCCAGCATCCCGAAGATGACCGTGGTCCCCATGACCTGCCGGGAGATGGCGCCGGCCCCTTTGGCGATGGCCAGGGGAACGCAGCCGAGGATGAAAGCGAAGGAGGTCATGAGGATCGGTCGCAGGCGCAGGCGCGCCCCGTTGAGGGTCGCGTCCATGAGGCTCTCCCCTTTATCATATTCCAGCTTGGCGAATTCCACGATGAGGATGGCATTCTTGGCTGCTAGGCCAATGAGCATGACCAAGCCGATCTGGGCGTAGACGTTGTTTTCGAAGTGACGGAACAGCAACCCCGCAAACGCCCCGGCCACGGCGATGGGGGTGCCGAGAAGAACCGAGAACGGCAGTGACCAGCTTTCGTACTGGGCCGCCAGGATCAGGAACACACAGAAGAACGAGAAGGCAAAGACCACCATCGGGGAGACCCCCTGCTGGGCCTTCTTCTCCTGGAACGACATGCCGCTGTAGTCGTACCCCATCTCCCGGGGCATTGTCTGACTGAAGACCTCTTCCAGCGCCTTCATGACCTGGGCCGAGCTGTAACCGGGGGCCGCCGAGGCGTTGACCTGGGCCGACCGGTAGAGGTTGAACCGCATGGTAAACTCGGGCCCCACGATGCTGCGGACGGAGGTGACCGCCGAGAGCGGAACCGTCTTCCCTTCGCTGTTGCGGACGTAGAACTGGCCGATGTTGTCGATGTTAGTCCGGTAGTCGCCCTCGGCCTGGATAAACACCTGCCACTGACGCCCGAATTTGTTGAAGTAATTTATAAATCCGCTCCCCATGAAACTCTGGAGGATCTTGTAGACATCACTGATGTTGACCCCCTGCTTCAGGACCTTGTCCCGGTCAACGTCCACAAAGAGCTGGGGCACGGTGGGGAGGAAGGTGGTGGAGACAGAGGCCAGTTCAGGGCGCTTTTTGGCCTCTTCGATGAACTTCTTCGTGTTGGCCGCCAGGAAATCAATGTCTTTGCCCGCCCGGTCCTGGAGGATGAAGGTGGCGCCGCCGGAGGTGCCGACCCCCATGATGGCGGGCGGCGGGAAGGCGAATCCGATTGCGCCGGGGATGCCGCCCATTTTCTGGGAAATCTCCTTCTTGATCGCCTCATACTGCTCTTCGGGCTTCTTCCGCTTGGACCACTCCTCCAGGGTGATGAAGAAGAAGGCGCTGTAGGTATTCTGAACCTGACTGAGCATGCTGTAGCCGATGACCGATGAGCAGTACTTGACCCCCGGCGTCTTGGTGATGATCTCTTCGGCCTGCTTGGCCACCGCGCTGGTTCGCTCCAGCGAGGCGGCGTTGGGGAGCTGGATGCCGGCATAGATGAATCCCTGGTCCTCATCGGGGAGGAACCCGGATGCCAGATGATTCCCCGTGACCCCGGCCAGAACGGTCATCCCCGCCAGGAAGATCAGGCTGGTCTTGCTCTTCCGGATGGCGGTACCGCAGATGCCAACGTAGCCATCGGTGGCCCGGCCGAACAGCCGGTTGAACCAGTCGAAGAACTTCTGGAGCGGCCCGCTCCCCTTGCTCTTCGGCTTGAGGAGGAGGGCGCAGAGGGCCGGCGAGAGCGACAATGCGTTGAAGGCCGAGAAGATGACCGAGACGGCGATGGTCACGGCGAACTGCTGGTAGAGCTGTCCGGTGATGCCGGGAATGAAGGCGGTGGGAACGAAGACCGCCGTAAGGATGATGGCGATGGCGATGACCGGACCGGAAACCTCTTCCATTGCCTTGAAGGAGGCCTCCTTGGGAGTCAACCCGAGATCGATATGGTGCTCCACCGCCTCGACCACGACGATGGCGTCATCCACGACGAGGCCGATGGCGAGGACCAGGCCGAAGAGAGAGAGGGTATTGATGGAGAAGCCGAGCATGGGGAAGACGGCGAAGGTCCCCACCAGCGACACCGGCACCGCCAGGAGCGGAATGAGGGTGGCCCGCCACCCCTGGAGGAAGACGAAGACCACCAGGATGACCAGGATCAGCGCCTCGACGAGAGTATGCTCTATCTCCTTCATCCCCTCGGAAACCGCGAGTGTGGTATCCAGCGACACCACGTAATCCAGGTCCGGCGGGAAACTCTTCTTCAACTCCGCCATCAGGTTCTTGGCGCCCGCCGCGGCGTCCAGGGCATTGGTTCCCGGCATCTGGTAGAGGGCGACGAGGGCGCACGGCTTGCCGTTCAGGCGTCCTTCCAGGTTGTAGGTCTGGGCGCCCAGCTCGATGCGGGCCACATCCTTGATCCGGACCATGGAGCCATCGTTGGTAGCCCTGAGCACTATATTACCGAACTGCTCTTCACTCTGGAGCCGTCCCTGGGCCCGGACCGCATAGGTGAACTCCTGCCCCTTGGGAATCGGGGTCGCTCCCACCTGCCCGGCCGGGTTCACCGTGTTCTGGGCGTTGACCGCGTTAATGATCTCGGGGATGGTGATGTTGAGCTTGGCAAGCTGGTCGGGGCGAACCCAGATCCGCATGGCATACTGGCCACCCCCGAAGATCGTGACGCTGGCGATCCCCTTGACCCGGGTCATCTGGTCGTTGATGTTGATATAGCAGTAGTTGGCCAGGAAGATGTTGTCGTAGGTCCCCTTGGGAGAGTAGAGGGCGAACATCACCAGCGGTGAAGAAGTTGACTTTGCCACCGTCACCCCGTAATTGGTGACATCTTTGGGGAGCTGCGACTCGGCCTGCCCCTCCCGCATCTGGGCTAGAATCTGGTCGGTGTTGGCGTCGGTCTTCAAGTCGAAGTAGGTATAGATGGTCGACTGGCCGTTGTTGGCGTTGATGGAGTACATGTAATCCATGTTGTCCACGCCGGACATCTGCTGCTCGATGGGGGTGGCCACCGACTGCTCCAGGGTAAGGGCGTCGGCGCCGGTGTAGGTGGCGTTCACCTGAACGGCAGGGGGGACGATGTTGGGAAACTGGGCAATGGGGAGCCTCGCCATGGCGACGAGACCCATGACAACCATGAGGATGGCGATGACTATCGCCACGATGGGGCGATTAATGAAGAATTTTGACATGGCGCGCTACCTCTTTCCGGCGGGCGCTGCGGCCGGTTTTACTTCCGGCTTGACCGCGCCTTCTGCTGCCGGAGCTCCGGGGACGTACGGCCTCGGGCTGACGATGATGTCCGGCCGGACCTTCTGGGTCCCTTCGGCGATCACGCTTTCGCCCGGTTTCACCCCACCGCTGATGATCCACTGGGAACCGATCCGCGCTCCTACCGTTACCGGGCGGATCTCCACCTTGTTGTCGCTCCCGACCACGGCCACCATATATTTCCCCTGGACATCGCTCACGGCCCGCTGGGGAACCAGGAGCGCACCTTTGCGAAGCTCCATCAGCGCCCGGACCAGACTGTAACCGCCGGGGCGCAGGATGTTGTTGGGGTTGGGGAAGAGGGAGCCGATCTTGAGGGTGCCGGTGGTGGGATCGATCTGTCGGTCGGAGAGGGCCATCTTCCCCTTGTGGGGATAAGTGCTGCCGTCCGCCAGGATCATCTGCAGAGGGGTCTCGGCGATATTCTGATTGCTATCCCTGACGGTGAGATACTCTCGCTCACTCACGTTGATATATGCCTTGATGGGGTTGACGCTGGAGACGGTGGTCAGCTCGTTCTGCATATTGGGGCTCACCAGGTTCCCCAGCTGGGCCTTGGCGATGCCGGCGACTCCGTCAACCGGTGAGGTGATCTTCGTAAAACCCAGATCCAGCATCGCCTTCTCCAGATTGGCTGCCGCGGTGGCGATGCCGGCCCGGGCCGCATCTACCGACGCCCTGGACGCCAGTTCCCTACCCGTGGCGTCGTCCAGGTCCTTTTGGGAGACGGCGTTCCTGGCCGCCAGCGGCTTGATCCGCGCCAGATCGGCCTTGGCCGTGGCATAGGCTGCCTCCTGGCGGGCCATATCCCCCTTGGCCTGATCCAGTGACCCCTTGGCCTGATCGACGGCGGCCTGGAAAGTCCGGGGATCGATCTCGAAGAGCGCCTGCCCCTTCTTTACGACCTCACCCTCCCGGTAGTTCTGCCGGGTAAGGTAGCCGGTCACCTGGGGGCGAATGACGGCGTTGACCGATCCGTCCAGCGCCCCCACCCACTCCTGGTAGATCGGGACATCCCTCTGGACGACAGGCGTCACCTCCACGATGGGGGGAGGCGGAGCAACGGCCTCTTTTTTCTGCTCGCAGCCGGCGATGGCCAGGCTCGTACAGAGGAGAGCCGCAGCGCTCCATCCCGTCTTCAACAACTTCCGGCCGAGTATCGCACCGCTTTCAGTTCGTGGCATCGCCGTCTTCCTCCTGTGGCTGATCAATGGTTCGTGAAGGATGATCCTTCAAACTATTAGGAAATATTTCAATGAAATCAACTATCACAATTTTCGGCAAGAGTCCATTAATTTCATCCATGAGCAGCGCTTTACACTCATCAGCTGATCAGTGATGCCAATCCGGCCAAACTATGATATACAAATGGCGCGGTCCATTACACTGGAGGAACCTCCATGGCTACGACGATTCGTTTCCTGCTCCTTTTGCTTCTCATCTCCCTGCTCACCCTGCCTGCCGTCTTTGCCGATGATCTTACCCAGCTCAGAAAACAGGCGGAAGCCGGTGACCCTGCCTCCCAGTATCTCCTGGGAGTCAGGTATGATAACGGTCAGGGGGTTCCCCAGGAGTACGGCGAGGCGCTGACCTGGTATCTCAAGTCGGCGGAACAGGGGTTCGCCGCAGCCAGAAACAATCTGGGAGTTCTCTATCAGCTCGGCCAGGGGGTGCCTGAGGATTACAAGGCGGCTCTCACCTGGTACCGTCTGGCGGCCGAGCAGGGGTTGGCCCTGGCCCAATACAACCTCGCGCTCATGTATGCGGAGGGGGTTGGTGTCACCAAGGACAGTGGTGAGGCGCGCAGTTGGTATCAGAAGGCCGCCGACCAGGGGAATAAAGCGGCCGCAAAGAAGCTGACAACGTTTCGCGTCCCGGAACCTGCGGTGGTTCAGGCTCCCCCTGTGGCGCCTGCTATCCCGGCCCTCCCTGCAGTCGCGGTGGCCGCACCTCCCGCCGTTGCGGTGTCGGCCCCCCCTGCCGTAGCGGTCATGTCGCCTCCTCCGGCGGCCGAAGCAGGGAGCGCCGAGGCGCAGAACAAGCTTGGGGTCATGTATCTCAACGGCCAGGGGGTTCCGACCGATTATCAGGAGGCCCAGAAGTGGTTGCGCCTGGCGGCCGGCCAGGGATACGCCCCGGCTCAGAACGATCTGGGGGTCATCTACTTCAACGGCAAAGGGGTCACCATCGACTATGTCGAGGCGCTCAAATGGTTCAAGCCGGCGGCAGAGCAGGGGTATTCACTGGCTCAGAATAACCTGGGGGTCATGTATCAGCGGGGACTCGGCGGCCTGGGTCAGGATAATGTCAAAGCTGTTTCCTGGTACAAGCTGGCGGTGGAGCAGGGGGTGCGCGGAGCGCAGCGGAATCTGGGGACCATGTATTTCAACGGTCAGGGGGTAGCCAGGGATAATGCCGAATCAATCCGACTGCTCACCCTGGCGTCGGCTCAGGGTGATCCTGAGGCGAAGGAGTTGTTAAAGACAGTCGCGAGGAACATCCCGCAAGGCAGGTGACCCTGTAGGGGCGCGGCATGCCGCGCCCGCTCATGACGCAGGATTTGGATAAAGAGAAGAGGAGGGTCAACGGAACAACCGTTGACCCTCCTCTTTTCTATTGTTCAGCAAGTGGAGATGAAAGAACTACTCCGGGTGAACATACCGGATGTAGGCGTCGCGAACCCGCAGGAGATGGCTCTTGATGTATTCAGGTGTCAGCCTATCCCGGTCGTAATAGACCTGGGTAACGCTGTTTACCATGGGAGGCGTGTTGCCGATGGCGACACTTACATAGTTGTGCCCATCGGGGCTCTTGGTGACCGATTCCTGGCGATACCGCCACTCGTCGGGACCTTTGACCTGGACGGGATACGGCTTCATCCCCTGACGCGGGGTAAGGGGAAACGAGAATTGCACCCCCCCCATCTGGTAATTCAGGTTGTCGGTAGTCCTGCAGAATTTGTAAAAGACCGACAACGCCGTATCTCCGAAGAACCGGGTCAGGTCGGCGCGCGCCCCCCTGTCGTTCTCCCAGAAACTGCCGGCGGTGAGCGTCAAGGAGGTGTCCAGCGGCGTATAGGTGTACCGGTAGGATCCGAGGTAAGCCGTATGATCAAAGTTCTTGTAGGTATTGTCCCTTCCGAACCCCTGCTGGAATCCCAGACGGTGCTCTCCTCCCTTGGAGTACCAGTACGCCTCGTTCAGTGTGCCATAGACATCGTGCTGAATCATCCCCGCTCCCAGAGATATCATGAAATCGGGATGGATTCTGAGGGCCTGGTTCAGCATGACGGTCTCCACCTGGGGATCATTCCGCGATGCTCGAAACGGGTAATCGTCGTCGAATCCCTTGCTCCAGACAACCGGGATAGTACCGGTTATATTCAGGAGGGCCCCTTTCCAAAGATCGACCGTGAGTGTCGGAGCAAACGCGAGGAGATAATCGAGACTGCTTATTTCTGTCGCGAGAAATGTCGTCAATCGGGGCGCCAGCACCAGTCGGGAACGGAACCAGTTGGCAAAACTCGCCTCTTCCAGAAAAGCCACATCACGCTCCTCGGTTACCGTCGAAGAGATCTCGACCAAGTCGCCGAGGCTGTCGTTGAACGCGGCATCGCCCAGGAATGTTCTGAGCGGAGCGGACGGCATGGATAGCTGAAGCATCCGAAGCCCTTGGATCTTCAAGACAAGGCGGACCGTTTGGTAATCAGTGGCAACGGTATCGCTCACCATCCCGAGCACGACCCCAATCCCATCCAGCTGACTCTGGTTATAGCGGGCGTTTTCATATTCGACCAGGATAAGTTCATGATCCTTGGTTCCGACACGAACGTTCATGAAGCCATCGGCAACCAACCGGTCTCTCAAACCACGCAACGCGCCATCCTTGGAGAGAGCAACGGCCACAACTCCCGCCGGGGTCACCTCTGCACCGGCCTTGACCGGAAGAGTCTCCCGACCCGTTGGGGTGGTCTCAACAGAAGCTCTGGCTACAATCTCGGCACCAGCCCTTACGGGGAGATTATCATCTTCTTTGGATGCGACTTTTTCGGAAACTTTCGTGCCGGTGGCAGGGATCGGCAACGCTGCGGTGGTCGTGATCGCTGACAGGGGTGATTGTGACGCGGCATCTTCGGGATGAACTGTCGGAATGATACTGTGCTGTTCGGCGGTCGGCTTCCGGTGCCAGTCTCGTCCCATGGCAAATTGGAACCCGAGGGTAAAGTCGATGGTTCCGGGGTTATTGCTCACCGCAGACTTTATCATCGACTGAAGATTCACCGGATAGCCGAAGAGATCCGGGGAGATCACCCTAAGCCCGAGGTTTGTGTCCTTTGCGTCGTACTCGCCGAGCAGGTAGAGCCAATCGAACGCCTTGATCTCCCCCCCGGCAAACAGCCCCTTCAACCTGCCGGTCTGATTCGATCCGAAGCCATAGCCCAGTGAAAGACGAAACCGGCTGATCTCCTCGGTGGCCACGAGATAGGTCGTATTGTAGTGACTCGCTTGACCACCCACATCCTGAGCGCCAACTGCCAAGGTCGGGAACCACGGCCGATCCTTAGGGGTGAACGGCGCCGTCGTCACCTTGAACTGGGCTGAAAGGTCATTGGCTCCGGCGCTATTTCCCACAGCGACGCGGCCACCGATTTCCAAAAGAGAGAACATCCCGGTGGAGAAGAAGTAGTTGTCCCCATATTGCGCTTGCGTCCCATCCTTTTGTTTCCCGTACCAGAAGGCCATGGTCCCCTCTTTCTGGACGTTGGCCGTGGGAACGTTCATTATCCCGGTGAATCCCTGGAGAGAAGGCCCATTGGAAAAATCACCGGCAACGGCGCCGGTGACTGTCACCGTCAGCACGACGGCAATTAGCAATGTTTGTAATCTGCGAATCCTTCGGTCAAGCATCGCAACCTCTTTCATGGCGGCTGGATACAACAAGAGAGGAAGTACAGGACTTCCTCTCTTGTTGTGCATTTGGTGCTGTCAACATATCGATGTAAGTTAGTGAGGAGAATTACAGATGATTAAGGACCGCCGCTCCCACCCGTGGAACCGGTGACATGACAGAATTCCCAGTCATTTTTTATGAAATCGACTTCCCCGCTGCCTGTTAAGGATAATGGAGTCAGTGACGGATAATTGTTGCTGGGCCAGAAGAATAGTTTACTGCCTGTCACAGCCTTGACACCATTCACAGTGCCATCAGGACCAGTCACGCCGACATAGCTGCATGTAGCAAACGAGAGGGAGAGAGCCGCACCAGGGCAAGCATAGATCGGAACGTTGGGCAGGAACTGCTTTTCTATGACACCGTTGTACGGGAAAGAACATTGGCGATAGGTGCTGAAATTATAGCTGCTCACTGATTCCGGAAGCGTCACTGCAAGAGTAACTGTCGGACACGTCGTACCAGTATACACGCCATCACTTACTCCGACCGTATCCGCCCCGTATTTTGCCGTATAGATCATCGTCGTATTGACTGGAACATTCGCAATTGTAACTGTTGGGTCTCCCAGCGGTTTGTTCCCGCTGTAGTACGTCCCGGTACCACCGGAAGCGGTGAGGATAAGAGGCGAAAGAGCGGCAGATCCTGTAAGGGTGAGAGTCTGGGTACAATACTTCTTCCCGAGTTTAGCCCCCAGATTCCAATAGGAGAAATGGTTTGGAGTGAATTCGACAAAGAGCCCTTTGGCATCCTGCTGGACGAGAACGTCACCGGGGATCCCGTTATAATTAGAGGCGTCCTTATCCACCTCCCAACTGCCTGATCCCGCCCTGAACGTATAGACTCGCATGACCTCGTCTTTCGCGACAGGGTTGCCGGTTTCCGGGTTTATGGTCCCCGTTGCGATGTCCATTCGAATCTTCATCGGCTGGCTGAGAGTCGTCGCTACCGTACCAACTGAATCACGCACCGTCACATCGGTAAAACCAGTGGAGATAAAAACCGAACCATCGCTCGGAGCAAGGGCCAGAGCCGTCGTCTTCAGGGGGTTGTAGTTGGCTGCGGTCATGGTGAGGTCGCCCGTCAGCACTGTAGCACCGGCGAGTACCTTCACTCCCGCATCGATGATGGCGGTGGTCACTGACCCCGTTCCGGGGGTGGAGAGCGAGATTCCAACCCCTGCCGGAGTCGGCAGGCTCACGCTTTTTTCAATGCCGCTCAGACTCGAAGAAACGGAAGTGGAGACAAGGGCGATCTTACCGAAATCGCAGACCGCATCGCTTGGCTTGATCGTCAGGGGGAGACTATTAGCGTTGTAGCTCTTATTTCTGGCGGTGATGGTAAAGGTAATATCAGCCGCAGGATGCTGCAGCAGACCGAACGAGACGGAACCGTTGTTCGCCGAAGTAAAGGGCTGCGCAAGCGCTTTACCTTTGTCATCATAGACCGTGGCAGTGACTCCGTTCACCGTAACCGTTATATCTGCGGGAATGCCCGCCTGAGTTGCGGCATCTACCACGGCACCAGTGACAACGACTGCCCTGTCGACCTTATAGCTTACCGTCGAACTGGACGCCCCTCCACCGCATCCGGACACGATTACCGTGAACAGCATCCCGATAATAAGTATGGTTTTGCGCATCATCTTGCTCCTCTTGATTTTAAACAACGTGTTGTAGGTAATTAGCTAACTAGATCAGGGCTTACGGCGACGTCTAAGGAACGCAAGACCACTCAATCCGGCGCCGATGAGCACAAACGTCGAAGGCTCCGGAACCGTCGTATAACTTAGGTCCGTCAGCGTATACCATTCATTCCCGGGAATACCGGTAGTAATTGCCGAGATCTCAACTGACTTGATCTCCTTGTCGTTCGGATCCGCGATGATACCCCACCAGTCCTGGTAAACAGTACTATTTATCGTAAAAGTAGTTGTACCGTTAAGAATATCGGTGATGAGAATTTTCAACCCTGGGCCAGCTGCTTGAGGACCGAAGATAGCGGTGTTGTTAAGGTCAAAGAAGGCGCCGAAAGCAATGGCGGGCTTGTTAAAGCTGAACGTACTCTTGGCTCCATTGCTGCTGCTTGGCAGATCGAGCCAATATTGTGCGTTTATGTATCCAAGATTTGTCGTTACCGAGGAGTTCACTGTATTGAACGGCGGGGCATTGAACGGTGGGGGACTCAAAAGGTCGCGAGGATAAGGCGTCAGCACACCTCCGGGAGGGGTCAGAGGATTTGTTTGTGAAAAGTCGACGACATTCATATAGGCGACTGAGTAAGGATACTGAGCTGTTACCCAGGAATCCCATCCCCCGCTTGATGCGTCATAGACCGTGAAAGCGGGCGCTGTTCCGGCAAACAGCATCGTCATCATCGATGTAACAGCTGCAAAAGATAGCATTTTTTTAAGTAATTTCATTACCAAGCCTCCTGTAAGTTGGTTCCAGTTTATACGATGATTTTTTATACAGTCAAAAGAATATAGCACCGCATTGAGTCGTGCCTGCTTCGGTGATACCTGAACGGATCTCGCCGAACTAGGTCTTGTTCAGTTTTGCAATTAGTATGCCATGATTTCAAAAGCGTTTTTCAGGTAGTTAGCCCCGTTTCGTCCTTACTCCGTGCATAAACTGTAAAGTTTTCCGACACCTCATCACGGAAAACTTTACAGTCGGCGGCGCGAACCAAGACGACTCAGGTGACACTGACGATGACGAACTGTATTCACTCTGCATCAACCCTATAGCAGAAACGGATAAGAAAATAAACATTCATCTCCGCCCTGTGACCGTCCACTCCAGCAAATACGCTTTTTTTCAACCGATTTTTCCTGAAAACTGAGACGTTGAAGCGTATTTTCCTTCAGAGGCAACAAAGTGATGGCGAGTGTATTACCACAAAATTTTACTCAAAAAATTTGCATTCACGCTGCCAACCTTTTATAGTGGCAGCAAAATCGGGCCAGTCGCACTACCAACCAAAAAAAGCTTCGAATGGAAGGGATTTATTATGAAAAGCAACTCCACTTTATCGACGATCCTGACTGCTCTCATGTTATTCATCTGTGTAATTGATGCACAAGCGACTGCCCCGCCCTACAACCAGATCGCCTCCGGTGCATCTCACATCGTCTCCTTGAAGAGCGACGGAACCGTCTGGAGCTGGGGGGCTAACTATTCGGGACAGCTTGGCAACGGAACGACAGCAGATAGTCCCTTACCGGTAAAGGTAGCGACGCTTTCGAGTGTCATAATGGTTTCTGCCGGGGGAGACCATACCGTCGCGCTGCAGAGTGACGGTACGCTCTGGGCTTGGGGGGGCAACAGCTCCGGAGAACTTGGCGATGGCTCCGTTACGAACCGTCTGATGCCTGTGAAAGTTATGACCAATGTAAAAACAATCTCAGCAGGTTTCTTCCACACCGTTGTCGTTAAAAACGATAACAGCCTCTGGGCCTGGGGGAGCAACGGTAGCGGTCAACTTGGTGTCAGCGCCGTCACCTACAGCACCCTTCCTCAGCAAGTGATCGGCGTAACCGGGGTTGTCACCGCACTGTCAGCCGGGTTGTACCATACTGTGGCGGTTGCAGGTGGCACCGTCTTTTGCTGGGGGTCAAACGGTTACGGCCAACTGGGCAACAATACCACGAACAACAGCAGCGCTCCGGTCATGGTCCCGGGTCTTACAGGGGTTACGGCGGTAGCAGCCGGCTCCTATCACACGGTGGCGATGACTGATACTGGCGCTCTCTGGGAATGGGGATCAAATACACGTGGACAACTTGGAGTCGATACGATAACCAACTACAGCACCATCCCCATCCAGCCTAAAGGAGTAGGATCGGTAAAGGCACTTGCCGCAGGATTTAACCACACTGTAGCCGTGACAGCCGACGGGGCGGTCTGGAGCTGGGGCGCCAACAGCTACGGTCAGCTCGGTAACGGCACTAAGCATGACAGCAACAGCCCCACTACTCCAGCGGGGCTTTCAATGATCACACTGATCGCCGCCGGGGGCAATCATACATTGGCGTTGAAAGATGACGGCACGCTTTGGGGGTGCGGTAATAACGACTATGGCCAGGTGGGGAATGGAATAGTGTCATTCAGCACACTCCCTCTGCCGGTGGCTGGGTTCACGTTAGCCACTGCGCTCGCCGGCGGAGGGAGGCATACCGTGGCCATCGCTGACGGTGGTTTTATCTGGAACTGGGGAGACAACGTGTACGGTCAGTTGGGCAGCGGTGACTACGCAGACAGACCCGCACCGGTCCGGATAACCTCACTCCTCGGGGCAGAGCACGTAGCTGCCGGAGAAAACCATTCCGTCGCCGTTGTCACCGGTGGCCAAGTCTGGAGTTGGGGGGACAACTCCCATGGCCAATTGGGTAACGGCACCACAACCACAAGCCCTATCCCGGTTTTGGTCAATGGCCTGACCGGGATTACGGCAATAGCCGCCGGCAATTCTCATACCGTCGCCCTGAAAAGCGACCGCACGGTCTGGGCCTGGGGCGATAACTATTACGGTCAGCTCGGTAACGGGACTCAAGGGGTCAGCGCCGCGCCGGTGCAGTCGGCCATTACCGATGTCGTGGCCATTGCCGCCTCAGATTACAGGACAGTCGCCTTGAAGAGTAACGGCACTGTCTGGTACTGGGGGAAAAAAGACAATAATGTGAACAGCGGCGACCTGAGCCCTGTGCAAAGTCCCCTTACAGGGATCACGGCAATTGCCGCCGGGTTTTACCACACCCTTGCATTGAGGGGTGTGGACGGCACCGTCTGGGCATGGGGGCCGAACTATTACGGTGAGCTTGGCGATGGAACCATCATTGCAAAAACGACCCCCGTTCAGGTGAGCGGGCTGACCGCCATAACGGCGATAGCTGCTGGAAACGGGCACAGTCTTGCGGTAAAAACCGGCGGGACGCTCTGGTCCTGGGGGGATAACGTTTCAGGAGAACTGGGTGACGGGACGTCCATAAACAGACTGAAACCCGTACAGTTGAGCGGAGTAACCGGAATGGCCACGGTTGCCGCCGGCAATTTCCACTCCTTAGCCTTGAGCGGCTCCGGACAGGTTACGGCCTGGGGTTGGAACGCCTTTGGTCAACTCAACGGCGCCACGACGAGCCTCCCGCAACAGGCGCTGCTCAATCTCACGAACACGACGTCTCCGTCCGTCGTCCTGGTGGCCCCGGCCTCAGGTGCGACCTACACTCCTCCCGCAACCATCACCTTAAAGGCAAACACGGCATCCCCATCGGCTACGATCACCAAGGTGGAGTTCTATAACGGTGCAACCCTGCTCGGCAGCGACACGACCTCTCCCTACAGCTACTCATGGACCACTGTCTCTGCGGGGATTTACTCCCTGACGGCAAAGGCCTATGACAGCACGGGCGCCGTCACCACCTCGGAAACATCCACAGTTACTGTCGCTTCCCTGACCTTCTACATTACCACCACTGCCGGGGCACACGGAAGCATCACTCCCACAGCCACTGTCAACTACGGCGCCAGCAGCAGTGTGACCGTCACACCCGACAGCGGTTATCACATTGCGTCGCTGCTGGTGGACGGTGTCAGCCAAAGCATCACCAATCCGAAGAGTTTCAGCACGACCTTCAGCAGTGTCGTCGCCGACCACACGGTAAGCGCCACCTTTGCCGCCGATATCTTCACCATCACGACCGTAGCAGGTACCTACGGCAGTATCACCCCGACTACAGTGGTGAGCTACGGTACCGGTGTCACTATTATAGTCACTCCCAACAGCGGCTATCATATCGCCACAATATTCGTTGATGGAGTCAGCCAGACCATCCCCGATCCGATGAGTTTCAGCGTAACCTTCAGCCCCGTCATCACCGGCCACACGGTGAACGCCACCTTTGCCAATGCGCCCCCCACCGTTACCCTGACCACCGGCACAACCTTCACCGCCCCGGCATCCATAATCATGACGGCAACCGCCGCCGACAGCGACGGCACTGTCAGCAGGGTCGAATTCTATAACGGCGCCACACTCCTGGGGTACTCCACAACGGCACCCTACAGCTACACCTGGAGCAATGTAGCAGCCGGCAGCTATCCCCTCACAGCCAAAGCCTATGATAACCTGGGGGCAGTCACCACCTCCGGGGTGACAACCATAACCGTCGCGCCGGCACTCCGCACCAACGTGGCCCTCCAGGCAAACGGCGGAGTTGCGACAGCCTCCTCCTACTACAATACGGTCACCTATCCGGTGGCAGCGGTGAACAACGGCGACCGTAAGGGTGGAAGCCTGGGAGGGGGCGGAGTCTGGAGTGACGCCACGAATAATCTCTACCCCGATTGGGTGCAGATAACCTTTAACGGTCAGAAAACCATCGACGAGGTCGATCTCTTCAGCCTGCAAGACCTCCCCGCGGCATCGGTTGAGCCAACCCCGACCCTCACCTTCACCAAATACGGCATTAACGCCTTCGACGTTCAGTATTGGGATGGGACGACCTGGCTGTCGGCAACAAACAGCGGCATCACCGGGAACAATCTGGTCTGGAGGAAGGTCTCCTTCTCGGCGGTCACCACCGACCGGATCCGACTGGTCGTCACTTCCTCCCTCGGCGCCCCATTGCGTTACAGCCGGATCGTGGAGATTGAGGCCTACGGCTCAGCCGTTGCCCCTCTGAACAGTCCGCCGACAGTCACCCTGACTACCGGCACAAACTACACGGCTCCGGCAACGGTCACCCTGGCCGCGACGGCTACAGACAGCGACGGCACCATCAGCAAGGTGGAATTCTACAACGGGTCGACTCTCCTCTGGAGCGGCACAACCGCGCCCTACAGCTTCAGCTGGACCGATCTGCCCGCCGGCAGCTATACCGTCACGGCCAAGGCCTATGATAACCTGGGGGCCGTTACCACCTCGGCGGCGGCGACTATCACCGTTGCGGTCGCAGCTCTCCCGGCCCCGACCATCACCTCCATCTCCCCAACCGGCATCACCCTGGGAAACGCAGCCAGCGTCACCATCGACGGCGCGAACCTGACCGGCGCCACGGTAACCTTCAGTAACGGTACAGTCGGTACGGCCACCACTACCACCGCCACCCGCATCGTTATTCCGATCACCGGATCCACCGTTGGAACAGGGACGGTCACCGTCACCACCGCCGGCGGCAGCGCCACCGGCAACCTCACCGTCACCGCCGCTCCAGGAATCCGGAGCAACGTGGCCCTGGCGGCCAATGGCGGAGTTGCGACGGCTTCCTCGGTGTACACTAGTGGTATGTTCCCCATCTCGGCGGTGAACGACGGTGGACGGATCGGGAAGAATTGGGGTAAAGGGGGCTTTGATTCGGGGTGGAACGACAATACCAGCAATGTCTGGCCTGACTGGGTGCAGATAACCTTCAACGGTTCAAAGAACATTAACGAGATCGATCTGTACACTCTGGGGGACAACTATGCCACGGCAACCGCAGATCCGACCTTAAGCGATACGTTCACGAAAGAGGGGAATACCTCCTTCGATGTGCAGTACTGGGATGTCACTACGAACAGTTGGCTGTCGGTGGCGCCCGGGGCACTCCCCGTCACAGGCAACAACAACGTATGGCGGCAGTTCACCTTTGCGCCGGTGACCACCAACCAGATACGGGTACTGGTGTACGCAACCGCATCTTCCGTATATAAGTACAGCCGGATTGTCGAGTTTGAGGCGTACCAATCGGATGGAGTTGCACTCGGCCAACCGACGATCACGAACGTTACGCCCGGCAGTGTGGTTCAGGGGATTGCCACCTCTGTCTCTATCACCGGGACAAACCTAGCCGGCGCAGCCATCGCCTTCAGCAATGCTACCGCTTCCGGCGTCACCGTAACAGATACCCGGATCACCGCCGTGGTCACCGGCACGGTTCCTAACGCCGGCACCGTTACCGTCAGCACCACCGGCGGCAGCGCTCAGAGCCCCTTCACAGTTGCCGCGACCCCGCTCCGGACCAATGTCGCCCTTGCGGCCAACGGCGGAACAGCCACGGCCTCATCGGTGTACATTAACGGCATGTTCCCTATTGCGGCAGTTAACGATGGTGGACGGATCGGGAAGAATTGGGGTAAAGGGGGTTTTGATTCGGGGTGGAACGACAATACCAGCAATGCCTGGCCTGACTGGGTGCAGATAACCTTCAACGGTTCAAAGAACATTAACGAGATCGATCTGTACACCCTGGGGGACAACTATGCCACGGCAACCGCAGATCCGACCTTAAGCGATACGTTCACGAAAGAGGGGAATACCTCCTTCGATGTGCAGTACTGGGATGTCACTACGAACAGTTGGCTGTCGGTGGCGCCCGGGGCACTCCCTGTCACAGGCAACAACAACGTATGGCGGCAGTTCACCTTTGCGCCGGTGACCACCAACCAGATACGGGTACTGGTGTACGCAACCGCATCTTCCGTATATAAGTACAGCCGGATTGTCGAGATCGAGGTGTACGGATTCTGAAAGAGCGCTCCTCCGAATCAGTGAGTTAAGACGGGATGACAGTGACTGAACGACAGAGTACCTGGGAAAAGAAATATAAATTCTCCTCACCACAAACCAACATCGTGCTGATCGGGATGCCGGGGGCGGGGAAGAGCACGATCGGGGTCATCCTCGCCAAGCTGACGGCCCGCGGCTTCGTCGATACCGACCTCCTCATCCAGCGCTCCCAGCGGCGGACGCTGCAGGAGATCGTCGATGAAGAGGGGGCACCAGCGCTGCGGCGAATAGAGGAGCAGCTTCTCCTCGGCCTGGAGTGCTCGGGAGAGGTCATCGCCACCGGGGGGAGCGCCGTCTACAGTCTTTCTGCACTAGAGCACCTGGGTGAGAACGGCGTAATCGTCTTCCTGGACGCCGACCTCCCCACCCTTCAGGCGAGGGTGGGGAATTTCCGGACCAGAGGGATCGCCCGCTCTCCGGGCCAGACCCTTGCAGACCTCTTCGCGGAGCGGCGGCAACTCTACTCGAACGCCGCCGATCTGGTGGTCCACTGTTCGGGGCAGAGCCAGGAAGCGCTCTGTGATGCCATCATCGCAGGGATGGCCTCGGATTCATGAAAAACAGCTCCCCGCCATCCAGCAACGTCTCCCCCTTAAACTCACCCTCATCCTCTCTCCTGGAGCCGGTATTCCGCCGAATGATCGACGGGAAGGAAGATCCGCTCCTCCTGGTCATGGCCCTGGTGGCGGCGCTACGCCCTGACAGAGCCGCGAAGCAGGGGGAAGCCATCCGCTCCTGGCGCGAGATGAACCGGCTCCTTGCCGCCAACCGGGATTTTCGGGAGGGGGTACGGAACACCCTGCTGGAGCTCTTTGCCCGCCGGGAGCAGCGCCGGCTCTACACCGAGGCGGGGCTCCTCCCCAACAGCGGCTTCTTCTCCGAACTCCGCCGACGACTCGGCCAGAAACTCCTCCCCGAAACGGCAGATGAAAACGACCTGCGGGACTGCGTCCATATTATTTTCGCCACCCACCGCGACGCCAGCTGGCTTCTGGAGATCCCGGTGGAGGAGCGGGTCGCCTTCTGGGAGCGGCTGGAGCTGGGTGAACTACGGGATCACCCCCTCTTCGGCGCACTCCTCTCCCCGCTGCTGGACAGCGTGGTGATCCTCACTCTCCGGATCGCCGCCATGGGAGTGGAGCCGGAACTCCTCCGGATCCACCCCCGCCTGGCCGGAGGGGAGTCCCCCTTTATTGCCCTCTCCGTGGAGGCGTCCCGCTTCGTGGGGCGCTATCGCCGCTCCCTTGCAGCGCCGGAACTGGAGGCCGAGGACGAACGGCATCTCCTGGTCCTCCTAGAGCAGTGCCGTGAGGCGGTGACCCGGGCACACCAGTCGGCCGCCAGCCGGGGGACCAGCATGACGCTGACCTTCCTCGTGGTGCGGCTCTCCCAACACCTGGAGCGGCTGGAGCTGCTGCTGCGACTCCTGGCGATCCGGTTTACCCCTGAGCCTTGGGATGAGCTGGCCGAACGGTGGAGCGCCTTCCTCCGCGACGCCCTCATCGGCGAGCGCCGCAGAACCAGCATCCTCTCCCTGGGCTCCGAACTCCTGAGCATCATGGCGCTGAGGGTCACCGAGAACGCCGGCCGGACCGGGGAGCATTACATCGCCGTGGACCGGAGCGAGTGGCTCTCCCTCTGGCGGGCCGCCGCCGGGGCAGGGCTTCTCATACCGCTCATGGCGCTGCTCAAGATTGCCTGCGCCTCACTCTCCCTCCCCATCCTGAGCCGGGGTCTGCTCAACGGGCTGATCTACGCCGCAGGCTTCGTGGTTATCCACCTCTGCCACTTCACCATCGCCACCAAGCAGCCGGCCATGACCGCCGCCACCATCGCCGGGACCATCACCCAGACCAGGGGAAGGCTCCGGGACGTGGAGCGGTTGACCCGACTCATGATGGACACCTTCCGGAGCCAGTTTGCCGCAATCGCCGGCAACGTGCTGACTGCCCTATTGGTGGCCACCTCCCTGGCCATGATGGCCCATCTGGTATCGGGACACAATCTGCTGGGTGATGAGAAGGCCCGGCATCTCCTCCATGAACTCCACCCTCTGGAGGGGGGGGCGCTCTTCTACGCCGCCGTGGCCGGGGTATGGCTCTTCGTGGCCGGGCTCGTCTCCGGCTACGTGGACAATTTGGCCGCCTACTCCCGGACCGGCGACCGGGTGGCCCGACTCCCCTGGCTCTGCCGGATCATCGGCCCCCATCGGGCCAAGGTGGCCGGGAGCTATCTGGACCGGAACCTGGGGGGGCTCACGGGGAACATCTTCTTCGGCTTCATGCTGGGACTTACCCCCGCCATGGGGATCGCCCTGGGGCTACCGCTGGATATCCGCCACGTCGCCTTTGCCTCGGCCAATCTGGGGTATGCTCTGGTCACCCTGGGGTTCGGGGATGATGTCATCACCCTCCTCCGCGCCTGCGCCGGTGTGGGAATCATCGGGGCGGTGAACCTGGCGGTGAGCTTCACCCTGGCGCTCTGGGTGGCCATGCGCTCCCGGGGGGCCAATTTCTCCGGAACGATCCCCCTCCTGCCGGAGCTCTGGCGCCGCTTCCGGGTCAGCCCGAGACGGTTCTTCGTCCCAGAAAAATGAGAGTGGTGGTGTCGCTTGCGGGAACGGTACTGATAGAAGTAAACGGGGAGGAATACCGATGATGGGAAGAGTGTGTCACTTTCTGCTGCTGGGCATCGTTCTCTGGGTCACCCCCCTCTGGGCGTCTGCCGCCGAGAGTCCCGGTCCACCCGAGGCAAAGCTCAAGGTGATGAACCGGGAGATCATTACCCTGCGCGCCGAGCTGGCCGGAGCGTCACCGGCCACCCGGGTAGAGCGGGCCCGGCAACGGATCTCCCGGATCGACGAGGCGGAGTTGACTCAGCCGATCAGGATGGAACGGATCATCCTGGGGAACGCCAAGGGGTACCATCTGCTGTTGGGGGACCGGCAACTCTTCAACATCCTCGAAGGGGATCTCGATCCCGATAGCGAAGAGACGCTGGACGCCGTGGCACAAAAGACCGTGAAGCGGTTGAACGAGCTGCGAGGGGCGTACCTTGAGCAGCGCTACTGGCCGTCAATCCTGGAGGGAATGGGGCTCTCCCTGGCGGCCTCGCTCTTCCTCGTCCTCCTCCTCTGGCTCCTCTGGCGCAGCACCAGCTTCGTCATTGCCCGGCTGGACCGGCTCCGCATCCGGTACGAGGAGAGCACCAAGCAGATCGAATGGCAGGAGTACGCGGCTCGGCTGGGGGTCAGGCTCCTCTGGCTCTTGCGCTGGGTGGCGGCGCTGGCCCTGCTCTACGCCTGGGCAACCTACGTTCTCGGTCGCTTCCCCTATACCCGCCCCATGGGGAGCCGGTTGGGAGCATTCGTGCTGCAGCTGTTGGAGTGGCTCGGCAACGGCGTCGTTGCCGCAGTGCCGGGGATCGTCACCATCGGGCTCGTCTTCTTCCTGACCCGCGCCGTGGTTGAGCTCCTGGGGCTCTTCTTCGGCAGGGTGCAGAGCGGCCGGCTGGAAGTCCCCTTCCTCCATGCCGAAACGGTCAGCGCCACCCGCCAGATCGTCACGGTCATCGTCTGGGGGCTGGGGGTGGCGGTGGCCTATCCGTATATCCCCGGCTCCAGCAGCGACGCCTTCAAGGGGCTGTCGGTGATGTTCGGCCTCATGATCTCCCTGGGCTCCACCGGTCTCATGACCCAGATGATGAGCGGCTTGGTGGTCATCTACTCACGGGCGCTCCGCAAGGGGGATTTCGTCTCGGTGGGGGGGAACGACGGGGTGGTGGTGGAGATCGGCGCCCTGGCCACCAAGATCGTCAACCTGCGCAACGAAGAGATCACCATCCCCAACTCGGTCCTCATCGGCAACTCCATCCGTAACTACTCCCGGCTTGCAGCAACCCGGGGGGCGATGCTCTCCACCAAGGTGACCATCGGCTACGATGCCCCCTGGCGGCAGGTGCATGCCATGTTCCTCATCGCGGCGGAGCAGACCGCCGGCGTGCTGCAGGAACCGAAACCGTATGTCCTCCAGCGGGCGCTCAGCGATTTCTACGTGGAGTACGAACTGTTCGCCCATATCAACGACCCCCTGGGGCGGTTCCTGATCCTCACGGAGCTGCACGCCAACATCCAGGATCAGTTCAACGAATACGGCGTCCAGATCATGTCGCCGAACTTCGAGGATCAGCCGGATCAGCCGGTGATGGTTGCCAAGGAGAACTGGTACGCGGCCCCGGCCCAGCCCCCGCTCTTCACCCCAGCTCCACCGGCAGCCGCTCCACCAGGATGATCCCCTCCGGCGAGACCCTCGCGCGGTAGGCGAGAGCCTCCACGCCGGCGGCTACCGCCTGCCGCAGCAGGAGCCCATAACGGGGGTCGATCCGGTCGGCAGGCCCCATTGAGTCACAATCCCCCCGCTGCACCACGAAGAAGATCACCCCCCGCTCCCCCTCCTGCACCACCTGCATCAGCTCGTTCAGATGTTTCTGCCCCCGGGTGGTCACGGCGTCGGGAAAGCGGGCCACCCCCTCCTGGGCCAGGGTGACATTCTTCACCTCCACCCAGCAGCGCCCGTTTGCCCCTGTCAGGAGGAGGTCGAGACGGCTGGCGCCCCGCTTCACCTCGGGGCGGATGCTCTCGTACCCCTGGAGCTCCGCCACCACACCGGAAGCGATCCCCTCCCGGACCAGGGTCGGAGTGATGCCGGTATTGATCCCGATCCAGCACTCCCCGACCTGTACCAGCTCCCAGCCACAGGGGTACTTCCGGCCGGGGCGGTGAGAGCGGGAGAGGACAACCCGGCTCCCCGGGAGATCGCAGCCAGTCATGCTCCCGGAGTTGGGGCAGTGAACGGTGATCATCTCCCCTGAATCCAGGGTCACATCGGCCAGAAACCGCTTATAGCGACGGATGAGAGTGCCGGTAAGGAGCTGCTCGGGAAGTTTCATATCACGATCTTCACCCTTCCCACCAGGGCGCCCGGTTCGAAGGCCACCTCCCTCAGGGTCACGAAGTCCAGGGGACGAATCCCCTTCAGCTCCCTCTTGAACAGCGGGGCCAGCTTCGGGACTCTCGTCAGGTCGCAGGTGATGCTCCCCTCATGCCAGGAGAGGAACGGTGCCCTCCCCACGATCCTGGCGGTCACCCAATCCAGAGAAAAGGGCTTGACCTGGTCGGCCTTGAGCACCAAGTATTTCCCCTCCGGCGTAAACTCCACCCGCTGCACCGAGAGCCGGGCAGAAAAGGGGATGTCGAAGGGGAGCGGCTTTTTACGCACTTTCCCGGTGATCTCTCCATACCCTTCATGGAACCGGACCTCCAGCTCCCGGATATCGTCGTCTTCCCCGCCGGCCGCCAACTCCCGCTGGAAAAACTCCTCGGTGATCCGAAACTCCCGTTTCATGAAAAGATCCCGCAGGTTCTGGTCCTGCATGAACTGCTTGAGAATCGGATTGGACAGCTTGTTGAAGATCTTCAGCATCTGCGCTACTCCTCCAGTATGCTCCCTCTCCCCTCAGTGGGAGGACCCGACTTAGGGCCTTAAAGGGTCGGGGTGAGGGGTGGTTGATGAATTCAGGCCCCGATATCCTCATTCCAGAGCCCGGGAGAATGGGCGATGAACTCGGTCATGAGCCCGATGCAGCTTTCATCCTGGAGTAATTCAAGCTGGACCCCCCGGGAACGGAGGAGCTCCTCATCGCCCTGAAAGGTCCGGTTCTCGCCGACGATAACCCGCGGGATGCCGTAGAGGAGAATGGCGCCGCTGCACATGGAGCAGGGGGAGAGGGTGGTGTAGAGCACGCTCTCCCGGTAGACCGAAGCCGGCTGCCTTCCTGCACTCTCCAGGGCGTCCATCTCACCGTGCAGGATGACACTCCCCTGCTGGACCCGCCGGTTGTGCCCCCGGCCGATGATCCGCCCCTGATAAACGAGCACCGAGCCGATAGGGACTCCCCCCTCCCTTAGCCCCTGCTCCGCCTCCTCGATGGCAGACTTCATGAATTCGTCCATAGCGCTCCTCCCTGCGGGTTGTAGATCAAGCCGCCTGCGCCAGCATACTCCCGGAGCACGGCGGCCGCCTCGTCGCGACAGCAGTCGCGAACCACCGCGATCCCCCGCCGTCCCAGCTCCCCCGCCCAGTCGGCCGGTTTGGCCCCCTCATCGAATCCGATGGCCTCGGCATCCTCTCCCCGGGCAGCGCAGACGAGCCGCCTAACCCCGGACCAAGGGAGTGCTCCGAGACACATGGCACACGGCTCGGTGCTGGTCACCAGCTCACAGGCAGGGGTATCGGCGTTTCCCAAGTCAAAGCTCCCCAGAGCCTGCTGACCCAGCATGAGGGCGACCATCTCCGCATGGAGGATGGAGCAGCAGCCGGAAGAAACCAGGTTGACACCGGGAGCAACGAGCCTGCCGCTCTCCGTTTCGAACAGCGCCGCTCCGAAGGGGCCGCCGGTACCGTGGGTCACATTGAGCCGGGAGAGGGAGATGGCGAACCGCATCCGCTCCTCCATGGAGGGGAGGAAGGTCTCTCCCGTGCCGAGAACAGTTCCGACCCAATGGGGAAGGGTCACGGCAAACGCGTTCGGTATCATGCCGTCACCCCTGGCGCAATTCCTTGAACAGCTCTTCCTTCAGCGCCTCATCGTAGATGCTCTCCTCGATGGCCTCGCGGGCCCAGGGAACCCTGCTCCGGACGAGAACCCTTCCTGCGCCGGCGGCGATGGCCTCGACGTCGCTCCAGAGGGCGTTGCGGAGATAATGCAACTCTCCCGGTTCCGGCGCCGCCCCGGAAGCAAGGGCGCGGCACCGTTCGCAGAGGAGCAGCAGCAGCTCCAGGGCCGGTTCTTCACCGGGCCGGTACTCCCACGGCCGCAAGCTCTCCTTGCTCTCACACCATTCGCACCGGAAACCGGCCCGTTTGCCGAGGATCTTGCCGAAGGAGGTCACCAGATCCTGATGCTCCCGGTGGCTATCGTACCCTTTTGCCATCTGTCGCGCCTCCTCTACTAAGTTCAAGGTTCGAGGTTCGAGGTTCGAGGTTCAAGGTTAATTCTTAATTCCTAATTGCTAATGCCTTCTACTTTTGTATCCACCGGTCGGGGGCGACCAGTAACCACCACCCCGGTTTCGCCTCTTCTTTCCTGGTGGCGGCATAACCGGTAGCCGACTTTGCCAGGAGCTGGTTCATGGTCTCTTTGCTCTCTTTCTGTTTGGTGATCTTGATAATGGCCCGGGCCATGCCGGTGATGACGCTCTTCCGGTTGCGGTTCTCCGCATCGACGATGGGCTGAACCCCTGCACCCCGTGACCGGTCGCGCAGCGTCACAAGCCCCTGAAAGGTCTCCCCCACCACGCCGCTGTCACGCAGGGCGTTCAACTGGGGCAGCCGACCTCTCATCTCGTCATAGGCCGCCAGCACATCGGGCATCATGGACAGCTCCACGGCCAGGGCGTCGGAGCCGGCGGTCTCTTGGGCGTACGCATCCGAAACCAGAGATAAGCTAAACGGTGTCAACGCGGATTGAGGTTTCTCCCCGCCCTTCGGTTCATTCGGTTCAGCGGGCGACTGACCGCCCCCCTCTGTGGGACTCTCCTGATGAAGGAGCATATCGTCCAGCGACTTGTACGCCTGCTTCACATCCTTCTCGGGAAAGTAGACGTTGACAGTGATGATGGCGCAGGCGGCCATGACGCCGCAACAGGCGGCGATGAGCCATTTCAGCAGCTTCAGTTTCATGGGGGTTCCTCTCATGGCGGTAGTAGATCGGACTGCCGGAGCACGATACCACACTCTCTTCAATCGCGCAAACCGGGCGGCAACAGACGGGTGAGACTACTCAAGCCACTTGAACTCGGTCTGGGGAAGAGCACCGGCCGGCACGTCCCCCTCGTCTCTCGCCGGTTTCCCCCTGCGGGCCGCGGTCCTGATGGCGGTGACAAGATGTTCCAGGGAGATCCGGTTCTGTGTCGGGACAACGGCAACCCCCAAGTCCCGAACCCCGAAGAGGTTCGTGTGGGCGATGTCCAGCGCCGTCAGGGTGACATAACCTTGGGAGAGAAAGCCGGTGACTGTGCCGTGATCATAGGGGCGGTCATCTCTCAGGAAGAACCCCGGGAGTTTCCTGCCGGCCAGCTTCTGGAGGAACTCTTTGCTTACCAGGAGCTCCTCGTCGATGGCGGCGCGGGCCCAGAGATCGAAGAAACCGAGGGTTTTGTCGATCCCTCCCCCCTGGCCATGGAGTCCGGCCACACCGTCTACCCGCCCGGAAAGGTAGCCGTTGATGGCGGGGATCGTTTCACAGAAGCGGCGTAGACTCAGATCATGAAAGAGCAGCTCCAGATCGTAGCGGGGCGCCCGGTTCCAGGTTACTCCCCCCCGCCCCAGGAGCTCTCCGCCATAGAGGGTCGTCTCCAGACTGAGCAGTTCGGTCCGGCTTCCGGTGGCCCTGAGGTGGAACCGGCTCTCCCCGCTCTCCAGGCGGCCCAACCGGAGCCGGCCGATCCGGAGCGTCGGCGCCCCCGGGCTCTGTTGGCCGAGCGCCAGATCCCGAGGGTAGCTCGTGCGGCTGAACCCGCTCTCCCTGGGTGACTCTGCGCCTTCGGTTAGAGGAAAGTTCAGTGAGAGCGGCACGCTCCCCTCGAGCCCGTCGGCGATGAACTCCCGGGAGGGGAGGGAAATGCTCCCTTTGGCAATCTGAAGTTCACCCGTCAGGGAGCTCTTTCCCTCCCCCACTACGGCCGTTCCGGTCAGGGAGAGTGTCCCCTCCCCCGTCATCTCCCGGAGCGCCGGCGGGAGGAGACCGGTGGAGGCGGTTATCACCCCGGCCAGTGGACTCTCCGGCAGGGTGACGGTGACCGTTCCGCTCCGGTTGGCGGCCAACGGCTCCTTGAGCTCTCCGGTGATGGTGACAGTTACCTGCTCCCCGGCGGTCACTCTCCCCTCCTGAAGGAAAAGCCGTCCCCCAGCATACTCCCCCCTGGCGGTAACCCCTAATCCGGGAAGGAGAGGAGCGCCGTTTTTCCTGAGGAGCAGACCATTCGCCGCCATGGAAAATGCCAGTTTCACCCCTTTGGTCCGGGTGAAATCTCCGGTCATCTCGCCGTCAAGGAGTCCTTCGGTAACGGTCACAGGAAGCGGATTTCCCATGAGCGTCATCACCCCTGACGCCGAGACTCTCCGGCTGCTTACCCGGAACGACACCGGGTTATCGGCTAACGGGAAACTGCTCCGGAGCGATGCGGCCAGCGTCCCTCCCGCTACCGTCCCGGAGACGTCCCCCTGGACAGCCGTAGCATCACCCAACAGGTGGGCGGTAAACCCGCTCACCGGCCGGGAGCGCCAGCTAAGTTCTTGTGCGAAGAGGTCGCCGCGCCCCACGAACCGTCCCTCCGCACCGCGCCGCCACGAGCCGTCCAGAGTCCCCGACACCCCCGCCAAAGAGAGGTCGCGCCACGTCAGGTCGACCCCCTCAATACCGCCCCTTACCGGAAGGAGTTGACTGGAGTGTCCCGGCAGAGTGGGGAGCTCCCCGTAGAGTCTGACGAAGGTCAGCCGGGAGCCGGCAAGAAGGAGTCGCCCCTGCTCCAGCCGGAAGCGCCCGGGGGTGAGGTGGAAGGAGAGCTCCGCCTCCGCCGCTCCGGCGGCAACGATCCCGCTCCCTTCCAGCCGTCCCGTAATCTCCGGGGGGCGCTCCCTGGTAACAGTAATCAGCGCCGTCAGCGCCCCCCCGGCGCCGGTCACCCTCTCATCGCCGGCCAAAACCAGCGTCCCCCGGTCGACTGTCGCCGTCACCGTGGCGTGAGCTCCCGCCATGTTCCGCTCCGTGGCCGCCACCAGCGTGACTGCGGCGCTCCCCTCCTCGATCCGCCCCGTTCCCGCAAGATACTGCGAAAATGCTGCCAGGGGGAGGGTGCCGGTGGTGAGGTTGAGGAGCAGCGGATCGGGTGACTCGGGGAGATAGAGGAGGTGTCCGCTGACTCCGAACTCCCGCAGCCGGCAAGAAAGTGGCGCCACCTCAATCCGGAGCGGCCTGAAGCGCGGAGAGAGCCGGGCCGTTACGCCGCCGGAGAGCGACCGGATTTCACCTCCGGGACCGGCATCGGAGGTGAACCGCCCCACCACCAGCCACCCGCTCTTTCGCCTCTTCAGGGTACAGCGGACGGAAAGTTCCCGGAGCAGGGGGCGCCCCTGCCTCATCACCATCCCCTTCTCCAGCATCACCGTTCCCGAACAGGCGGTCACCCCCTGCCGACCGTCACCGGCCAGGGTGAGAGGGGCAACGGTCACCCTCCCCGTAGCGGTTACCCCGGTCGTCTCCTCCGACGAGAGGAGCCGCTGGAGTCGGGCGAGCGCCACCACTCCGGAGGTCACCGTTGCCGAAAACTCCCGGCACCCCGTCACCTGTCTGATCAGGGCCGTGCCTGAAAAGTTGCCGAGAGCTGCCAGGTCCACGCTCCCCCTGATGATGCGGGCCTCGTCGCGATCCCTGCTGTACGCGCCGGCCAGCTCCAGTGATCCCGCCAGTGGGATGACCCGCCCCTTCAGGCGGCCGGAGGCGCCGGCAATGGTCAGACGACCGGTCGCCTCCAGGAGCTCGCCCCGCAGAGTAGCGGTCAGAAGGAGTCCGACGCGCCCCCTGCCAGTATCCAGGAAAGAGGGGAGGGTGACGAACCGACCGATATCACCGAGAGCAACCTCCGGTGCGTTGAGGGCAAGAGTCATGGCCGCTGAACTCCCCGGACGGAGCCTGCCGGTGATCGTCACCGGACGCCGCTCCTCGCCAGCCAGGTCGACCCTCCAGGAGGCTTCCCGGGAGCCCTTGGTGGCAATCCCGGAGAAGGAAAGCTCTCTCAAGGGAATCGCCCGGTCATTGACCCTCAGGATAAGAGCCCTAATCCGGAGGAGGTCGATGAAGAGCTCTCTTCCCCCCGGCCCGCTCCGAAGCCGTTTGAGGAGTATTCCGACATTCCACCCTCCGGTGGAATCCTGTTTCAGGTTGAGGGTGACCCCCTTCGCCTCCATGAGTGTCAGCCAGGGGCTCCCCGTCATCGACCGGAGAGAGGGGATCAGGGTGAGGGAGTCGATGGTGAGGAGGGTTCCTGAAAGTGGCGGGGGATTGGCGATGCTCACCCCCTGCAGCCGCAGGGAGCCGTCGTGGAGCCGGAGCGTCCCGATGGTAACCGGGAGCCCCAGCAGTCGGGAGAGTTCGCCAGCGATCCGCCGAGCGCCAAAGGGGGAGGTCACCAGGAGGAGCGCCAGGAAGAGGAAGAGCAGTGGGGTGACCAGGAGGAGCGGGATGATCCGGAAGAGGAGGGTGGGCCGCCGCCTCCCCCGTTCAGCGGCCGTCGCCGTCATACCCCTTCGGTTCGGCGCCGCCGATGAAGTACTCATGGACGCTCCCCGGAGAGCCCTCGGGAGTCAGCCTCCCGGTGACCGGATTGATGGCTGAAGAAGAGACGTTGGCCGGCGGTGTGAACTGCTCCACCGGTAACCCGACCACGGCCTTCTTCATGAACTCGGTCCAGATGGGGGCGGCCGCGTGCCCTCCTGAGCCGCCGGAGCCAAGAGATTTCTCCTGATCATAGCCGACCCAGACCCCGGCCACGAGCTGCGGGATGAAGCCGACGAACCAGGCGTCCTTCATGTCATTGGTGGTGCCGGTCTTCCCCGCCACCGGGCGCCCCACGGCCAGGGCACGCCGGCCGGTCCCGCTCTGGACGACACTCTGCATGAGGCTGGTGATGACGAAGGCGGTCTCCGGCGAGATCACCGGCACCGGCAGGAGGGTCGAGGCGACGGGCTGCTGCGGCGGGCTGCTCTCCGGCCCGGGGGGGAGCGGACTCCCGCCCGTCCGGTCTGGCTGAGGCGGGGTCGTCTCCAATCCGGCGGCGACGGATTCAGCCGGCGGCGGGGCGATGGTGGCGGAGGTGAGAGGGGTGAAGAGCGGAAGCGACGGCGGCAGGATCTCTTCCAGCACCCGCCCCTTCCGGTCGGTTACCCTGATGAGGGCGAAGGGGGTCAGCCGGTACCCTCCCGAAGCGAAGGTAGCGTAGGCATTGGTCAACTCAAGAGGAGTTACGCTGGAGGCGCCCAGCGCCAGGGTCAAATTTTCGGAGAGAGGAGAGGTGATGCCAAGCTTTTGGGCATACTCCACGGCGTACTTCACGCCGATGGTGTCGAGGATCTTGACACTGACCATGTTGATGGAGTTGGTCAGCGCCTCCCGCATGGTGACCGGCCCGCGATAGATGCCGTCATAATTCTTGGGGGCCCAGGTCTTGCCGAGGCCACCGGGGTACTCCACCGGAGTGTCGTCGATGAGGGTCGCCGGAGTCATCCCCTTGTCCAGGGCCGCGCAGTAGATAAGTGGCTTGAAGGCGGAACCGGGGTTGCGCCTGGCCTGCACGGCCCGGTTATACTGACTCTTCCGGAAATCGTAGCCACCGATCATCGCCTTGATCGCCCCGGAATGAGGGTCGAGGGCGATGAGCGCCGCCTGGGCGAGGGGCTCCTGATCCAGGGCGAAGAGGGCGCCCCCCTTGGCGACATCGGGGGTGATCACCGAGACCTCGATCACGGCGCCAAGGGCGAGGGCCTTGCTCTTTTCCGGATTGCCGAAGGAGTCGATAAGTTCGAGCTTTCCGGCCCAGGCCATGTTCTTCCGCTCCAGGGTTCCGGTCCGCTCCCCGACCCTCACCGTCACTGCTCCCTGGCGGGGATTCACGGCGGTCACCACACCGCGGTAGGTGGCCCCTCCCTTCAGAGAGGCGCTATCGATCCCCTCCTCAACCTGACGGCAGAACCCCTCAATCTCCCCCTCCTTGAGATATTTAATCGGACCCCGAAACCCCTGCCCCTTGTCCACGGCCTTCAGCCCGCTGGTGACGCTCTCCCACGCGGCCCGCTGCATGTCGGCGTTCATGGTGGTATAGATCTTCAGCCCCTGCCGGTAGAGCTGCTCCTCGCCGTATCTGTTCTCCAACTGAATTCGGAGGTACTCTAAAAAATAGGCCGACTGTTCACTGTTAACCTTTTTCCGGGACCGGATTATCAGGGGGGTATTCCTCGCCTGCTCCGCCTCGGCCTCGGTGATGTACCCCTCCTTGACCATTCGCTCCAGCACGTACCGCTGCCGCTCCCTGGCCCGTTCCAGATGCTTGAGGGGAGAGTAGCTGTTGGGCGCCTTGGGGAGGCCGGCCAACAGGGCCATCTCCCCAAGATTAAGCCGTTCCACATCCTTATCGAAGTAGGTCTCCGCCGCCAGTTGGACGCCGTAGGCCCCACCTCCCAGGTAGATCTGGTTCAGATAGATGTAGAGAATCTCGTCCTTGGTGAGCCGCTCCTCCATCCTCTTGGCCAGGATCGCCTCCTTGATCTTCCGGGAAAAGCTCTTCTCCGGGGTGAGGAGCATGGACTTGGCCACCTGCTGGGTTATGGTGGACGCTCCCTCTTTCTTGCTGAGAGAGATCACGTTCTTGAAGAGCGCCCTGAGGATGCCGAGGTAGTCGATCCCCTTATGCTGATAGAAGTTGGCATCCTCGGCAGAGACGAAGGCCTGGATCATCTGGCGGGGAACTCTCTCCACCGCCACCACGGAGCGCCGCTCCAGATAGAACTCGCCCACGAGCGTACCGTCATCGCCGAAGACCTGGGAGACTATGGGAGGGTTGTAATCGGCCAGGGTCTCCACCTTAGGGAGCACCGCCATCAGGTAGAGATAGAAACCGGCCAGGGCGCCCAGGAGCAGAGCAGCGCTGATCGCGGCGACAACGCCGAGAATTCTCATGACGCCCCAGCGGGAGGAGGCTTTTCGTCCGACACGACCTGGAGAGGTTGGCATTAATGAGATCCTGAACCGTTCACCGAAGATGACCGCCCTGCCGCAAAAAGAACGGCAGACAGCGTGGCATAGTAGCGGGATTCACTCGGGAATGCAAACGGTATCCACAGCAATCACCCAAGGCACGGCAGGCTTTCACGGAGCAGAGATGCAGGAGAGAGAGCATGACAGGAGAGGGATCAAGAGGAGAGAAGGATCCATGATAACCTATTTTTTTTGTTGATCATTTTTTACTGAGACGAGAAGGTTGCGGTTTACACGATGGAAAAGTTGGTGTGAATCGTCTTCTGTAACTCTTCGATCCGGAGCAGCGCCTGACGGATACTTTCCCGCTCTTCGGTGGTGAGCCCATAGGGGTTGAGATGGTAGGAATCCTTCTGGATCCCCTTTATGACCCGGACCTGAAGGAGTATCCGGTGCCGCGTGAGAACCACATAGGCGTTGATGAGGCCGGCAGCAAACGCCGGTGAAAAACTCTTCTCCTGCTGCAGAAGTTCGATCCGTCGAATGGTGTTGGTTGCAGGTATCCCCTGGTTGATGGCGAGGATCCGGACGTTCATGATCAGCGGGGCCCACGCCAGGAGCTTGAGATTGAACTCTCCCTTGTGCTCTCCTGATCCCTCGGTCCAGAGGCGCTTGAGAAACCCCAGGGCCAGCTTCATCTCCGTGGCAGCCTTGGCCATCCCCCAGAGCGCCTGAAAATAATCCTGTTCAACCCCTCTGATGGTCTCGACCAGCCAATCGGCCAGCTCCCGGTTGCCGGCCACATACCGGGCGTCAGAGAGGACGATGAGGTTCATCATGTTCTTACCGAAGTCCGCAGGGTCACATTCATATCGGACGATGCTGATGAGCCGCCGCCGCCACTGCTGGTAGGAGCCGCGCCAAGTCGGATTGGACGGCATCATGTCGCCGGTGCATCGAGCGAACCCCAGTTCATCCAGCCGTTCCACCAGAAGCAGCGAGAATTCGGTAAACCAGGCGTCAGCCTCGGCCCCCCCATCGTCCCCGTAGACAAGCAGATGATCCTGATCGGTGATGAGGGTCTGTTCATCCCTGCCGTCGCTGCCGGTGCTGAGCAGCGCATAGGGAACAGGGGGTTCTCCCCTCCCCGCGGCGCGGAGTTCTTCTTCAACCAGCTGCACCGCCCGCCCAGCCAGGAGATCCCGGTATTCGGTACAGTTGTGATGGAGAGCGATGACCGACTGGACCTTGAGAAACTCCTCCATCTCCAGTTCGTTAAGCTCGCGATGGAGTTCGCCGAGGTGGGGATAGTCGCTACAGGTGGCGATCCCGGCGAGGAGTTGACTGCGACGGTCGGTAAACTGCTCTATCTGACTGATTTCACCGGAGAGCTGTTCCCTAAACGCCGTCAGGAGCTGGAGGATTTCACCGCTCTCCAGGGAGCGCGCCTGCTCCAGAAGACGCCTGAGAAGCTCCGCGACGATCAGCTTGCAGGATGATTGAGAGACGGGGCCGGAGGTCATGACCGGTACGTTGATCCGTTCGATTGTGAGTGGTCCATTCTGACTCCTCCTTGAAGCTTCCAGTGGGGTGCAGATACTAAAACGGGGAAGGCATGACGCCTTCCCCGTTCTTGTTCAGACGATGCGTCTGTCAGTGATCAATGGCCTTGGCCATGCCGATACCGGTGTTCTGGCGGACATAGATTTCGTCCCACATCTCTTCAGACTTGCGGCTCGGGAAGGCCAGCGCCCCGAAGATGGCAGCCAGGAAGCCGAGGGGGATAGAGATGATCCCGGGGTTTTTCAGTTTAAGGATCGGCTCACTGAGCCCCATCATGGACTTGCCGTCCTTGTTAGCCACATCCTTCTGGGCCTTTTCGAGAGCCTTCAGGTCCTTGGCTTCGAGGAGTGCGCCGGGGGCCAGAGCCGCCTGTTTCTTCTCCAGGGCAGTAATGACCTTCTGTGCCTTGACGGCCTCAAGCTTGGGATAGGTCATGTTGGGGGAGACCATGACCAGGCCGATGGAGGCGATGGTGCCGACCACCAGTCCGGAGATGACGCCGGCGGTGCTGAACTTCTTCCAGAAGAGCGACAGTACGACCACCGGCAGGTTGCCGGAGGAGGCCACGGCGAAGGCCAGAGCCACCAGGTGGGCGACGTTCTGTTTTTCGGCGGCGATCCCGATGATGATCCCGACCACGCCGACGGCGAAGGAGGTGATCCGAGCGGCCAAGACCTGCTCGTGCTGGTCGGCATGACCGTCCTTGATGACGTTCACGTAGATGTCGTGAGCAATGGCGGCGGAGGCGGCCAGAACCAGCCCGGAGACAACGGCCAGGATGGTGGCAAAGGCGACCGAGCAGAGGAACGCCAGGAAGATATCCCCGAAGATCGGGGCGATATCGGCGCCCAATTGCTGCGACAGGAGCAGGGTAGCCATGTTGCCGCCGGCGTCAACCTGTTGGATGCCCAAAGGAGTGACGTTGATGGCCGCACCGAAGCCGAGAAGAGTGGTCAGTACGTAGAAGAGGCCGATGATCCACATGGCGATGATGACCGACTTGCGGGCCGCCTGGGCGGTGGGGACGGTGAAGAAGCGCATGAGGATGTGGGGCATACCGGCGGTGCCGAACACCAGGGCCATCCCCAGGGAGATCTGATCCAGCGGATTTTTCAGGAAAAGCCCCGGCTCCAGGAACCGCTGGCCGGCATCCACTCCGCTTAACAGGTCGGCACCCGTCTTGCCGTCCTTCAGCAGGAGGTTGTGCACATGCTCCTGAATCTCGGGGCTGTTGACGATCATGTCGAAGAAGCGCAGCGGGTTGAAGCCGGCTTTCGCCATGACCAGGACGGAGAGGAGCGCCGCGCCGGACATGAGCAGGCCGGCCTTGATGATCTGAACCCAGGTGGTGGCGGTCATGCCGCCGAAGACAACATAGCCGACCATGAGGATGCCGACGCCGATGATGGCCGTCTGATAGGGAACCCCCACCAGGAGCGCCATGAGCTTCCCGGCGCCAACCATCTGGGCGGTCAGGTAGAACGTGGTGACACATACCGTAGCGATGGCGGCCACGGCGCGTACCGGTTTGGGATCGGTACGGAAGGAGAGGATATCGCCCAGGGTGTACTTGCCGGCGTTACGGCAGGGCTCTGCCACGATCAAGAGCACGGTGATGTAGGCGACCAGCCAGCCCACCGAGTACATGAACCCGTCATAACCATAGAGCGAGATCATCCCGGAAATACCCAGGAAGGAGGCGGCTGACATATAGTCGCCGGCAATGGCCCAGCCATTCTGGGTGCCGGTGATGCCACCGCCTGCGGCGTAGAAGTCGGCAGCGGTCTTGGTCTTGCTGGCTGCCTTGATGACGACCGCCAGGGTGATGCCGATGATGACTGCAAACATGGAGAGGGTGATGACCTTGTTGGCCTTCAGCTCTTTCTTCGGTTTTGTCGGTACGGGTGCGGCTGCGGCGGGAACAGGGGCGACCGCGCCGGGTGCGGCGACCGCTGCAGGAGCGGCCGCATCGGCAGCGGTTGCAGAGACTGCGGCAGGGGCGCCGGGTGCGGCCGGGACACTCTTAGGCTCTTCAGCAAACGCCAATGATCCCAACGAGAGGGCTAAAGCTAATCCGGTAAACAGCTTTTTCATCTTTATACTCCTCCTTTACTTGAGTTCATCGACGAGCTCACGGGTGAGCCGATCGAAATCCTTGTTAGCAACATGGGCATAATAATGGGCCAGGCCCCAGGAGACGAAGAACTGGGAAAGAGCGAAGACATAGCCAAAGTTGACGACGCCGATGACCTTGATCTTGAAGAGTCCCGGCGCATAGGCGGCGCCGACGGGGAGCAGAAAGTAATAGAGAGTAGAAAATATCCACCATCCAAAGAGGAAGGCGGACTTCTTCTGGTGAAGCTCCTTGAATTTTGGGTTGCGCGCGATAGCCGCCCAGTCGTACTTTTTTTCTGCCATGGTAGTTACTCCTTTCGTAAGAGATTACATGGTAAGCCTTAGGTTTCAATGTGCTGACACTGCTCGTTTACTCCCTCCTTTCGCGGTTATCTGAACTCACGCCGGTCAGATCTTGGCATAGCCGAATTTGAAAGACAATATTTCTGCTCCTTCCACCAGGGAAGGGATAATTTCTGTTTCCAGCCGCTCGGTCAACATCCTGAAAGAGGGGCCCAGCATGGTCAAGGCGCCGACCACCTTGCCGGCGTAATCCCGCACGGCAACCGCAACGGTTATGATCCCCTCGCCCAGTCCGCCGGTATCCACGGCGACACCACGATTTCGAATCTGGTTGAGCTCCTCTTCCAGCAGCCTGACCTCCACCGCCGACTGGCGGCGGGGCCGCTTCCTGAAGAACCGCTCCAGGATGTCCCGTGACTCCAGCGCCCGGATCGCCTTACCGGCGGCATTGGTGAAAAAGGGGAATCGTTCGCCCACCAGAGGCGCCGCCTTGATCTGCTGGCCGGAATCGACCATGTCGAGGAAGAGCACCTCATCACCGGAAAGCACGGTCATGTACACCGCCTCGTCATGTTTTCGTGCGAGGCTCTCCATGACAGGGTGAGCGATCTGGATCAGGCTGACGCTCTTCAACACCTTCTGCGCCAACTCTGCCGCAGGGAATCCAAGCCGATAGCAACCGCTGCTCTCCTCTTTTTCAACGAGTCCCCGCTCTTCGAGGGTCACCAGCAACCGGAAGACCTTGTTGCGCGACAACCCCATGGTCTCGGCGATGTAGGGGAGAGTCGGGGCAAGATGCTCCTCGGTCAGCAACTGGAGGAGAGCCACCGCACTTCCAACCGCCTGAACAGAGTAGGGGGATTTCTCACGTTGCATTGCGCTGTCCGATGACTGTTGAGGCAAACCGCCGTTTATAAAATGCCACCCAGAGTTTTCTAAATTTCTAGCACGATGTTTTAATAGAGTCAAGAATAATTTTTGGTGTTTTTTTATGTATACGGATTTTTTCCATAAAAACGGGCTGATACCTCGTATATAGGCAACATGAAAAAACTGGTTTTTTGGTTTTTTTGAAAATTAGAACAAAAGTTTACAGTTTGCCGCGAGTACCGCAGCGG
>CAIOGM010000063.1 GCA_903857795.1 uncultured Geobacter sp.
AAATGTTGGGGGAATATTTTATTACGGCAGTGCTATTTACCAACTGCTGTTGACATACAATCGCCAACTGTCAGCCTTGGAAATAGCACAGCTACACGCCAACCCCTGGCAGATCCTGGCCCAATCCTCCCCCCGGTCGATACTGGCGAAGCTGTCAACCGCGTCGCACCAGGCATACACCGAGATCCTCTCCGTGGCCGCCGCCGGGCTCTCTTCTGTTGATGACCGGCTCACCCTGGTGGAAGCCGCGACGGTGCTCTGTCAAGCCGGAGCCTCCCTGGGGGACGTCGTCCTGCTGGTGGAGGCGGTGACGGCCCAGGCCATGGCGGCCGGATCTGTGATCGACAGCTACACCGGGGTCTCTTCCTATGTGGAGAGCATCCTGACCGCTGCCACCGCCATCCCGTCGGCGACCTCGGCTCAGTTCATGGCAGAGGGGATCACCATTGTCGCCCAGGCCGGGGCGTCCGTCGCCGACACCACCGCCTGCCTGGAACAGGTCACCGCCGCCGCTGCCGCCGGCGCCAGCGTCATCGACGCCATCATCGGCCAGTTCGTCGGGCGCTACCTCCATGGCCAGACCGTGCGCCCCCGACTCTTCACCGATCAGGTGCTGGTCAGACCGGTCCGGTCTCTGGTCGCCCCCCGACAATTCACCGATATTGTGAGGCCCCACCGATGACCAAGACAGCAGCCGAACAGATCTGGCGCTATCACCAGTTTCTCCGCCCCGACGGCCGGGGATGGCTCGCTTCCGGAGAGACCATCGCCACGGCCACCGTCACCTGCGCCACCATCGACGGCGTCGACGCCACCGCCGCCATGATCTCCGGCGCCGCCCCCTACAGCGGCACCCAGGTCAAGTACCTGGTCAAAGCCGGGACGTCCGGGATCTCATATATCATTACCGTCACTGTCACCACCAGCAACGGCCAGACCTTCGCGGACCGTATCGGGCTGGATGTGACTGTATAAACCGGTTCTACGTTCCAGGTTCTAGGTTCAAGGTTATAACCTAGAACACAGAACATAGAACCTAGAACCCTGCCTTAAGGAGGCCCACATGATAGCAGTCGCCAAGGCCGACGCCGGGTGGCATCCCGACTATGGGGAGATCATCTCCGGCAAAGAGTACGAGATAACCGGGATCTTCCCGACAGAACTGTTTACCATCCCTGCAGCCCCCACCGAGGAGGAAGATAATCATGAGTAGCGCCACCGGACAGGAAATAAAGTATGCAATCAACAAGGCGGCGACCTGGAACACCGCAGTGGCCTGCGGGGCCAATGACGGCATCATGTTGCTTCCCTCCAACCTGTCACGCACCGCGGCGATCGAGGTAGATGATTCCCTGGGGAGCGGCTACAGCCAGGACGGCACTCCGGGGGCTATCAAGTGCGAGGGCTCGCTTACCGGCTACCTCCGCTACGACGGCTGTGACGAGATCCTGTCCGGAATCATGGGATACGCGGGCACTCCGGTGGTCAACACCGTCAACGGTTGGGACCATACCTATGATTTTAAAGACAGCCTGGACACCATCTTCTGGACTCTGGCCAAGAAGATGGGGGCGCTCTATGTGCGCGAGGTCCCCTCCCTGAAGTTCGTCAGCCTGACTCTCAAGGGGGACGCAGGCAAGCCCCTGGAGCTGACCGCCACGGTGCAGGGCTCCAACTGGGTCGAGGACGGCGTCAATACCTCCACCACGTTTGCCAACGTTACCTTCCGGGAGACCGCCAATCGGGTCGCCTTCCCCCAGGGAGTATTCCGGCTGAACGCTCAGGCCGGCGCGGCGTTAGCCTCCCCCACCGACGACATCCACCCAACCGGCTTCTCCCTGTCGATCACCCGCAAACTCTCCGGCGAGTACGGAACCTTTTCCGCCGGGACCACCAACAAACAAGACATTATCGACGAACCGCAGAATAACGGGCAGCCGGAGTTCAAGCTGACGCTCACCTTCCCCCGGCATTCGGGCAAGACCTACCTGACGGCCCTCAACGCCGACACCCGATACAAGTTCGATGCGACATTTACCGGCGCCACCATCACCAGCGGCCCGGCACGCAAGTTTCTGATTCAATGTCCCAACTTGCAGCTATCCACCGTCAATCCCCAGGACGCCCAGGGGAATATCACGGAACCGTTGGAGTTCGTTCTGTTGGGCGTGGGCACGGCCCCCACGGGAATGACCACCCCGGCCGGAAGTACCGTGGGCGTCACTCGTCCAGTGAGGATTACCGTCACCAACAAACTGGCCACCGACCCGCTGGTTTAACAACTGTTCAGGGTTCAGGGTTCGAGGTTCAAGGTTGCAACCCTGAACCCTGAACCTTGAACCTTGATTAAAGGAGTTTTCATGGATGTTTCGATATTTCTGCAGGATGCAATAACCGTCTGGATACCGCTGGGCGAGGCGCGGATCAAGGTGCGCTACCTCTCCACCGGAGAACGCGCCAAGATCCGCGCGCTACTGACGACTCTCGCCGCTTCCGGTCCGGAGCTGGCCGTGGAGCGGGTGGACGCCGAAACCTGCGTCGCTGCTGTGGAAGAGTGGGAAGGGTTTGAGGCTGACGGCATCCCCTGGCCATGTACCCCGGATAACGTCCGGAAACTCTCCCGCTGGCCTGACTTCGCCGAGGCGGTAGTCCGGAGCTCCTTCGATCTGGAACGGTTCCGGGCGGAGGCGCTGAACGAAGCAAAAAAAAACTCGTCGATCACCTCCGATTCCGCACCGACTACCCCGGCATAAGCTGCCCCACCTGCTGGGATATGGAGCAGGTAGACGGGGTAGAGCCGGAGTGCCGGAAAGGCCTGTGCCCTATCCCGTCACTGGATGGCGACGGGGCACGAACCATGGCGCTCTGGAGTGCCATGGAGAGTCTCAAAGATATCGTCCCGGCGGAGAGCATCCTGTCGCGCCATGGAGCGACCCGTGCCGATCTGGAACTGTTGGCGGTATTGCCTGAATTTTTGAGGGGACCACGCGATGGCGATTGATGTCAAGATGATCCTCAGCGCCCAGGATGGCGCATCCAGCGTCTTGAAAGGGCTGGAAAATTCCTTTAAAGGGCTGTCGTCCACGGTGGAAAGCGCCATGGCCCCCATGCTCTCCTCCCTCGGCAGTTTTCAAAACATCATCGGTGTCGTCGCTGGTGGGGCCGGGCTCAAATCCCTGATATCCGCCTATTCCTCCTGGTCGGGCGAAGTGATCAGCCTGGGGCGCAACCTGGGGATGACCACCGAGCAGGCCAGCGTCTTCAACACCGCGCTGCGCCTCTCCGGAGTTGATTCCGATGTAGCGGTCTCCGCCGGGATGCGGCTGGCGCGCACCATCGATACCAACGAAGAGAAATTCAGCAAGCTGGGGGTCTCCGTCCGCGACTCCTCCGGCAACCTGCGCTCCACCCCGGCTATCATGTCTGACGTCATGGCGGCGTTGAGTCGTCTGGGGAGCGGCACCGAGCGCAACGTCATGGCCAACGAGATCTTCGGCAGATCCTGGCAAGAC
>CAIOGM010000064.1 GCA_903857795.1 uncultured Geobacter sp.
ATAAACTTTATAGAGCAAAAAAGATATAACTATTTGCTTTTATTGGATAATTTGGCATCACGTTCAAGCACAAAGTAGCAAAATCGAACCATTAGTCCTGCTTGGACGCTTTTTCTTGCCATGTAAAAGACGATACGAGCAGCGCAGGCAAATCCTATTGAAGGTAGACCAACGTCCTACCTTTCGCGTACTCCTGGCTGAACCCAAATGGAACCCGTTTGCCAAATACAGCCGGATAGACGTAAAAAAGGACCTAAGCGAATCGCTTAAGTCCTTGTTTTTATTGGAGCCACCTATCGGAGTCGAACCGATGGCCTATTGATTACGAATCAATTGCTCTACCAACTGAGCTAAGGCGGCCTAGTTATTGCGAGTTAATTAAATTTACCCTCAAAATGGTGCAGAGCTGCTTCAGCATCCCTGTATAAGCTCACCTCACTCGGCTTTAATACCGTAAAAGTTCCATTTCGTCAACGATATTCTGCACTGTGATTACTTGAGAGCTTCACACTATCACCAGAAATTCATTGTTTTGAGTAATGACCGAAGGTCGTGACAAACCCGGGGACGAATGCCCCATATCAAGTAATTTCTACCTGCAGACAGATATCTCGTCTGAAAACTCTTCAATTCATCCAACGGTCCTCATATGATATTCCTACCCACCCGATGACGAAAACGCCGGGCCAAAGAAACTGTACCCGAGCACAAAGGATGCGAGAATAATCAGCAGATAATAGAGAGCTTTGCGCAGACTTTTACGGGTTTTTTGGTCGCCAGGCAACCGGATGAATTTACCCAATCCCTTCGAATTACCGTGCCTCCTCTTTCTACGCGTTGCCTGCTCATCAACCGGGAGTATTTCTGCTCTGTCTTGAATCATTGTCTTCCCCTTAGAGAGTTAACCGTATAGAAGTAAGCCCCAACAGCCTCATATTTTTCAATCACTCATCAATCCAGATCATCACCCTGCAGGGTGATGGTCTTAATCTTCCAGGAACTCCTTCACCACCTGATACGCTGCAGAAGCCAAGGCCGGATCGAAATGGCTTCCCATACCGGCAGTCAGTTTGCTGTGTATCTGATATTTGGCGTCTGTCCCGGTTTGCCCGGCATAGGAACTCTCAATGAAACTGGCTATGTGGATTATCCGCGACCCCAGTGGAATCTGCTCACCCGCCAGACCGTCGGGAAAACCGCTGCCGTCAAAATTTTCATGATGATGACGGACGATCAATCCGATATTCTTGAATTGAGAACTTCCCGCCAGGAGTTCCTCCCCCTTGACACTGTGGTTTCGATACTCTGCGGTATCCATCAGGGGGAGACTGACATCGAGAAGATCCTTTGACACGGAGAAGAGGCCGATATCATGGAAAAGCGCCGCAGTCTTGAACTCTTTGCACAGGGCCGGTGAGAGGTTGAGAGCAGCCGTCATAGACTCCGTGAGTGCAGCCACTTTCCGGCTGTGGTTGCTGAGCTGGTGGTCAGGCCGCTCCAGCAGATCGATAAACATGAGGAGCGCGTGACTGTTTTGCTGGAGCGTCGACTTCAGCAGGCTCACATTTTCGATCTTGCTCCGGATCAGGGCAGTCTGCGTCAAGACCCGCTGCTTGAGATTGCTGTTCCACTCTTCCAAGTGTGCGTTCTGCTCTCTGTCCCGAAGTTGCAGCCGTTGATTCTCCCGGATCAATCGGTACCGCTGAAGAGCCTCCCGCACACTCCGCAGCAGTTCATCGTCATCCCACGGTTTAGTCAGGAACTGCTCGGCCCCCCCCTGATTAATGGCGCTGACGGCGTCGGCCAAGTCAGAATAGCCCGTCAGGATCATCCGGATAGCTTCGGGAGCCAGTTTTCTGGCCTCTTCCAGAAATGCGGAACCGGTCATCTCCGGCATCCGTTGATCGCTCAAGATCACTCCGATGTTTTTCGTGCTCCGGAGAATCTCCAGGGCCTCCCGTCCCGAGGGGGCCGTCAACACCTTGAACGACTCCTTCCGAAAGACGCGGGTCATTGAGCGAAGAATATCCACCTCGTCATCCACACAGAGGAGGTAGAACTGCTCTTCAGAAGGGATTTCGGTGTCATTCATGAGAGGTGACTCCTCGTGCGTACGATTGCCTCCTTGCCAGAAACCGGGACAACGTTACCATGAGGCGGCAAGAGTCCGATAGCTCTTTATGTTACTGACGGATCCCCCCCCACGGTCGGCATCGTAACCAACGTCTCAAACTCCCCCCTCCGGCAACTCGTCGACCATGGTGGTCAGCTCGTCGGCGGTGAAGATCCGGTCGACATCGAGGATGATGATGAACTGATCGTTGACCTTCCCCATCCCCTTGATGAAATCGGTTTTGAGCCTGGCGCCGATCCTGGGTGGAGGTTCGATCTGCTCCGGGCCCAGCTCCAGCACCTCCTGTACCGAATCGGCCAGTGATCCGAGGACCATGGTCTCCCCGTCGTGGCTGATCTCCATGACGACAATGCAGCTGTTCACGGTCCGCTCCGTGGGAAGGAGCCCGAACTTCTGCCGCAGATCCATGACCGGAACGACGCTGCCACGCAGGTTGATGACCCCCCGCATATAGGCGGGGGTCTGGGGGACCTTGGTGATGGCGATGACGTCCAGAATCTCGCGAACCTTGGCCACATCTACGGCAAAGAGCTCCTCCCCGAGCCTGAAGGAGAGGTACTGTGTGGTTTCCGTAATGCTCTGGCTCATCTGTTCCCTCCTTGTCAGAACTTTTCGAAGTTGCCGTCCAGATGGTCGCCGCTCGCCATGTCCAGATCATGCCCTACCGCCTTCTTCAACCCGCCGTAACCGATAGGCATGGACTTGATGGCGGTGGGCGCCGAACGTTGGATAGACTTTGCCATGGGCCGCGATACCCGCCGGGTCGTCAGGGCTCTCCCCCCGCCGTCGTCGATCCGGAAGAAGGCCACCGTGGCCTGAAGCTGCTCCGCCTGGGAGGAGAGCTCTTCTGCTGTTGACGCCATCTCCTCGGCGGCCGACGCATTCTGCTGGATCACCTGATCCAGCTGCTGGATCGCCTTGTTGATCTGCTCGGCCCCGCTGTCCTGTTCCCGGCTGGCAGCATTGATCTCCTGCACCAGCTCCGCGGTTCTCTGGATATCCGGCACGATCCTGGCCAGCATCTCCCCGGCCCGTTCCGCCACCTCTACGCTGGAGGCGGAGAGCCCGGAGATCTCTCTCGCCGCGGCCTGGCTCCGTTCCGCCAGCTTGCGCACCTCGGAGGCGACCACCGCAAACCCCTTGCCGTGCTCCCCGGCCCGGGCTGCCTCGATGGCCGCGTTCAACGCCAGCATGTTGGTCTGACGGGCGATCTCCTCGATGATGGTGATCTTCCCCGCGATCTCCCTCATGGCCGCCACAGTCTCCGCCACCGCCGCGGCGCCGCTTGCCGCGTCGTCCGCCGCCTGGTTGGCGATGTGGGTGGTCTGCTGGGCGTTGTCGGCCTTTTGCCTGAGGTTGGAGGTCATCTGCTCCATGCTGGAGGAGGCCTGTTCCGCTGCGGCCGCCTGCTCCGAGGCGCCGCGGGACATGTTCTCGGAGCCGGAACTCATCTCCAGTGAGCCGGCCGCCACGTTGTCCGCAGCCGCCTTCACCTCGCTCACCACGGTGGTGAGCTGCCGGACCATGGCGATGAGGGAGTGCATCAGCTCGTCATTGGCGGAGCGCTCCTTGAGATTCACCATCAGGTTGCCGCCGGCTACCTCTTTGGCTCCGGCGGTGATCTGGTTCTGAGCTGCGATGAGGTCGTTGAGGTTGTCCTTGATCCCGTTGAAATCGCCATGATAGCTGGCGGAGATGCGCGGAGGCATATCCCCTTTGGAGATTCGGTCCACGTACTCGGCCGCCATGTTGAGGGGATCGATGACCGCATCCAGGGTCGCGTTGAAACCGGCAATGATCTTGTGAAAATCCCCTCGGTGTTTGCCGCTGTCGGCGCGGACGCCGAGTCTCCCCTCTGTCGCAGAGTGGGCCAAGAGGTCTGTGTCGGTCACCAGACCGTTGACGGCGTCGATACAGCTGTTCAGGTTATTCTTGATCTCGTTGAAGTCGCCGTTATAGTGATCGGTAATCCGGGGAGGGATCTCCCCCTTGCTGATCCGGTCCACGCAACCGGCAGCCATGTTCAGGGGAATGATGACCGCGTCCAGGGTCTCGTTGAACCCGCCTACGACCTTGCGGAAATCCCCCTGATGCCGCGAGGCATCGGCCCGATTCGCCAGACGACCGGCCACGGCGGCCTGCGCCAGGAGGTTGGCCTCGATCACCAGGAGGTTGATGTTGTCGATGCAGTTGTTGAGGTTGAGCTTGATCTCGTTGAAGTCCCCCTGGTAGCTGTCGGTGATCTTGGGGGGGATATCCCCCTTTGAGATCCGGTCCACGTACTCCGCCGCCATATTCAGTGGTCCGATGACCGCGTCCAGGGTCTCGTTGACCCCCGTGATGATCTTGCGGAAGTCACCCTGATGCCGTGAGGCGTCGGCCCGGTTCGCCAGGCGACCGGCCACGGCGGCCTGTGCCAGGAGGTTGGCGTCGATCACCAGGAGGTTGATGTTGTCGATGCAGTTGTTGAGGTTGAGCTTGATCTCGTTGAAGTCCCCCTGGTAGCTGTCGGTGATCTTGGGGGGGATA